>PZPI01000079.1 GCA_003045935.1 Bacteroidota bacterium | reverse complement strand
TAGAAAATAACGAAAGCAATTTTTTTACGTCTGTTATTTTTTGTTTCTTGCTCATCGCTTCGAAAAGCGCAAAACATTATTTTTTATCTTTAACTCGTTAACTAACAAATTTTAAGTCAAAAAAAATGAAAAAAATATCGTTGACCTTAGCTACTGCTGGAATGTTCATCTTAGGTTCAGCTTCTGCTTCTGCAGCTGTTCTACAAGAAGAGGCTGCTGCTTCTAAAGGATTTACTCAAGTGCTTAAAGAGCAGTTTATTCAAGGGGGTCCTGCCTTCATGGGTATCGTACTTCTTTGTCTAATTTTAGGTCTTGCTGTTGCCATCGAGCGTATCATTTACCTAAATATGGCTACAACTAACACTACTGCACTTAAAGAGAGTGTTGAGGCTGCTTTAGCTTCAGGTGGAGTTGAAGAGGCAAAGAATGTTTGCCGTGAGACTGCTGGTCCTGTTGCTTCAATTTACTACCAAGGTTTAGAGCGTTCAGGCGAAGGTCTTGAGGCTGCTGAGAAAGCGGTTGTTTCTTATGGAGGTGTTCAAATGGGACAACTTGAGAAAAACGTTTCTTGGTTATCACTTTTCATCGCTATCGCGCCGATGCTTGGGTTCATGGGTACGGTAATCGGTATGATTCAGGCCTTCCAAAAGATTGCTGCTGTAGGTAACCTTTCGGCTTCACTAATTGCAGGTGATATTCAGGTAGCACTTTTAACTACTGTATTCGGTCTTATTACTGCGATTATCCTTCAGATTTTCTACAACTACATTATTGCAAAAATTGATGCGATTGTAAATGATATGGAAGATTCTTCTATCTCATTAATCGACATGCTTGCCGCTTCGAAGAAGTAATTTGTAGAACGTATAAAATCTTAAGTCATGCACAAAATCATTAAAATAGTTCTAATCGTCCTAGGGGTGCTTTCAACGATCCTGTGGTATAGCTTACCAGCTTCGGATATGCCGCCAAGCCAGGCGATTGAGAGCCTTCCAATGGATCTTATGTTTAAGATCGTATTCCTATTATTGTTAATTGCTACTGCTGCTTCTGTATTCTTTGGATTGAAGAAGACTTTTACTTCAGAAGGTGGTCTTAAGCGAGTTCTTAAAACTCTTGCATTCGCAGGAGTACTTACACTTGTTGGCTACCTAATGGCAGGTGGAGAAGAAGTTGTTGTTGAGGCAGTTCAAACAGAAAGAGGATTAACTACAACCGTAGGAACGGTAAAAACTATTGGTACACTGCTAAACATCTTCTTCGGAATGGTGCTTATCGCGATTGTACTGATGGTAATACCTAGCCTAAAGCGTTTAACCGGAAGATAAAATTCAGAGATATGCCAAGAAGAAAAGGAGCACCAGAGGTTAATGCCGGCTCTATGGCGGATATCGCATTCTTGCTACTCATCTTTTTCTTAGTAACTACTACTATTGAAACAGATGCTGGACTCGACCGAATGCTTCCGCCGATTGAACCGCCTGATACCGATGTTGTAATTAAGCAAAAGAATATCTTCACCGTAAGTATCAATAAGTCTGGTCAACTTTTAGTTGAAGAAGAACTTATGAACCTAGAAAATCTTAGAGATGCGGCCATTGCATTCTTAGATAACGGTGGAGCACCTGCAGGTTCACCAGAGTACTGTAATTATTGTCAAGGAAAGCGCGACGCATCTTCATCAGATAATCCTCAAAAGGCGATTATCTCTTTGAAGAACGATCGTGAAACAGCTTACAAGACCTACATTACTGTTCAAAATGAATTAGTTGGTGCTTACAATGACCTTAGAAACCGTGAGTCTCGTCGTTTATATAACAGAGACTTTACAGACATGGAGAGCGAGTATCTAAATCCTGAAACTCCTTCTAGTGTTCGTGACGAACTCAAAGAGAAGGTTCAGCGTATTCAAGAGCTATTCCCTCAAAAACTATCTGAGGCTGAAACGAGTAAAATTTAATTTTAAGAATTAGAGATCATGTCAAAATTTGCCAAGAAAAAAGACGGGGATTTGCCAGCGGTATCGACAGCATCGCTTCCTGATATCGTATTCATGCTACTCTTTTTCTTTATGACGGTAACTACAATGAAGGATAGCTCACTATTTGTAGAGAATGTTCTTCCTAATGCCGATCAGATTAAGAAACTCGAGAAAAAGGACCGTGTGATTTATATCTACGCTGGTAAACCAACCCAAGAGTATGCAAAGACTTTTGGAGAGGAGCCTAAGATTCAGTTGAACGATAAGTTCGCTAATGTTAGTGAAGTAGGTTCTTATGTTTTAGCAGAAAGAGCCACCAAACCACAAGAACTTCAGAATGTACTTACAACGGCTCTTAAAGTCGATAAAAATGCCTCTATGGGTATTGTTATGGATATTAAGCAAGAGCTTAGAAAAGTAAATGCACTGAAAGTAAACTATACTACTTATGAGGGTAACGCCTTCAACAACATTCAGTAGATAGTTTGATTGTATTATTTTAAAAGGCTTCCATTGGAGGCCTTTTTTATTATAAACTTTTTCGTAATCGAGCAACTGGTAGGTCGAGTTGTTCACGATATTTTGCGACGGTTCGTCGAGCCACCTTATATCCTCTATCCTTTAGTAGTTTACCTAATTTTTCGTCGGTGAGTGGCTTGCTTTTGTCTTCTGATTCGATAAGTTCTTTTAAAGTAGATTTAATTTCTCTAGTTGATACGCTCTCACCCTCCTCGTTAGTCATTGCCTCTGAGAAGTAGCTTTTTACGAGTTGAGTACCGTAGGGGGTGTCTATATACTTGCTGTTGGCTACGCGAGATATGGTAGAAATATCAAGACCTGTAAGTTCTGCAATATCTCTTAAAATCATCGGTTTTAAATCTCTTTCGTCCCCACTTAGAAAATAGGCGGTTTGATAATTGACAATTGCCTGAAGAGTTACGATAAGGGTTTGCTGTCGTTGTCTTATGGCGTCAATGAACCATTTCGCGGCATCCAATTTCTGTTTTACAAATTGTACAGCCTCCTTTTGCGCTTTGTTACTTCCTCCTTGTTTATAGGTCTCAAAAAGTTCTTTGTAAGAGCGTGAGAGGTGTAGTTCTGGTGCATTTCTCGCATTGAGTTGTAGATCGATTTGATCGTCCTCGATCCTCAAAATAAAATCTGGTACAACTTGGCGATTCATTCGAAGTCCTGATGAAAAACCTCCTCCGGGTTTAGGATTAAGTCTTTCAATTTTTGTAATCGCCGTTTTTAAAGCGTCTTCATCGATTTTGTGCTTTTGTAAGATTTTATCGAAGTGCTTTTTAGAGAACAAGTCGAAACTTTCGTCTATGATTTCGATAGCTAAATCACGTGAGGCACTTTTTGTTTGACGTTTTAATTGTAGGCTAAGGCATTCTGATATATCTCTTGCTCCGATCCCTGCTGGGTCTAATTGTTGGACGGTAAAAAGAGCCTCTTTAATTTGGCCTTCATTGATGAATATACCTATACTAAATGCCAGGTCGTCTATAATATCTTCTAAAGGTCTTCTGAGGTAACCACTTTCATCTAGACTCCCCACTAGATATTCTGCGATTAGATATTGCTCAGGTTCTAGATTAAAGGTTGATAGTTGCTCGATTAGATAACCATAGAAGGATTGTCCAGCAGCATAAGGGGTTTGATTTTCATCTTCAGCTGGAGAACTTGATAGACTCGTTTTGTAATCTGGAGTATCGTCTTCACTGAGATACTCTTCAACATTGATTTCCTCAGATTGATCCTTTTCGGTCGACTCAAAATCGTCATTCATTTCGACCTCGAAGGGGTCTTCAGATTCTTCCTTGCCTGTTTCTAAGGCAGGGTTTTCTTCAATCTCTTGCTTAATACGTTCCTCAAATGCTTGAGTGGGCAGCTGAATTAACTTCATCAGCTGAATCTGCTGTGGTGACAGCTTTTGACTTAGCTTTAATTGAAGATGCTGCTTTAACATGTCTTAAAACTCTGCGTTCTGGGGTGTACGTGGGTAAGGTATTACATCGCGTATATTTCCCATACCCGTTGCAAATAATACGAGTCTTTCGAATCCTAGACCAAAACCGCTATGAATCGCCGATCCAAAGCGTCTAAGATCGAGATACCAATAAAGCTCTTCTTCATCGATACCTAAGACTTCCATTTTCTTTTTCAGAACTTCTAGGCGCTCTTCTCGTTGTGATCCTCCAACGATCTCTCCAATACCTGGGAAAAGTACATCCATGGCTCTTACAGTCTTCTCATCGTCATTTAAACGCATATAGAAGGCTTTGATGTTGGCCGGATAATTGTAAAGGATTACAGGTGCGTTAAAATGCTTTTCAACTAGGTATCTTTCGTGTTCACTTTGCAAATCGATACCCCACTCATTAACAGGATATTGAAAACGCTTCTTTTTATTGGCTTTGGAGTTTCTTAAAACGTCAATGGCTTCAGTGTAACTAACTCTCTTGAATTCGTTGTCGACAACAAAACGAAGTTTTTCGATAAGAGGCATTGGACTTCGCTCGTTCTGAGGTTTAGTTTTTTCTTCGTCTAATAATCTGTTTTCAAGAAATTCGAGGTCTTCTTTACAGTGTTCTAAAACATAACGAATGGTATACTTAATAAAGTCCTCTGCGAGTTCCATGTTGTCTTCGAGATCATAAAAGGCCATTTCTGGTTCGATCATCCAGAACTCTGCAAGGTGTCTCGAAGTATTTGAATTCTCTGCTCTAAAGGTTGGTCCGAAAGTGTAGATTTTACCAAGCCCCATTGCATAGGTTTCTCCTTCAAGCTGTCCAGAAACAGTTAGATTCGTTTCTTTTCCGAAAAAGTCTTCTTTGTAGTCGATATTCCTTTCCTCGTTTAGAGGTGGGTTCTTTGGGTCTAAGGTTGAAACCCTGAACATTTCCCCAGCCCCTTCAGCATCTGATCCCGTAATAATTGGGGTGTGCATGTAGAAGAATCCTTGCTCGTTAAAATATTGATGAACAGCAAATGCTAGTTTTGAACGAACACGCATGATTGCAGAAAAGGTGCTTGTTCTGATACGCAGATGAGCTTTTTCACGAAGAAATTCTAAACTGTGTTTCTTCGGTTGAATCGGATATTGATTAGGGTCAGAGGGTCCAAGTAATTCGAGCGTTTCTACTTGTACCTCAACGCTTTGACCCTTTCCTTGACTCTCTTCTAACTTTCCGGTTAATTTTAGGCATGCCCCGGTATTAATTTCTTTTAGAAGTTTTTCATCGGTATTTTCAAAATCAATTACACACTGAAGGTTTTGTAAAGTTGAACCATCGTTAATGGCTATAAAGCGATTGCTTCTAAAGGTTCTTACCCATCCCATTACAATCACCTCATTTCCTATTTGAGGGTCTTCAAGTAGTGATTTGATCGTTGCTGTCTTCATTTTCTTATTTCTATAAAGTAAAGATACTTGTTCTAAAGGGGACCTCTAAGCTTCTGCCTCTACATCTTTCGGTAGAATGTCGATTTTAGGTTGCTTAAGTACTCGGTTATTCGCAATATTTCTTTCTAAGGAAAGTAAAAGGCATGGTAATAAAACAAGATTAGCAAGCATAGCGAATAGTAGGGTAGCAGATATTAATCCTCCTAGTGCCTTGGTTCCACCATAATTACTGATCATAAATACAGAGAATCCGAAAAATAAAACAATCGAGGTATAGAACATACTTACCCCAGTTTCTTTTAGTGCTGCATAAACTGATTTCTTGATTTGCCAGTTATTTTGCACCAACTCTTGTCGATATTTTGCTAAGAAGTGTATCGTGTCATCGACCGAAATCCCAAATGCAATACTGAAAATAAGAATGGTCGAGGGTTTGATGGGAACTCCGATGAATCCCATAATTCCAGCTGTAATAATTAGCGGTAATAAATTAGGAACTAGAGAGATTATAATCATTTGGAAAGACCTAAAGAGATAGGCCATAAGTAGTGAGATTAATACTACTGCAAGAAATAAGGAAAGCACCAAATTGTTTACAAGGTATCGCGTGCCTTTCAAATAGAGTAGAGCCTTTCCCGTGAGCGCCACATCATACCGTTCTTTTGGAAAGATTTTTTCTATCGATTTATTCAAATCGTCTTCAATTTCTTCCATGCGACTCGTCTTAACGTCCTTCATCATGAGAGAAAGTCGTATACGTCTATTTTCACTATCAACCATTGAGCTAGTAAGATCTGCCTCGCTGCTTAAAGCCGTATTTGCCGCATCTAGGATAAAATTGCGCTCCTGTCTTGTGGGTAATTGGTAATATTTTCGAAGCCCCTTGTAATAAGCTTGTTTTGCGTATTTAAAGAGTTTACTGATCGATAGGGGGGTTGATAGTTCAGGATTTTCTCCAATTTCTTCAGACAGCTTTTCAACTCTAGATAAAGTAGCCCCAGATAGGGCGCCATTTTCTTTTCCGGTATCCACAAGTATCTCTACCGGTAAGATTCCATTGAAGTCTTTTTCATAGAAGAGAATGTCTTCGTAAAAATCTGTGTTTTTAGGAAGGTCTTCGATTCTGCTACCGGTTATTTCAATTTGATAAATACCAATGATACTTAAAACGAGTAAAACCACCGAGGTGATGTAAACGGTAATTCGATGCTCCCGGACAATATTTTCCATGGTTTTCACAAATAGGTCAATCCACGGAGTATTTAAGTGCTGCAAGTGTTTGTTTTTAGGCAGCGACATATAACTATAAATGATAGGAATAATCAATAGGGAGAGTATGA
>PZPI01000008.1 GCA_003045935.1 Bacteroidota bacterium | reverse complement strand
ATATTTAGCAAGTAAGCGAGTTAGAATGCCTTCAGAGAAGAAAGAAGTTTCGTAGTTTTAAGAAAATTAAACGCTATGAAACCCCTACCTGCTCCACTCAATCAAACCAGTTTACCCGCTATTGCGGCTCCTATGTTTCTTGTATCAGGACCTGACTTGGTCATCGAATGTTGCAAAAACGGTGTAGTCGGTACATTTCCTGCATTAAATCAACGAACTAGCGAAGGATTTGAAGAGTGGCTGATCGAGATAAAGGCTGCTCTAAATGAGTTTGAACAAGTTACCGGTAAAAAGGCTGCACCCTTCGGAGTAAATCTAATCGTTCACCCAACCAATACACGACTAGAAGAGGATGTAAAATTGTGCGTGAAACATCAGGTTCCATTGGTAATTACCTCCCTTGGCGCTATTTCACTTCTGGTTGATACGATTCATTCTTATGGAGGTTTAGTCTTTCACGATATTGTCAAAAAACGTCACGCCGAAAAGGCTGCTGAGGCCGGAGTTGATGGCCTTATTCTTGTATCCGCAGGAGCAGGAGGACACTCAGGCACGATTAACCCAATGGCGCTTATAAAAGACGTGAGAAAGGTTTTTGACAAAACCATTGTTGTTGCGGGATCTATCTCAACTGGTCAAGATATCGCTACTGTACTACAGATGGGGGCAGATATGGCGTATATGGGAACTCGATTTATCAATACCAAGGAAAGTAAAGCCCAAGAAGAGTATAAAAAGATGGTAATCGAAAGTACCTCTAGCGATATTGTACACACATCATCTGTTTCGGGAATACCTGCCAACTTTATGGAGGCAAGCTTAAGCGCTGCCGGTATAGGTCCAGAGGATTACGCTCGAACAGCAAAATTAGACCCTGGGTTAGATATGAATTCAGAAGCCAAGGCTTGGAAAACAATTTGGTCAGCAGGTCATGGAGTAAGTGCTATTAATGATTGTCCGAGTACCGAAGAGCTCATTAAGCGACTACATGAAGAATTTGAGCAGGCGTTAGAAATTCAACAACAGCGTTTAAATCATTATAAACAGAGTAAATAGTTGCCTAAGATGAATGTCCGGGTTACATTTATCAAAAATTTTAGCATGCGTAAATCAATACTATTCGTTGGTCTTGCCTTAATCATTTCGAGCTGCGGTGAAAGTCCTAAAAAGGAGAGCAAAGGTTTCGAAGTAACCCGTAAAAAAGAAGCCTCAAAAACAGAATCGAGCAATTCTGAGGTGCCCATAGACCTTTCTAACATAGGTTTGGGTCCTATTACTTCTTACGAGTTTAGTACGGCAATCGATACAGGTCTAGCTGAAAAAGGAAAGAGTATTTACGCTGGTAAATGTACTGCATGTCACTTAGTAGACCGCAGAATGATTGGTCCTGCGTTAAAAGGTGTTTACGATCGACGCAGCCCAGAATGGGTATTAAACCTGTTGCTTAATACTAATGAAATGCTACAGAAAGATCCGATAGCAAAGGCCCTTCTGAAAGAATACAATAACGCTCTGATGATCAGTCAGAACCTGTCCGAAGACGAAGCAAAAGCAGTAGCAGAGTATCTTCGTACGCTATAATTATGGCGAAGCACCAGTCCCTAACGGTATTAGGGGGAGGAAGTTTTGGTACCGCACTTGTCAAAATATTTAATGACAACGAGGTTACTGTAACCTGGTACGTTAAAGAAGATGACGGAGTAAAAGCCATTAACACGTCGGGACAAAACCCTCATTACCTCAGCAGCGTTCAACTTAATACGAGCCTTGTCCACGCCACAAATAATATCGAGGAAGCAATAGCTGCATCATCTACGGTGGTTATCGCCATACCCTCTGCATTTATACATCAAAGCCTACATCCATTTTTAGATTTGCTCAAAGGCAAAACTATCTTTTCAGCGGTCAAAGGGATGGTTCCTGAAACCGGTCAAATTATCGGTGATTACCTAGCTGAATACGCAGCCGTAGAATTGAAAAATTTTGGGGTAATCTCAGGCCCCTGTCACGCCGAAGAAATTGCGCTCGAAAGACGCTCCTACCTTACGGTATCTGCCGTAGATACTCTAAAAGCCGATCAAATGAAGGCTACTCTATCAAACGCCTATATAAGAGTCTCTACCGGAAACGATATAATCGGCACCGAGTATGCTGCAGTATTAAAAAATGTGTACGCCATTGCTGCAGGAATCGCATCAGGCTTAGGATACGGAGATAATTTTCAAAGCGTTTTGATTTCTAATGCCATTAGAGAAATGAAACGCTATCTAGGCCGTATATACAAGATGAAGCGCAACATCAATCAATCTGCTTACCTCGGAGATCTTTTGGTCACCGCCTACTCAGACCATAGTAGAAACAAACGTTTTGGTCATCGCCTGGGACAAGGCATGACCGTAGAAGAAACGTTTAAAGCAGAAAAGATGATTGCAGAAGGAGCCTATGCGGTAAAACCTGTTTATCTCATGGCAAAGTCTCAGAAAAAGGCGCTTCGAACACCAATTATTGATGCTGTTTATAAAGTAGTAGAAAAGGGAGCCTCGGCCACAGAAATTTTTGAATCACTGAAAGAAAAACTCAACTAGGGAAAAGAGTAATCACGCTCTACGCGGCAAATCCTTACCCGATAATTTCGATACCACTGATCACGTCCTCGCTGTTGCGCGTAGCGATGATCGGCAAGTCTTTTAAAATTAGAAATGCTTTCAAGGTCTTTCCAGTACGATACAGTGATTCCGACAGCACTTCGTGCCGATTCAACAGAGATAAAACCTGGAATACTATTGGCTAGTTCTATCATTTTATCTGACCACTCCTGATAATCACTTAAATCATCGCCTGTGGTTGAGGTAAAAATTACAGCGTAATATTCAAGGTTCATTCAATATAGTTTCTTTCAATAAAGTAATTCACTAGTGCCTCTTTCATAAGGATAGATTGCTCCCCCGACTTTAAATGGGGAAGTTCGTCGATCACCTTATAATGAGGCCAACCTTCCTCATCAAAATGAGAGAATTCGTAATATCCATAAGGCTCTAAAAGACGGCAAATTGCAATGTGCATCAAATTGATTTTTTCGTCCTTTTTAAACTTGCGATGCAATTTCCCTAACTCTTGAACGCCGACCAAATAAATCATTCCTTCCATATCCAAAGGATCTCCATCAGAGAATTGATCAGATAGTTTCACAATAAGTGCATCAAATCGATCTTTTAGTTTTTCATCTCTTGCCATGCTGCAAAAATAAGGGGTTACTTATTGGAATACATCGATTTCCACTTGTTAAAGACGTCGAACAAGCGCATAATTAATCATTCCCACTTAATTTAGAATTGTGTAACTCTAAGTTTTTGTTTTTGTTGTTAGTACACACGATGCCAAACAAACCTGGCTAAAGCCCCGCGGTCCTGCGGGGTTTTTTATTTTGGGGCAAGATTTCTTCCTGGCTCCCCCTGATATAGTTCATTCAAGGGATCACTTTGCCAAAATTCTTTAGTGTCTACATTTAGTATAGTTACCCCTCCCATAAAGGCAGCTCCAGTATCTATATTCCAAACATTGGCAGCACGCTGAGGCGAAACAAAGGATTCCTTGGAGATCGGAGTATGACCAATAAAGATCTCGTTATATTGTTTTAATCTCGGGGGTAGTTCTTTGTATTCTGTTTTTTCTACCACCTTTGCCAGTTCCCAAAGTGTTCGATCCCAGTAAAACATCTTGGAGAAATACTCTTGTTCAACTCCTCTTAAATTGGTAAAGCCAGCATGAAGAAAAAGTCGATTATGTTCATCTAATCGGTAATCTTCAAGACTTTTTAAAAAAGTAATATGAAGTTCCTGATGAACTCGGTCTAGACCGTCGTAGCTTTTTTTCGTAGCAGCTCCTCCATGAAGCAACCAATTTTCAGGGGCCTCAGATCTGATCAAATAGTTGAGGCAAAGGTCATCGTGATTACCGCGAATGAAAGTACAGCGATATCGATCTCTGAGAGTAATCAAAAAATCGATCGTTTGATGGGCTTCGCTCCATCCATCCACATAATCCCCTAGAAAAATAAGATGGTCTTGATCGGTAACATTAGCGCGATCTAATACCTGTTGTAGCCCCTTTTTTCCGGAGTGAATATCTCCTATAGCGAGTGTGCGTTTCAATCTTTCAGTTTACGTCAAAATTAGTACTTTGGACCCTTAAAATCTACCCTATGAAGAAGGTGTTTTGTATCGGAGAGTTATTGATTGATTTCGTTGGGCAAGGAGGGCATCCCTCTCTTACAAAAACCGATAAGTTCCTTAAAAAAGCGGGTGGAGCTCCTGCGAATGTAGCCGCTGCAGTGAGTCGCCTTGATGGTTACAGCTATTTTGTTGGAGCTGTGGGTAGCGACCCTTTCGGAAACTTCTTAACAGAGACCTTAGAAGAAGAAGGCGTTGGTATAGATTTTTTACAACGTGTTTCCACTTTTACTACGCTCGCTTTTGTAAATCTCGGTGCCGATGGTGAACGTGACTTTGTATTCTCGAGAGGAGCTGATCGGGAACTGACCTATGACAGTGTACTAGCTGATAAGTTCTCTGAACAAATTATTCACTTTGGAGCCGCAACCTCCTTTTTAGGTGGAAGCCTAGAACATACTTATTCGACTTACCTAGAAGAGGCGATAGCCAATGGGGCGCTCATCAGTTTTGACCCTAATTACCGTCATGATCTACACCGATTCGATCCTGAAGATTTTATCAAGAAGTCACTGCGTTTCATCTCTAAGGCTCACCTAATAAAACTAAGCGAAGAAGAGGCGAAACTGCTCGCAAAAACCGATGACCTCGAAGAGGCTTGCAGATTCTTTCATAAAATGACCAATGCGACGATATGTATCACTCTTGGAAAGCAAGGAACCCTTTTGAGTTTTGATAGTGATCAAAGAGCGACTATTCCTACCATCCCCGTTAAAGCGATTGATACCACAGGTTCTGGAGATGCTTTTATCGGATGTCTACTCGCCACTCTTTCCAAAGCACCATCAACATGCGCGTTAAAAGACAAGGAGTGGATGACTGAAGCAGTGAGTATCGCGAACAAAGCTGGAGCATTTACGGCGCAGAGTTATGGAGCCATTGCCGCACTTCCGAGAGCAATAGATCTTATGTAGGCCCTCTAGTTATACCTTACTTTTCGAATTACTCGAAGTGCTTCTTTAACCGAGGCATAAGCCTCTTGGTCTATTGCTTTAATAAGTCCCCTAACATTTTCTAACTGTTCTTTGGCTTCTTCAAATCCATTTAAGAAACAGATTAAATAGGTATCAGAAAGTCGTCTTAGATCTACTAATTGATTTTCAGAAAGCCGAACCTTTTGCTCTAGAAGCTTAACCAAAGTGTTATTCGTATTGTATACGTGAAATAATTCTCGAGTGTCATAACGGGGAGGCTCAAAAATTAGTTCGGTATTCATCTGATAAGTACCATTCTCTTCAAAACAAATATCTAATCGCTCGAGCGGATAATATTTTTTATCTCCAAGCCCAAGAAACACATACTCGGTTAGACTGAAGGTATCATTAGTATAAGTAATCTCTATCTCGTCAAGGGCAGAATAGAACAATCTTACCTGTTCATTAATCAATTCGATATCAACTCGTGAATAATAAGTCTTATCCTTGACTTTCTTTACTTGTCCAGCCCAACACACTACAAATTGCTCTTTGAAAACCTTATAATCACTCGGCATATCAGGATGACGATTTCGAATAAAATCAATCACCCCGTCAAGGGTAAGTTCAATGTTATTTTCGGAGTGGCGTTCTAGATCTTGAACAATTGTTGAATTGGTATCGCGCAATTCAGATTCGAAGTTTTTCGGAACCGACATACTACCCTCGCGATAAAAAACAGCTCCTCCATAATACTTCCAAATGTTTTTTCTAAGGGAGCAAAGTTTGCCAGAGGATCGAATCGTAATCAGGCCGACTACCTTATTATCAGACAAATGTGGAAAGGGTATGTTCTCATACGAAACCTTTGGCGGATGATCTAAATAGGCATTAACTAGATTCTGAATTTTGCTGTCGTCAAAAAAATCAACACCAACGATACTACTATCTAAATCCTCGACCCCAACAACAATGTAAGAGTTGTTCAAGGGATTGGTATTAGATAAGGCGCAAACGTGCTTGAGAAACTTCGCCTTACCCTCCTTTTCGCCAATAGAAATACTGCGCTTTTTATCATAAAAACTATTCTCGTCATTATGAGCGAGCAAATTTTTAATTAAAAGGCGCTTATTAATCATGCCCTAAGGAACTCTTGTGCCCTTAGCAGCCTCGAGCAATACAAACCAGTCTTCAAGATCTAACTCTATCTCAAAACCTTTCTTTGCCTCAGCGAGTCGATTGATTTGAGTTGTTCCTACCACCGGGCTGATCTTAGACGGATGTTTCGCTAGAAAAGCCAACGCTAAGCCTGCTAAATCGGTATCATATTTTTTCATTAGATCGTCAACAACAGCTCTAATGCGAACAACGGCCTCGTCATCAGGATTTTTAAACAGGACTCCAAGCGGTGACCATGCCATCGGCTCGATATTCAAATGCTTCGCTTGATCTAGGGTGCCATCGTACATCGAATCAGTATGAGTGATCGAACACTGAATCTGATTCGCTTGTACTGGAGCAAATCGCATGACACTTTCAACCTGATGCGGAAGAAAATTTGATAAGCCAAACGACTTTATCTTCCCTTGATCTAAAAGAGCAGCAACAGCAAAACCAACTTCTTCAGTATCGAGAAGTGGGCTCGGCCTATGCAATAGAAAAAGATCGAGATAATCAGTTCCTAGATTTCTTAAGCTTTGTTCTGCCGACTCAATGATGTAAGCGGTATCGTATTGATAATGCTTGACTTTATTAGCTCTACCTCTAGTCATTTGAATCCCACACTTAGTGATTAGCTCAATGTCTTCTCTAGCCACATTGGCCTGTTTTAAAGCCGCTCCAAATTCTGCTTCAGTAGTATAATCTCCATAGATATCAGCATGATCAAATCGGTTTAAGCCCAATTCTAGAGCTCCTTCTATACGATTAGCCATTTCTGTGGGGTTCAGAGCGCTTCCCCAGCAACCCCACGTCATCGTCCCAACAACCAATGAGTGTTTTTTCATAGTGATTCCATTTTCAGGCCTTAAGTTACAACTTTATAAAAGCCAAAACTTTGTGAAAACCTTATTAAATCAGGCATTTTTAACCTATCATTAACAAGGGAAAGCAATAAGAATTTAGAATTTGCGCCCTCTAAACTTAAGACAGAGCGAAATGAGTGTAGATATTAGTGAGTTAAACGAGAAGATAGCACGAGATAGCGCCTTTATTTCGGCGTTGAGAAACGAAGTGTCCAAGGCAATTGTAGGGCAAAACCACATGGTAGACAGTCTCTTAATCGGTCTATTAGCCAAGGGTCATATATTACTCGAAGGAGTCCCGGGTCTTGCGAAAACCTTGGCAATTAATACGCTTTCGAAGGCAGTAAAAGGCAGCTTTAGTCGAATTCAGTTTACCCCTGACCTGTTGCCAGCCGATGTGATTGGGACCGTTATCTATAACATGAATGAACAGGCCTTTAACGTTAAGAAAGGTCCCATTTTTGCCAATTTCGTTTTGGCTGATGAGATCAACCGTGCACCTGCAAAGGTTCAGTCAGCCCTGCTAGAAGCCATGCAAGAAAAACAAGTGACTATTGGTGATGAAACTTTTAAACTCGACCAACCCTTCCTTGTTATGGCAACCCAAAACCCTGTTGAACAAGAAGGAACCTACACCTTGCCTGAGGCTCAGGTAGATCGTTTCATGTTGAAAGTAGTCATTGATTATCCGAAAAGAGAGGATGAGCAGCTGATTATTCGACAAAACTTAGCTTCAACTACTCATAAGATAAGCGCTGTACTAAGCACTAAGGATCTCCTCAAAGCCCAAGAAAGTGTAAACGAAGTTTATCTCGATGAAAAGATTGAGCAATATATCGTTGATCTAATTTTCGCAACAAGGTATCCTGAAAATTATGGCTTAGCTCATCTAAAGTCACTGATAAGTTTCGGAGCTTCACCAAGAGGGAGTATTAGTCTTGCAAAAGCAGCGAAGTGTTATGCATTCATTCAGGGGAGAGGATTCGTGGTTCCTGAAGATGTTAGAACGGTAATTTTTGATGTGCTCAGACATCGTATTGGGTTAACCTACGAGGCTGAAGCTGAATCGATCGGAAGCGTCCAAATCATCGAACAAGTTCTCGAAGCGGTCAAAGTACCTTAATAAATTACATGCTAGAAGTCTCTGACATTCTTGCCCGAGTTAGAAAGATTGCTCTTAAAACTCGTAGGCTTTCAGACCATGTTTTTGGAGGAGAATACCATTCTTCTTTCAAAGGCAGAGGTATGACCTTTAGTGAAGTAAGAAAGTACGAATACGGAGATGATGTAAGAACTATCGACTGGAATGTTACTGCACGAAATAGGGAGCCCTATTCAAAGGTTTTTGAAGAAGAACGCGAACTCACTTTAATGCTAGCTGTGGATGTTAGTTCGTCTGGTCTTTTCGGTAGTGGCGAAATTACCAAGCTTGAAAAAAGTATTGAAATCGCCGCAATTCTCGCGTTCTCCGCCCTACAAAACAATGATAAAGTAGGGCTACTTGCTTTTTCTGACGAGGTTGAGCTTTTCTTACCTCCCAAGAAGGGAAAAGCCCATCTTCTGCGAATTATTAGAGAACTCCTCGTTCTTTCTGACCCCACGAAACCAGCACAGAAAACGAGTATCGACAAGGCGCTCTCATCTCTTTCTGGTTATCTTAAAAAGAAAACTATTGTCTTTGTACTATCTGACTTTCTAGATACTGGCTACGAAAAATCGCTGCGAATTTTGGCAAAGCGACACGATGTAAATGGATTCCGAATTTATGATGCTCTCGAAATGGCAATACCTAATTTAGGCTTGATCCCTATGAGATCCTTAGAAGACGATGCGATCACCTACGTAGATACCGGGTCAAAAAGTATTGCTAAAACCTATACCAACGACATTGATTCAGCCGTGTCCTACTTTGAAAAGAGTTTTACTCAGGTAGGAGCCCCGATGGTAAGTTGTGAATTAAATGAGGATCATATTTCTAAACTACTACAGTTCTTTAAGGCAAAGCATCGCTAATGAAAAGCTTCTTAGCAACATATAAGATAATCTCATTGCTGGTTCTTGCTCTATTGGTTCACCAAGGATATGGTCAAGAAGTAACTGCCTCCATAGATCGGGACAGTCTTCTAATCGGGGAGCAAATTGAAGTACAGCTTAGCGCTTCTGCTGATCCTGAGGATTTGATTCTATTTCCAGAAGGGCAAACCTTTTATCCACTCGAGGTTATCAATGAATCAGGGATAGACACTTTATCTAAAAGACCTCAATTATCGCTTCGTAAAACCTATAAGATTACTCAGTTTGATGCTGGAGACTATCTTATTGCCCCTCAACAAATCACTATTAATAGAACTCCGTACACTACCGAGACAATTCCTGTTCGAATCAACGATGTGGTAGTGGATACGACCGCCCAAGGCCTTTACGACATTAAGCCTCTTGGTCAAAAAGTTCCCGAACCTAAGAGTTATTGGCCCTATGTACTCATCGCTGCTCTCGTTGCGATCGGGCTATTTGTTTATTTCAAAAGGTCTCGTGAAAAGAAACGCGTCATTAGCCCCTTTGAAGAGGCAATCAATTCAATTGATAGTCTAAAGCAGATAGAAGTGATCGAGTCAGCATCTATTTATTACTCAGCAACCTCTATTTTTAAAACATACCTACATCGAAGACTCTCATTGTCTACAGAGCAGAGAACCTCCAAGGAACTCATTGGCCTACTAAATAGTCTTGGCAAAAACGAGCCTTATTACGAACAAACTAAGGAACAGCAGACTGGTTTAAAGGAACTACTTAATCGGGCAGAGCTCTACAAGTTCGCAAAACAAATGGTTACAGATGAGCAGCGAAGTGCTGACCTTTTACTTATCAGTCAAACCATAGAGGCCTACGAGGTGGGTTACCTAAAAAAATTAGAAGCACTTACCACAGTGCCTCAGAAGAAAAATCGATTGAAACAGCGTACAATCATCGCCGTTTCAACGTTAATTGTAGTGCTAGGAACACTTGGTGTTTATGGATACCTAACCGGCTACCAGAATCTTTGGGATAGCATTACTCTAAACCCTTTTAAAAAGTCTTACCAGCAGGTCTGGGTTTTATCAAGTTATGGCTTTCCTCCAGTAAGTATTGAATCTCCAGAGGCATTAATTAGAAACGAGGAAGGATTTAGTTGGATCCTTAATGAAGATTTAACCGTCTCTATCCGAATTGAAAAAAGAGAAAGTGAATCAGAGATTGACTTTGTTGCTCTGTCAGAAGCACAACTCCTTCGATTTGAAAAAGAAGGTTTTTCGACAATTTTACCCAAGTCAGAAATCTACAACACTAAAGAGGAGGTCACAGGCTATCATTCATTTGGAACTGCGCTAGATGCTTCGAATAATGAACGATCATTCGATCATCTTATCTTTGGCGGAAAAGGGTTTTCTCAAGAGGTCGTTATTACCTATCCGACCGGAGATCGTTGGGCTGAACAAATAGCCGCTAGAATAATGGAGTCTATCAAAGTAACTACCGAATTATGAGAGAAGTACTTTTAGCTCCTTATAAAAATCCTGAGTGGTTTGCACTTTTCGCAATCCTATTACTACTTGTACTGTGGAAGCTTAAGGGCGCCTCGAAACAATCTGTTTTTTTCAATTTTTCTACAAGTGTTAAGCGGCCAAGCGGTCTAAAACCCAAATTACGCCCTTTAATTTGGGTGCTCCGTATTGCAGCCTTAGCATCGCTGATCATGGCTCTAGCAAGGCCTCAAACCTCTGGAGTAAACACCAAAACGAAAACTTCTAGTGGTATAGACATCGTCCTTTCAATCGACGTGAGTTCGAGTATGCTCGCCAAAGATCTGCAACCTAACCGACTTGAAGCCTTGAAAGAAGTGGCTTCAGACTTCGTTAAAGACCGAAAAAGCGACCGTATCGGGCTAGTGGTATATGCCGGAGAAAGTTACACAAAAACTCCTCTTACCACCGATACTGCAATTACGCTCACTGCACTTTCTGAGCTAACCTTCGGAGCTATTGAGGATGGAACCGCTATCGGAATGGGGCTCGCAACATCAGTGAATCGACTAAAAGAAAGTGATGCAATTTCAAAAATCATCATCTTACTTACAGACGGTGTGAACAATAGCGGATTCATTGAACCTGAAACTGCTGCCAATCTCGCTCTCGAATATGGTATCAAAATTTACACGATTGGTCTAGGAACTAATGGTAATGCTTTAAGTCCAATTGCCTACAATCCTGACGGTTCGTTTAGATACGGAATGCGCTCAGTAGAAATCGATGAAGAGTTACTTAAAAGTGTGTCAGAACTTACGGGCGGAAGCTATTACCGAGCCACCGATAATCAAAGCCTTGAAGCAATCTACGATCAAATCAACGAGCTAGAAAAGAGCGAAATCGAAGAGTTTAGTTATTACACCTATGAAGAGCATTTTAGATTTTGGGTGCTCCTAGCCTTGAGTCTACTCGCTCTTGAACTTTTATTACGTCACACCCTTTTTAAAGAAGCCTTGTCATGATGTTAGTCGAACATACCCAATACCTCACTATAGGCGGGATAGTTGTTCTGCTGATCACTCTTCTTTTTATAGGTTATCGAGCATGGCAAAAGCATACGCTTAAGAAAGCTCAGCCCGATGAAAAGTTAAGAGATAAAATGCTAGAAAGACTTGCTCCTCTTCGAAGCAGCCGAAACCTCTTACTCAAGCGCAGTCTTGTTCTTCTCGCTATCTATTTTGCATTCATTGGATTAGCTAATCCTAAAATAGGAACACAATTAGGTACGGTAAAAAGAGAAGGGGTTGATCTAGTTTTTGCCGTCGATGTCTCAAAGAGTATGCTCACTGAGGACATCGCTCCTAATCGTATAGAAAAAGCGAAACGCATCGTTGCAGAAACCCTTTCTGAACTCAAGGGAGACCGAGTAGGCATCATTACTTACGCAGCCTCTGCCTTCCCGCAACTTCCTATCACAACAGACTATGGAGCAGCGCGCATGTTTCTTAAAGGAGTAAATACAGACATGATGTCTTCTCAAGGAACAGCCATTTTAGAAGCCATTAAACTTGCTGGTACTTTTTTCGATCCAAATGCCGAGACCCGCAGAGTACTCATTTTATTGTCTGACGGAGAAGATCACAATGAGACAGGAGTAAATATCATCGCCGAAACCGCCAACCAGGCGAACATTCAAATCATCACCGTTGCTACAGGTACAACCTCTGGAGGTCCAATTCCCGAAGGCGGAATGGCAAAAGGAAGCTTTAAAAAAGACGGTGAAGGCAATGTAGTCATCTCAAAGCTGAACAAAGACGTTCTAGAGGAATTAGCAGATAGCACAAACGGTATTTATATCGATACTCCAAACACTGAAGCAACGATATCAGCAATTAGTGATTTTCTAGCGCAACTAGACAAAACCGCTTTTGAAACGCAGACCTACTCTAACTATAAAGATCAATTTCAATGGTTCATAGCCATTGCCTTTGTTATTTTAGTCATTGAATTTTTAATTCCTGAGCGTAAACTACTATGGTTTCGAAAATGAGAAAGCGATTACTCTTTCATATCGTCTTATTAATTGGGCTCGTTGCAAATGGCCAACGTTTAGAGGTTGAAAAACTCAACAATAGTGGAATCGATAAGATAATTGCTCCATCGAAGGCAGAACAGTTATTTCGAAGAGCATCGGCTATTGATACCACTTATGCTGAGGCTCCTTATAATCTTGGAACAACACTCTATCAGGAGAATTACATTGAGGAAGCTTTTGGTCACCTAAAAGAGGCCGCAAATCGAAGCTCACAGCCCGATCTCTCCCATAAAGCATTCCACAACATAGGCAATGTTTATATGCAAAAGGAAGAATACGATAATGCTATAGAAGCCTATAAACAGGCACTGCGTAATGACCCTACAGATGAAGAAACTCGGTATAATCTTGCGTTAGCAAAAAAGAAAAAAGAAGAGCAACAGCAAGAACAGAATCAGGATCAAGATCAACAGGATCAACAGGATCAACAAGAAAACGAAGAAAACGAAGAAAATAAAGAGAACGACCAGGAAGATAAAGAAGGTGATCAGGGAGACTCCAAAGAAAAAGAGAAAGAGTCAGAGGATGAGAAGGGAGATGGTTCTGAAAAAGAAGAACAGAAAAAAGGCCAAGGAGATCAAAAACAGGAACAAGGAAAACGACCAGAAGACAAGCAGCCTCAAGGTAACCCTAAGCCTCAGGAACTTTCTAAACAACAGATAGAAAACCTCTTACAGGCCCTTCAAAATGAAGAGAATAAAGTGCAAGAAAAAATGAACGCTAAAAAGGTTCAAGGTCGTAAATTGAAAGTTGAAAAAGATTGGTGATGAAACGTTGGGTAGTACTCTTATTTTCTCTTTTCAGTCTAGTCTCAAAGGCTCAGGATAGTGACATTAAATTTGAAACCGTCCTAAGCAAAGTGAAATTAGGTCAAAACGAACGCCTTAGAGTTTCCTTTGAAATGAATAAGGATGGTGATTTTTTTGAAGCACCTTCCTTTGAAAATTTCGAGGTATTAATGGGCCCTTCTCAGTCGATTAGCTCCTCTTTTATCAATGGCAAGCGAAGTTTTTCTAAATCGTACACCTATGTCCTAAGACCCAAGAAACAAGGACAATTAATCATTGATAGCGCGTCAATATCCATCGATAATACGGTTTATACCACTGATCCTAAAACGGTTCTAGTAACAGCCCCCATCGATAACCCCAATGCACCGAAGACCGCCCAAGATATCGCCGATGAAAGTCTTTACCTAGTTGCGACACTATCCAATGACAAGCCGTACTTAAATCAAGGAGTTTTAGTTACGTATACCCTTTATTTTTCTCCGAGGGTGTACATCAATAATTTTATTCCTGTTGAGAATCCGACCTATAAAAATTTTTGGAGCCAAGACCTGCCTATAAAAGAATACGAAACGCGAAGAACCACTTTCAAAAACGAAAGTTTCAACGCGGTAGATTTAAAAACGGTAGTATTATACCCTCAGAAATCTGGTTCGTTGGCCTTAGATCCTTTTGCACTTGAACTCTATGTTCAAATACCTACGGGGAGAAGAGATTTCTTTGGTGATCCGATTATGAGATCTGCAACAAAAACAGTTAAGGCGGGTGATCTCAGTATTAATGTAAAAGATCTGCCTGAACAGGGAAAACCTTCTAATTATAGTGGAGCTGTAGGAGATTTTAAGCTATCAGTAGATGCGAGCAGAACTAGCCTAGAGGCCAACGAATCTACCCAAATCAAAGTTAAAATTGCCGGGAAAGGTAATCTGAAATTACTTTCTGTCCCTGAATTAAGTTTACCCTCAGCGCTCGAAAAGTATGATCCCGAATATACCGATGACGTAAGGGTAAACAGAGAAGGTATGAACGGATCAGTGAGTAACTCGTACACTGTAGTGCCGAGATATGCAGGAAGTTATCCTGTCGATCCCATTGAGTTTACCTATTTCGATCCGAATTCAAAAAGCTACAAAACACTAAATAGTGATCCTTTTGATCTTACTGTAGAAGGAAGTAGCGTACTTCCTAATACAAGCGCATCAGCACCAATAGTAGAGAAAAACACCCCAACTTCTTCTGGGTTTAAATCGAATGCTTACCAAACGAGCCTAGTTACAATCGTTACCTCACCCTGGTTTGAAAGTAATACCTTTTATATCATTTTGGCGCTGCTCGTTATAATAGGATTCACTATAAATTCCATCATAAACGCTCTTAAAGCAAATCTAGGGTCGTCAGATCAAGGGACTAAAAAGGCACTTCCGAAAAAAATCAAGGCGCTTTTAAAACGAGCGGAGAAACTAGCCAAAGAACAAAACCCTGAGTTTTATTCTATCGCTTCTGAAATTCTATTCTCAGGTCTAGAAAAGTATTCAGGAGTCGATTTGTCTACGGCCTCTAAACAAGAGCGAGAAGAAAAACTTCAAACACTGGGTGCCGATACCAACCTAATTGAACGAATTAATGCCATTAACGACCGAATCCTTTTGGTTAGGTACAGTGGCTCGGCAAGTGCTCCTTTCGAAGAAGATTTGAAGGTGCTTCATAAAATAATTGACGATCTTTTGTAAACCCATGCGAAGCTTAATCCTACTTATTACACTTTTTTTAAGCCTTACGATTACCGCGCAAGAAGCTGGTTTTGAAAAAGGCACATTGGCCTTCGAGACCGGCAACAAAGCCTATCTCGAAGAGGATTATGATGCTGCCATAAAAGCATATCAGGAGGTGTTAGCTGAAGGGCTACATTCAAAAGAAGTCTATTTAAATTTAGGTAATGCCTACTATAAAAACGGTAAAACAGCATCAAGTATCCTCTATTACGAAAAGGGTTTGCTACACTTCAAAAATGACGTTGACCTGTTAACGAATTTACAATTTGCCGAGAATCAAAGAATCGACCGAATTGAACCGTTACCCGACTCCATTAAAAAACGAATTTATAAGTTTCTGGTCGGTCTTATGAACACTGAAGGCTGGGCTGTGACTAGTCTTATTTTTACTCTATTATTTGCCATTGCAAAAATTGTAAAGCCTCGGTTAGGGAAAATAGCCTCCCCTAGTTTGATTGTTGCCTCGATGGCCTTTTTGACGCTTATCTTTATTCAAAATACAGAACGCTCAGAGCATTACGCTATTGTGTTTGAGCCAGTAGTAACTGTGCTTAGCGACCCAAAAATTGACGCTCCGGTTGTTTTTGAATTACATGAAGGTACCAAAGTAAGACCTATAGAGATTTTTGAAGAATTTCAAAAGATCGAAATTGCCAACGGTCAATCGGGTTGGATTGTCACTTCTTCCATACGATTTATACAAGAGTAGTCATTTCATAAAAAAATTTGCTACCTTTTAGCTAAGATCTATACTCCTCGTCATGCCAACACAAACAGCAGAAAGTCAATCGAAATTATCTCCTAAAGAAGCTATTCAACTTTTAAAAGAGGGCAACAAACGATTTATTAGTCGTGAAATGAGAGAACGTGACTTGCTTGCACAAGTTAAAGAGACTTCGAAAGGACAATTTCCTTTTGCATGTGTGGTAGGCTGTATCGATTCAAGGGTTCCAGTAAGCGCTATATTTGATCAAGGAATTGGATCCTTATTCGTTGCAACCGTGGCAGGTAATATTATTAATGAAGATATTTTGGGTAGCCTAGAGTTTGGATGTGCCGCAGCAGGATCTAAAGCTATTGTGGTTCTTGGTCACACCTCATGTGGCGCGGTAAAAGGAGCCTGTGACGGTGTCGAATTAGGAAATCTAACCAGTCTACTTTCAAAAATCAATGCCTCTGTAAAAGAAACGATTGAGCCAAATGATCCCACTATGCGTAATTCTTCAAACCTTCAATTTGTGAATGAAGTGGCAAAAAATAATGTACTGCGATCGGTTGAAAACATCCGAGTCAAATCCAACGTTCTTAGACGCTTAGAAGAGGAGGGTAAAATCACTATTGCAGGTGCCATGTACGATGTAAGTACAGGTGAAGTAAGTTTCCTCGATTAAGCCTGTTCTACGCCTGAACTTTTCTCTTATTTAAAAGTCGTTCAATTAAGTTCGTTGGCGATTCTACCTTCTCGTTTTCAAAAATGAAGGTTATTGAGATAGCTCTTTCTGACGCCTTTTCTTGAAATTCATGAAGAATTTCAATAACGTCATAATCGATGAAAATAGTTGCTCTAAAATCAATCTCAAGTTTATTCCCATTAGGAATCTCTTGAAGGGATTTTAGTATGGCTGCCTTATTGAAAAATGTCACCTCTTCAGCCAGTACAATACTACTTAAGCCCTCCTCCTTTTTCAAATGCAAGAAGTGAGAGTTGTTAAAGCTTTCGAGAAGAATAATCACTAGAGATGTTGCAAGGCCCAGGATGATACCTACCAAAAGGTCGGTAAACACAATACCTACAATGGTAACTATAAAAGGTACAAACTGCTTTTTCCCTAGACGATACATAGATTTGAATAGCGCAGGTTTAGCTAATTTATATCCTACCATTAATAGTATTGCAGCTAGAACTGACAGTGGTATAAGATTAATCACATTGGGTAGGATGAATACAGCAATTAATAATAGAAAACCGTGAATAATGGCAGATGCCTTGGTCTTATTTCCCGACTGAATATTAGCCGAGCTTCGAACAATTACTTGGGTAATTGGAAGACCGCCAATGGCTCCTGAAATGACATTACCCACACCTTGGGCAAATAACTCTCGATTCGTTGGAGTTACCCTTTTGTGTGGATCTATTTTGTCTGTTGCCTCCACGCAAAGTAGTGTTTCTAAACTAGCCACCACGCTAATGGTAATAGCCACTATCCAAACCTCGGTATTTTGAATTGCGGCAAAGTTTGGAAAAGTAAGTTGACTCGCTATTCCGGCACCTAGATCGAAAATAGGTACGGCTACTAGATGCTCAGGCGAAATACCTAAAGTAACATCCCCTGCGAAGGATATAGAATAAATAATTCCTAGTGCGACAGCCACGATAGGGCCTTGGACAACTCTAAAAATCTGTCCTTTGTGAATAAGCACTTTATCCCACAAAATTAGTAGAGCAAGAGAAATAACAGAAATAATGGTAGAGCCTGTGCTAATTTGCTTCGCAGTCATAAGAAGACGGCTAAAGGTATTACTACCATCCGCCTCGATAAAACCGAGATCACCCTCCCAATCAGCATCATAACCGAAAAAGTGTGGAATTTGCTTAAGAATAATAATGATTCCAATCGCTGAAAGCATTCCCTTGATGACAGATGCTGGAAAGAAGTACCCAATTACACCAGCTTTCAATACTCCTAGAATAATTTGAAAGATTCCTGCTAAAATCACGGCAACTAAAAAGGTCTCAAAGCCTCCTAAACTAGTTATAGCCGTTAATACAATCGCTGCTAACCCTGCGGCTGGGCCACTTACACCTATTTGCGAACCGCTCAAAGAACCTACAATGACACCTCCTACGATTCCTGCAATTAACCCCGATATAAGAGGGGCTCCAGAGGCTAATGCAATCCCTAAACAAAGAGGTAATGCAACAAAGAAAACAACAATACTAGCTGGAAAATCAGACTTTAAATTATTCATCAAAATTCATTTATCCCTAAAATAATCATTTATAATCATTCACATCCAAAGGCCTCTCAGAGGTTTTATTAAATTTGTCAGATATTTCAGAATCATGATCGAGGAAATTAAAGGCCATATAGAAAAAGTCAAACAATTTGAAGCTTCATCTGCAGAGTCCCTAGAGTCGTTTCGCTTAGAATACCTGGGAAAGAAAGGATCACTAAACACGTTTTTCGCCGCCTTTAAATCGGTAGCTCCTGAAGACAAAAAAGCTTTCGGGCAGGTAGTCAATGAACTCAAAACAAAGGTTCAAGAAAAACTTGATGAACAAAAGCAAGTTCTGAAATCTAAAGAGCTCAAATCATCGCCAAAACAAGATCTAACGCGGCCAGGGTTTCCAATCGAGGTAGGATCTAGACATCCTATTTCTATTGTAAGAAATAGAATCATAGATATTTTTTCTACTATTGGTTTTACCGTCTCTGAAGGACCAGAAATTGAAGATGACTGGCATAATTTTACGGCGCTCAATTTGCCTGATCACCATCCGGCAAGGGACATGCAAGACACTTTCTTTATTCAGACAGATCCAGATATTCTTCTAAGAACCCATACCTCATCGGTTCAGGTTCGTTTCATGGAAGAAAACCAACCTCCTATTCGTACAATTTCACCGGGAAGGGTATATAGAAACGAGGCTATTTCGGCTAGATCACATTGTTTCTTTCATCAAATCGAGGGTCTGTATATTGATAAGAATGTATCCTTCGCAGATCTAAAGCAGACACTTCAATACTTTACTACAGAACTCTTTGGAAAATCAGAGATTCGACTTCGTCCTTCTTATTTTCCATTTACTGAACCGAGTGCAGAAGTAGATGTATACTGGGGCCTTGAAACAGAAACTGATTACCGCATGACCAAGGGTACCGGATGGTTAGAAATCATGGGGTGTGGAATGGTTGACCCTAATGTGCTCAAAAACTGTGGGATCGACCCTGAAGAGTATTCAGGCTACGCTTTCGGAATGGGTATTGATCGAATCGCCCTTTTACTACATCAAATACCCGACATCAGACTCCTAAGTGAAAACGACCTTCGATTCTTAGAGCAGTTCAAAGGACTCCATTAGAAGTTACCAACTGGTATAAGGGTGATCGACTAGATAAGAATTGTAGTATCGGTAGTCATCTGTAACCTCTTTTCCTAGTTCATTAGAGGGCGTGAAACTCTCAGATGACTCAATAGAATCAAATTCAATTTCTGCTAACCAGAGTCCTTCATTGTCAGCATGAAATTCGTCAAGTTCTATTAGGTAGTCTCGTTTTATGAGATGTCTAGTTTTCGTTATTTGATTGGAGCAAAAGTCGAGCAGTTTCTCTGCATCGGACAAATCAATCGAAGTTTCTAACTCTAATCTCGAACTACCCTTGGCCTTTTCCTTTATAGTTAAATAAGCACTATGATCAGAAATACGAACGCGTAAAATCACATGCTCTCCTTCGGCGAGATACCCTTGCTTCAACGCTTTCTTATGAGTAGCCTGAACTTTTAAAGCTAAGGCTTGTTCATTAGTTAGCAGAAATTTGCGTTCGATCTCGGGCTTCATATCAGAAGCTTAATCTACTTCAGTTACACGAAGGCTGTTTACCATTCCCTTTTTCTCTATAGGCATAGAGGTCAAGGTTATCGCCATATCTCCCTTTTTAAGATACTCGTTTTCTTTTGCGATATTGATGATGTCTTCTACCGTTTCATCAGTAGAAGCGTATCCGTCATAGTAGTGAGCGTATACCCCCCATAGAAGATTAAGTCGTCCTAGAATTCTACGGTTATCTGTAAAGGCTAGAATGAAAGATCTTGGTCTCCATGAAGAAACCTGAAAAGCCGTATAACCAGAATTAGTAAGGGTCATAATCGTTTTAGCTTCTACCTCATTAGCAAGTAGAGCAGCGTGATGGCATACTGCTTTTGAGACAAAGCGATTGGTACGATTTAAAGAAAGCTTAGTTTGTGCACAGAAAGTATCTACGTTTTCAACCGCACGAATGATTGACGCCATTTTAGCAACTACCTCAACAGGATATTGCCCTACAGAAGTTTCTCCTGAAAGCATGACAGCATCCGCTCCGTCCATTACTGAATTTCCGACATCATTTACTTCAGCTCGTGTAGGCGTTAAACTGTCCATCATTGTCTCCATCATCTGGGTAGCTATCACTACCGGGATGCGTGCTTCTTTTGACTTTAAAACGAGTTGCTTTTGAAGTAAAGGAACTTCTTCTGCAGGCACTTCAACTCCTAAATCACCACGGGCAACCATGATACCATCACTAAGTGCAACGATCTCGTCTATGTTAGTAATAGCTTCAGGCTTCTCAATTTTAGAGATGATTGGGATTTTGTAATCTGAATACTTTGCAATCAACTGCTGAAGGTCTTTGATATCTTGAGCGTGACGAACAAAAGAAAGTGCAAGCCAATCGACCTGAAGTGAAATTGCGAAGATCGCATCCTCGATATCCTTAGGAGTAAGTGCAGGAAGCGAAATATTCGTGTTAGGAAGATTAACCCCCTTCTTAGATTTTAATGGCCCTCCTTGTTCAACCTCGGCAACAACAGTGTCTGTACCATTGGTTTCAACCACTCTAAAAATCAACTTTCCATCATCGAGAAGAACGCGTTCTCCAGGCTTAACATCTCTTGGGAATTCAGGATAGGTCATGTAAACCGCTTCCTTGTTTCCGACGAACTTTTCTCCCGTTTTAAATGCAATTTGATCACCAGGGGCAACCTCAATACCATCCTCCATAACTCCAACACGAAGCTTTGGACCCTGAAGATCTGCAAGAATTCCTGTGTTACGACCGAGCTCCTCATTAAGTTCTCGTATCATTTCTACTCGCTCTCTTACGGCGTCGTAATCGGCATGAGAAAAATTAATACGAAATACATCAGCGCCTGCTAACATCATCTTTCTTAAAACCTCCTTCGAAGCAGTTGCTGGGCCTAGAGTAGCTAATATTTTGGTTTTCTTGCGTTCTTGCATATTCATTAGAAAATTAAGTTCGTCCTTGATTTGATTTGCTGCGAATTTAAAGCATACGCCATTACTATCTCAGGCAAACCCTTAAGTTTATTCAATATTTCGGTTAAATCTTTAGCAGATACCCCTTCAATCTTCAAAAGAAAGTTAGCTTTTTTTAATTCAGGCAATACGTAGTAGACCTGCTTAAATCCGCCTGAAAATAAATCGATTTCTTGATCGGCCGTATCTCTTTCTATTTTATTGGGCAAAAGCACAAATCGAGTAAACTCTAATTCGTTTTCAAACACATACCATGGCGCAAATATATGATTCACAAATTCTAGGTCTTCAGCCTCTCTTTGGAGTCTAAGATTGAGCCTTTGATTGAGCCAATATACTAAGCGATAATCCTCTTCATCACTGTGCAGAGCAATAATCGTAAGTGGCTCGTCATCGAGATCAAGGCTGAGTACGTGTTTAGCCATTACTTCTTATTAATGGTGTCCTGAAGTGCGAAAAAGGCCCTTTTCGCCGCCTTCTCTTCTGCGCGCTTTTTCGCTGTTTCTCTTGCTCGAGCAATTACCTTTCCATCAACAATGAAGCGCACCCCAAAGTGAGTTTTATCTTCACCTCCCGTGTCATCAAAAACTTCAAAGCTAAAAGAGTGTTTATGTTTTTGACACCACTCAATCATCAAACTTTTATAAGACATTACCTTGCCCTCGAGGCGCTCAATGTCAATATGAGGGGTAATTACACGTTTTTCTAGAAAGCGTTCGCAATAATCATGGCCTCTGTCTAGATAAATTGCGCCGACCAAGGCCTCGAATAAATTACCGTAGAGGTTGTCTCCGAACTGCTCCTTGGCAATTTTACTTTTTAAAAATCGATCTAACGAAAGTTCTTTACCTAATTCATTAAGGTGAACACGACTTACAATTTTAGAGCGCATTTTGGTTAAATAACCTTCATCGCCAGTGGGTACCTCCTTAAACAGATGTTTAGATATGATTACCCCGATCATGGCGTCACCTAGAAATTCTAAACGTTCATAATTAACTGGAGCCCCCTTCTCGTCTTTAAGATTCATCGAGCGATGAACAAAAGCTCTTTGATAGTAAGTAAGGTCGTTTGGAGAGAATCCAAGAATTTCATTAAGCTCGACTAGAAAAGCCTTATTCTCTGCGGATAAAGCCTTTCTGTGTCTTCGCTTAAATATCATTTCTTAGGCGTTGTATTTTTTCAGTACCACACAAGCGTTGTGACCGCCAAAACCGAACGTGTTACTCATCGCGATAGTTACATCGCGCTTTTGAGCTTGGTTCAGGGTTAAATTCAGGCGATTATCAATTCGCTCATCTACTACATTGTGATTAATGGTAGGTGGTACAATTCCATTCACAATTGAAAGCGTAGATGCAATTGTCTCGATAGCTCCAGCAGCTCCCAGAAGGTGGCCAGTCATCGATTTAGTAGAGTTAATATTAATATTCGGTGCATGCTCTCCAAATACGGTAGAAATTGCTTTTAATTCAGCAACGTCACCAAGAGGAGTTGAAGTTCCGTGTGTATTAATCGCATCAACGTCTTCTGGTCTAATTCCAGAATCTTTCAGACAATTTTCCATAACGCGAATTACTCCTAATCCGTCAGGATGCGGGGCGGTTAGGTGGTAAGCATCACTTGACAATCCGCCTCCGATAACCTCCGCATAAATTTTTGCGCCACGAGCAAGTGCATGATCTAAATCTTCCAAAATCAATGCTCCAGCGCCTTCGCCTAATACAAATCCATCTCGTGTTGCGTCAAATGGTCTCGAAGCCGTCTCTGGACTATCGTTGTTAGTTGAAAGAGCGTGCATCGCATTGAACCCAGCAACACCTGAGATATTAACGGCCGCTTCTGAACCTCCACTTACAACGATGTCACAGTAACCCATTCGAATGGTATTCAGGGCGTCAATTAGCGCGTTAGCCGAGGAAGCACAAGCCGAAACTGTTGTGTAATTCGGGCCCATAAAACCGTGCTTAATCGAAATATGCCCAGGGGCAATATCCGCGATCATTTTAGGAATAAAGAATGGGTTGAATTTCGGAGTTCCATCTCCACTAGCATGATCGAGAATCTGATTCTGGAAAGTTTCTAACCCTCCAATACCAGCGCCCCAAATCACCCCTACTCGGTACTTATCTAGTTTCTCTATCTGCAAGTCTGCATCTGAAATCGCCTCGTCAGCAGCAATCATGGCGTACTGAGTAAAAGGGTCGAGTTTACGAGCCTCCTTGCGATCAAAGTGCTCTTGCACATCGTAGTTCTTGATCTCACAGGCAAAACGAGTTTTAAACTTTTCAGCATCGAAACGGGTAATGGGTGCTGCCCCGCTTTTTCCTGAAATTAGGCCCTGCCAGTACGATTCAAGATTATTTCCAATGGGAGTTAAGGCTCCCATTCCTGTAATTACTACGCGTTTAAGTTTCATATCGATAAATCTTTAACAAATTGAAGATATAAAAAATCCATGTGTACCAAAGGCACACATGGATAGTAATTGGTAAGCTACAAGTGTCTTACTTTGATCCCTCGATGTAAGAGATTGCTTGACCTACAGTAGCGATGTTTTCAGCTTGGTCGTCTGGAATTTGAATATCAAATTCTTTTTCAAACTCCATGATTAACTCTACAGTATCTAAAGAGTCTGCACCTAAATCGTTAGTGAAGCTCGCTTCAGTTACTACTTCGTTTTCATCAACTCCTAGTTTGTCAACGATAATCGCCTTAACTCTTGATGCAATGTCTGACATATCTTTGTTTTTAAAAATTATATCGGGACAAATGTATAAAACTTTAATTGATTAAAAGTTACCCTACAAAAAAGTCCTTTTAACGTACCTTAGTGTCTTTAAACACGGCAGCTTATACCATGCACAAACTTGTTCTTTTCGCCTCAGGATCAGGCTCTAACGTTGAAAATATCGCAAATTATTTCGAACAAAATAACGAGGTAAAAGTAGCCGCTGTATTTACCAATAAGACGGATGCGGGTGTTATCGAGCGCTGCAAAAGGTTAGGTATCCCTTGTTATTCATTCACTAATGCGGCCTATCTAGACTCTTCTTTTATTGATGTGGTTAAGAGTTTTTCACCGAGGTTAATCGTACTCGCTGGCTTTCTGAAAAAGATTAGTCCTTCTTTTGTAAAGGCGTTTGAAAATAAAATTGTGAATGTACACCCTGCCTTGCTCCCTAAATTTGGAGGTAAAGGAATGTATGGCATGAATGTTCACAAAGCAGTCGTTTCAGCGGGTGAGATTGAAACTGGAATTACTATTCATTGGGTCGATGAGATCTACGACAATGGAGTGACTATCTCACAATTCAGAGTTAGGCTAGACGGCACAGAGACTCCTGAAGAGGTAGCACAAAAGGTTCATGAACTCGAATACCAGTACTTCCCTAAAACTATAGAAAGCCTCCTATAGGTATGCAGAAAGAAATTCATCTATATACTGACGGAGCAGCTCGCGGAAATCCAGGGCCGGGCGGATACGGAATCGTTCTCGAATGGCCAGAAAAAAACTATAGAAAAGAATTTTCAGAAGGGTTTAAGCACACCACAAATAATCGCATGGAGCTCCTTGCAGTAATTGAGGGATTAAAAAAGCTCAATGAATCACCACTCAAAGTAAAAGTATATACCGATTCTAAATATGTGGCAGATGCGTTTGTAAAGAATTGGGTGTTTGGTTGGGAAAAAAAAGAGTTTAAGGATCGAAAAAATACCGATCTATGGATAGCCCTACTGAAAGAATATCGAAAACATGAAGTGAGCTTTCATTGGGTTAAGGGCCATAATAATCATGCGCAAAATGAGCGATGCGATCGTTTAGCCGTTGAAGCCTCTCACTCAAATCAATTAAAGGTAGATATTGGTTATACCGAAAGTTAATCCCTGAAGTGAAAGCCCTTATATTTGCAACACCATACTCAGAATCATGGCAAAACTTTTAGTAGTTGGGACCATGGCTTACGACGCCATTGAAACCCCTTTCGGTAAGACAGAAAAAACCCTTGGCGGTTCAGCATCTTACATTGCGCTTGCTGCCTCTCATTTTGACGTAGAAGTCGGGATCGTTTCGGTAGTTGGAGATGACTTCGAGCAGAAACACCTTGATTTGATGACCGATCGTCAAGTAGATCTTTCAGGAGTAGAGATCGTTAAAGGCGGTAAAACTTTCTTCTGGTCAGGACGCTATCACAACGACATGAATACTCGTGACACCATAGTCACAGATTTAAATACGCTTGCTGATTTTTCTCCGGTGGTACCTCAGAGTTTTCAAGAGGCAGAGATTCTTTTATTAGGAAACCTGCATCCCGCTATTCAAATCAGTGTACTTGATCAAATGAAGAAGCGTCCCAATCTAGTGATTTTGGATACCATGAATTATTGGATCGAGAATACTCCCGGACAGCTCGAAACCGTTTTAGGGCGAATCGATGTTTTAGCCATCAACGACGAAGAGGCACGTCAATTATCGGGAGAATACTCGCTAGTTAAAGCTGCAGAAGTCATTCTAGCTAAAGGCCCTAAATACGTGATCATCAAAAAAGGGGAACACGGAGCGCTCTTATTTCAGAAAGATCAGGTGTTCTTTGCTCCTGCGCTTCCACTTGAAGAAGTATTTGATCCAACTGGAGCAGGCGATACATTCGCTGGGGGATTAGCTGGTTATATCGCTGCTTCAAGACACATTTCTTTTGATCGATTAAAAAATGCACTGATTCATGGGGCAAACCTTGCTTCGTTCTGCGTTGAAAAACTGGGAACCGACCGTATGGAAACCTTAACCCGCGAAGAAGCGAAGAAACGTCTTCAAAGCTTTAAAGATCTAACTCACTTTACTGTAGAACTTGACTAACCCTCATTATGAGTGACGCCATTAAACACGAATGCGGAATTTCCCTTGTAAGACTACTTAAACCGCTTAGCTATTATCAAGAAAAATACGGCACCCCTTTCTATGGGATAAGCAAAATGTATTTGATGATGGAGAAGCAGCACAATCGAGGACAAGATGGTGCCGGTCTTGCTGCAATCAAGTTTGATATGAACCCGGGGGAACGGTACATTGCACGTGTTCGATCAGCACAGAAGCAACCGATACAAGATATTTTTGACCAGATCAATGGTCGCATAGAGAGTGAGTTAGAGAAAGCAGGAGAACAGGCAAAAGACTTAGACTACCTAAAGAAGAATGTACCCTACCTCGGAGAATTGATGCTAGGCCATGTTCGCTACGGGACTTTCGGCAAAAATAGTATTGAAAGCGTCCATCCCTTTCTGCGTCAGAACAATTGGATGCACCGCAATCTAATCGTTGCAGGAAACTTCAACATGACCAATGTTCAAGAACTCTTTGAAGAATTAGTTCAAATTGGGCAGCATCCGAAGGCTATGGCAGATACAGTTACGGTAATGGAACGTATTGGTCATTTCTTAGATGACGCTGTAGCCAAGCACTATAAAGTAGCGAAAAAAGAAGGGTTTGATAAACACGCAGCCTCAGAGATCATCGCACAACGATTAGATGTTGCCAGAATCCTAAGAAAGTCTGCAAAAAATTGGGATGGAGGTTACGCAATGGCAGGTCTCATAGGGCACGGGGACGCTTTTGTTCTAAGAGACCCCGCAGGGATACGTCCGGCATATAAATACGCCGATGACGAAATCGTAGTAGTAGCCTCAGAACGCCCGGCCATTCAAACTGTATTTAATGTTCCCTTCGAATCGATCACAGAGATTGAACCCGGAGAGGCATTAATCATAAAAAAATCGGGAGAACATTTTTCGTCCCAAATACTAGAGCCCCTCGAAAAGAAGGCCTGCTCTTTTGAGCGAATCTACTTCTCTCGAGGTAGTGACAAAGAAATCTACCAAGAACGAAAGGCTTTAGGTCGTTACGTTTTTCCTGAGGTACTGAAAGCAATCGATGGAGACATACAGAATTCAGTATTCTCCTATATCCCAAACACGGCAGAGATTTCGTTTATGGGGCTTATTGGAGAGGCTCAGACTCATATGAATCGACTGAAGCAAGAGCAAATCATGTCGAGAAAGACACGAATGAGTGAAGAAGAATTGAATGAAATTCTCAACGTAAGACCTCGAATAGAAAAAGTTGCTATTAAAGACGCGAAGCTGAGAACCTTCATTACTCAGGATAGCAGTCGAGACGACTTGGTTGCTCACGTTTACGATATTTCTTACGGATCTGTAAAACAAACCGATCACTTAGTCATCATTGATGATAGTATCGTACGAGGGACCACGCTTAAGAAGTCGATTCTCAGAATGCTTGACCGACTGAACCCGAAGAAGATTGTTGTAGTTTCTTCGGCCCCACAAATACGTTATCCTGACTGCTACGGAATTGATATGGCACGATTAGAAGACTTTATTGCCTTTAGAGCGGCAGTAGCACTTCATAAAGACCGAGGCACAGAATCAATTATCGACAACATTTACAAAGACTGCCTGGTAAGTGTAAAGTTAGATAAGAAGGATATCTTGAATCACGTCCAAAGGCTTTATGAACCGTTTACAGACGAAGAGATTTCAAAGAAAATCGCTGAACTACTTATTCCTGAAGGTATGGGAGCACCGGTTGAAATTATCTTTCAAAAAATTGAAGAGCTTCACCGGGCTTGTCCTAAAAACAAAGGAGATTGGTATTTTACTGGTGATTATCCCACTCCCGGCGGTAACCAAGTGGTCAACCGAGCCTTCATCAATTTCTACGAAGGAAAACGCGAAAGAGCCTATTAATAAAAAACGCCCTCAAAAGAGGGCGTTTTTAGTTCTAGAAATTGACGCAAAAATTAAGCTTTCTTGTCAACAGCAGCACTCCAATAAAGAGAAGCTACTTTCTCCCAATTGATTACATTGAAGAACGCTTCGATATAATCAGGGCGTCTGTTTTGATAGTTGAGGTAATAGGCGTGCTCCCAAACATCTAACCCGAGGATAGGAGTTCCTTCACAATTCACCCCTGGCATAAGTGGGTTGTCTTGGTTAGGAGTTGAGCAAACCTCTAGTTTTCCTTCCTTGTTTACACATAACCAAGCCCAGCCAGATCCGAATTGGGTAGCTGCAGCAGCAGAAAAAGCATCTTTGAACGCTTCGAATGATCCGAAAGCATCGTTGATTGCCGAAGCTAATTCTCCTTCTGGCGCACTACCACCGTTAGGCGACATTACTTCCCAAAAAAGATTGTGGTTAAAATATCCGCCTCCGTTGTTACGAAGAGCTCCATTGCTCATATCTAAACCTCGTAAAATTTCTACAATAGACTTACCCTCTAAATCAGTTCCAACAACTGCTGCGTTTAGTTTAGCGGTATATCCAGCATGGTGCTTTCCATGGTGAATTTGCATCGTCTTTGTGTCAATGTGCGGTTCAAGTGCATCGTGAGCATAAGGTAATTCTGGTAGTTCAAAAGCCATAGCAATCTCAATTTAAATTAATACCACTACGAATATACGCCGAAGTTGTTTAATTTGCATACAGCCCATGTTAGCTCAATCTTCATTCCTTTTTTACAACGCAGCTGCAGGTTCAGGTAAGACCTACACGCTATCAAAAACCTATCTCAAAAAGTTATTTGAGTCTAAGGATCAACGACCCTTTCGTAAGTTATTGGCAATCACCTTCACTAATAAAGCAGTGGCCGAGATGAAGGATCGAATCTTGCAGAGTCTTTGGTATTTTTCTGATCCTTCACTGAAAAAGGATAAAACCAAAGAACAGCTTCTTAAAGACCTAAGCGAAGAACTGAATCAGAGCGAATCCCTTATTAGAAAAAAGGCTAAATCAATCCTCGGTGAAATACTGCATAATTATTCGAATTTTGAGTTGACTACCATTGACACATTCACTCACCGAATCATTCGAAGTTTCGCGCTAGATCTTGATTTAAACCCCGGATTTGAGGTAACCTTAGACCCAGAAGAAAATTTAAGGGAAGCTGTAGAATTACTTATCGAAGGGGTAGAGAAGGCTTCTGCTATTGAAGAGATACTGCTTCAGCTAATTCGTGAAAAGATTACAGATGGCAAAAGTT
>PZPI01000007.1 GCA_003045935.1 Bacteroidota bacterium | reverse complement strand
TCCACCCCTAAAGCCTAGTCACCATTTTAAAGGCTGTATCTCTATCTAATCCATAGGTTGTCAGGAGTAAATCAAAACTCGAGGAAAAAGAATAATCTTTAACCACTCGATCAGCAAGAATTACTCTAAGTGCCAACTCTCTAAGTCTAGTAAGAGTTAAACTCCCACTATAATACTCTGAAAATACAGCTAGACCTTCCTGAGATTCTACATTGAATGGAGTTCCAAACTCGTAGATTTTAAGAGGTTGTTTCTTAGCATTAAAAGTTGTCACTAAATGAACTCCAATCTCATGATTAGCCAACGCAACCAACTCGTTCTCTGAAAATTTTTGATTCTTCCTCAAGAAAACTGCAGGTAATCGATTGCTTACCATTGCCTTAGAGGTGATGTGGGTTACTCCTTCAACAGTTACATCAAAACCGTATTTTTTATTGTACTCCTTCATGTACTTCACGGCGTCATTGGTACTAAAGATGAGTTGATCAGAATATTGATCTTGTGAAGTCTTCTCTAGAATTTGATGAGCGAACTGTAATTCAGAGTGACTCGGAGCTCCAAAAGTTTTCAAGCTTGAGTTTAAAAAAAGTCTTCCCTGCCCTACTGTAGAAATACAATCTAATATTCCATTAAAATACCAAATAGTTTGTTCATATAAATGCTGCGCAAGAGGATGCTCAATCTTGTGAACCTTAATACTATTCAGCTGCTTTCGAATCTTTGAAAGATTATGCTGACATTTCGGATACCTAAAATCAGGCTCGTAGTAATATCGACTCCTGTAGAACTTTAACCGCTCTTTCTCACTGTTTATTGGGTTGATGTACTGCAACAGTTCTAGCTTTGACAAGAGTTGATGCAATTTTTGATCACTCTGATAGAGCCGGGGAGCAATTTGTTCTATGGATTTAGAAGCTAGCATCATGTTTTAATAAACAAGAATTTAATCTCCTTCTTGTGTCTTCAAGCTGTTCCCAATAAAACCTTCCTGTAAGTTCATCACAGTAATATTTGCCGAATTCTGTAGCTAAAACTAGAACGTTATGGAAGTTTTTTTGAATATGACCTAGAAAACCACCCTTGCCATAAAAGGTGTTATTCTCAGCAACCCAAAAATTAGGGAAACTACACTCTAAAGCAAATAGATAGTTATCAATTTGTTTCTTCCAATTATTACGATCCAGCATTGATGTGCCAACATTTAACTCAGGTACTTTTCTATCCCATCTCTTGTAATTATAGCTGTGAATATCGTAGACCATAATTGGTGTTTCATGCATACTTGATAGTTCCCCTATCAAGGCATCAACCGCTCTATAAAAACGTTGATATTTTTCTCTACTGAGATTGATTTGTTCTGCTGATAGGGGTGTTTTCCAAACTTGCTTACCCCAAGCTGTTTCATAGACAGCATCTTCAAACCCTCTGTTCAAATCATATTCGAAACGACTATCTAGACCTTTAATCACTACTGGTTGATCCTTTATGAATAAGGCGGTAAAAGGATCTTCTTCATAAAGTCTCTCTTCATCGGTAAGTAAGCAGTTATCCTTTAGATCTGGTCGAAGTTGATGACCGTCATGTATTGCAGCGGCTATTCGATCTGTATAGCTTTCAACCTTGATATAAAAGCCATACTTGTCATCTACAGCCTCAAAAAACCTTTGATTCTTTATAGAATCAATGATTTCTTCTATCGTCAGCCGTTCAAGTTCCATTACTTAACGATCAGATGACTGTTGAACCTGATTTCTGAGACGAGATCTTCTATCAATCTTGTATACCATCTCGTTGACCTTATCTTCAATAAAATCAACCACCAACTTCTGGATTTTGGTCTTATTCATTTTATTTACTGGTACAACCCCTCCCGGTGACATTACATTAACTTCGATGAGTTTGCCTCCGATAACATCTATTCCGACAAAATATAATCCGTCCTTAACAAGTTTCGGACCTATTCGTTTACAGATTAATTTTTCTTGTCTGGTCAAGGAGTGTTTTTCATAAGTGCCGCCAACTGACAAATTGGAACGGTGATCTTTATCTGCAGGTCTTCTTCGTACTGCCCCTACTGGTTCACCATTAAGCATGATTATTCTAACATCTCCGTTTTCGGCTCCTTCAACATATTCTTGAAGAATCACATAATTACTAGATCCATCAGCGTTAGAAAGATAGAAATCAAGCAAAGAGTTAATATTACTCATTGCCGATTTTTCAATTAAAATTACACCAGAGCCACCGTACCCATTAAGGGGTTTTAGGATCATTCGATCTGCCTTACTTTCTTCAATTTGTTTGACTAAGTATTCTTTATTCTTTGAAACCTGTGTATTGGGAATAATATCATCATGAATATGACCAAATGCTGCGGTGTAAAGCTTATTATTAGCCTCTCTTAATCCTTCTATCGAATTCAAAATAAAGACATCATCCTTAACTGAATCTAAAAAATTGAGCATTAAAGGATCCATGGGCGGATTCGCTCTCATGAAAATAGCGTCAAACCCTGCAAGAGGTAACATCTGACTTTTGAAAGAACAATTCTTATAAAAGACTTTGATGGTATTACTAATCTTCTCTTTAGGTTGAATCACGTTGCAAAAGGCAGAGGTGATACTATCTCTAATCGTAAGATTACCTGGGGTACATAGCGCTACTTTGTGTCCACGAGATACACATTCGTGAATCATCGTCATTGTAGTATCCTTTTCGGGAACAATATTTTCCCATGGATACATTAAAAAACATATGTGCATAAAACCTAATTAGTTCACTTCATCCAAGTGGTCATCCCAATTTTTAACCTTAGGATTACCTAGTTTGCCTAATGCCTTTGCAACCAGAATAGAAACTGTGGCATCACCCGTAACATTCACAACAGTTCTGCACATATCTAGTGGACGATCCACTGCAAAAATAAGTGCCAAACCAATCGCTAGTTTGTCAGCAGGAAAACCAACAGATTCTAGAACGATCACCAACATTACCATTCCTGCACCAGGCACGGCAGCAGCTCCAATCGATGCTAAAAGCGCTGTAAAAATAATCGTTAATTGATCACCTAGTGTTAAATCAAAGCTAAGTGCTTGTGCAATAAAAACTGCTGCTATCGCTTGATACAGACTACTTCCGTCCATATTAATCGTAGCTCCAACGGGTAAGACAAAACTCGCCACTTCTTTATCGACACCAATATGCTCCTCTACACGCTCCATGGTTACTGGAAGCGTGGCCGCACTTGAGGATGTAGAGAAGGCCAGTAATTGAGCAGGACTTATATTTTTAATGAACCAAAGCGGACTCTTCTTAACCACTGTCGCTATTACAATGAGGTAGAAAACGATCATTAAAACAAGACCTAAGACTACCACCCCAGCGTACTTTAATAAAGCTAGAAGTAATTCGGGATCAGAGGAAGAAACAACAACACTCGCCAATAAAGCAAAAACTGCATAAGGCGCAAATAGCATGATAAGGTCTACCATTTTCAATACCACCGCATTGAGTGAGTCAAAGAAGGATTTAATGGGTTGAGCCGCTTTTTCTCCGATTAGTAACAATGAAATAGCAAATAAGATCGAAAAAAAGATTACTTGAAGCATTAACCCATTGTTAGACATCGCATAAAAGATGTTATCAGGAACCATATCTACAATAAACTGTAAAGGACTTGCATCTTTTTGAGCCGAAGCAGTAGCAATCTTTGAAGTCACACCAGAGTCATTTGCGTAGGTTGTTGTCAGTTTTGCGACAGTCTCTTCCGAAATTCCAATTCCAGGCTTGATAATGTTCACTAAACTTAGACCAATCAGTATGGCTACCACTGTAGTAATCATATAGGTTACAAAGGTTCGGATTCCCATATTCTTAAACTTAGAAATGTCTTTCAGATCAGCAATTCCTTTCACCAATGAGGCAAGAATTAGTGGAATGGCAATAAGCTTAAGAAGACGGACAAAGATGGTTCCGAATGGCTGAACCCAATCAGAAACAAAGGCAGGGCCAAAATCGAAAAATGTCATTCCAAACCCAAATAGAAGACCTAATACTAGTCCAAGAACAATTTTCCAGTGTAACGCCATGCTTTAAATTTTTGATAATTTGTGAAGTAGTAAAAAATCAGCCATAACCAGAGCGGCCATAGCTTCTACGATAGGTACAGCTCTTGGCACCACACATGGGTCGTGTCTACCCTTTCCGTGGGTATCAGTTAACGATCCATCTCGCGTCAGTGTTTCATAGGGCTGTAAAAGGGTTGCAACAGGTTTGAAGGCAACCTCAAAATAAATATCCATCCCGTTTGAAATTCCACCTTGAATTCCTCCACTATAATTCGTCTTAGTAGTGCCATCCTCATTGAAATAGTCATTATGCTCGCTACCAAGCATACTAGGAGCATCAAAACCACTACCATAAGCAAATCCTTTAACCGCGTTAATCGAAAGCATTGCAGATCCTAGAGCTGCATGAAGCTTTTGAAAGACGGGCTCTCCCAAGCCGACAGGAACATTTTGAATAACACATTTCACCACCCCACCGATAGTATCCCCTTTTTTCTTTATGCTAGAGATTAAATCAATCATTTGATCAGCAGTTTGGGAATCAGGGCATCGAACAATATTACTTTCGATAGCCTCGAAATCTAAGGTACTATGATCTTTATTTAATTTAATCTCACCTACTTGACTTACGTAGGCCCTAATTTTCATCGGTGAAACAAGTTGTTTAGCTAAAGCCCCAGCAACAACTCGCGAAACAGTTTCTCTGGCTGAGGATCTGCCTCCGCCTGTATAGTCTCTAAAACCGTATTTCTGATCGTACACCCAATCGGCGTGTGAAGGACGATAGGTTTCTTTGATATGGGAATAATCCTTTGACTTTTGATTCGTGTTTTTAATTACAAATCCTATCGGTGTACCGGTAGTTTTACCTTCAAATATTCCTGATAAAAACTCTACAGTGTCAGGCTCCTTGCGCTGGGTGGTAATTTTAGACTGCCCCGGCTTTCTTCGATCCAATTCATTTTGAATAAGTTCAAGATTTATTTCAATTCCAGCAGGACAACCATCGATTACTCCTCCTAGGGCCGGCCCATGAGATTCTCCAAAAGTACTTACTCGAAAATGGGTTCCAAAAGTGTTCGCTGCCATAATTAAACGCTCAATAATTTAATGCTGCAATAATACTCTGCTTAGGCTTGCCGCTAAAATATATCAACTGAAATCGTGTTAAAAGTTAACAATTTCATATCACACTCTTAGTAATTAAGAAAGGTTGCCCTTCAAAACTGCACTTTTATTTGTATTATAAATGCCTACTCATTGAAAAAACGTAAAATTGAAATTGCGGTCATATCCGATACACACCTAGGAACCTACGGTTGTCATGCCGATGAATTATTAACCTACCTCAATAGTATCTCCCCAAAAAAACTAATTCTTAATGGTGATATCATTGACATCTGGCAATTTCGAAAGCGATATTTTCCGGCCTCTCATATGAAAGTGTTGAAGAAGATTATCGGGATGGCTTCAAAAGGTACCGATGTATACTATATTACCGGAAATCATGACGAGATGTTGAGAAAATTTTCTGGGAATGCCATGGGTCGTTTGAGAATATTAGATAAACTCGTTCTTGATATAGATGGGAAAAAGACCTGGATTTTTCATGGTGACGTTTTTGATATTTCCATCCAAAACGCTAAATGGCTAGCAAAATTGGGAGGATGGGGATACGACCTGCTTATACTACTTAATAGGTTGATTAACTGGTTTTTATTAAAATTAGGTAAGGAAAAGTATTCGCTATCGAAAAAGATTAAGAACAGTGTGAAAGGAGCAGTTAAGTATATTCAAAGCTTTGAAAAAGTAGCTGCAGAATTAGCCATTGATAACGACTATGATTATGTAATCTGTGGACACATTCATCAGCCTAAGAAAGAAATTTACATGAATAAAAAGGGTAAAACAACCTACTTAAATTCTGGGGATTGGATAGAAAATTTGACCGCCCTTGAGTACAATTTCAAGCGCTGGAGGATTTATCACTACAACCACGATAAACTATCTCCCTTCTTTGCTGATGAAGACCTAAAAGAAATGGATCTTGAAGAGTTAATTACTTCAATTACCACTAAGGAAGAAGGATTGAGGGATATCGATGTCATTGATAATAACAATGACGGACAGACTAAATCAAAGCGCGTTCAATAACTTGAATCGGATGTATTGCATCGCGTGAGGTACCATCCTTAATTTGATGTCGACAGCTTGTACCATTGGCAACGATAATGGTTTTCTTGTCAGACTTTTGAATGGATTTAAAAAGGCGTAATCCTCCCATTTTCATAGAGACTTCGTAATGCTCGGCCTCATATCCGAACGAACCTGCCATGCCACAACATCCGCTATTTATAATAGATACCGTATAGTTCGGAATTTGATTCAGCAAATCAAAAGTAACTTTGGTGTTGGATAATGCTTTTTGATGGCAGTGTACGTGAACTTTTACCTCTGCAGATTCCTTGTGAAAAATAGAATTGTCCAAACTTTGATTTTCGAATGACTTTGCTAAGAATTCTTCAATCAAAAACGTTTGATCCTTCAATTTTTGAACCATTGGATAGTTAGTAAGCAATCTTTGATATTCATCTCTAAAAGTTAAAATAGCAGAAGGTTCAATACCTACAATCGCTACTTCCTCCTCGATTAAAGAAACTAGCCTACTAGTCATCTCCTCTGCTGCCTGCTTCGCTTGTTTTAGAAAACCTTTTGATATGAACGCCCTGCCACTTTCGCCAAAAACCAACTCTAGATTATAGCCCAGACTGTGTAAGGTATTGATTGCAGATTTGGCAATAGTCACATCCATATATTGACTAAATTCATCAATATAAAGTACCAGCCTTTGAGCATCCTTTTCGATAGGTTTAATCTTCTGTAACTCTGCTAAATACTTCTTAAAATCAACATTATAAACCAGAGGGAGTTGTCTCTGCTTTGCAATACCTGAAAGTGATTTAATCACACTAGCGATTGGACTAGTGAAAACTAGACGCGTAATCGGTGCAATCTTACTAGATAAACGATTAATTAAAGTACTGTAAGCGAATAGTTTCGATCTTAATTTATAACCTTTCTGTTCTTGATATTGATACAGGTATTCTGATTTCAGTGTGGCCATATCCACATTCGATGGACATTCACTTGCACAAGCTTTGCAGCTCACACATAAATCTAAAACCTCAATAGCCTCTTTACTTTCAAAGACTTTTTGCTTGTTATTTTCAGTTAGAGCGATTCTAAGTGCATTTGCGCGAGCTCTAGTGGTGTCTTTCTCTTCTCTTGTCGCGTGATAACTTGGACACATTCCACCACTCGATTTTTCAGTTTTACGACAATCTCCACTCCCATTACAACGTTCCACTGCTCTTAGATATCCTAAGCTATCCTCAAAATCTAATAAGGTTTCTATTTCAGGTTCTGTTCTTCCTGGCTCAAACCGTAGACTTCGATCCATAGGGAATGGATCTACTATCTTATGAGGATTAAACAAATTGTTCGGATCAAAAACGGCTTTCACCTTTCGAAGGAGACCGTAGTTCTTATCACCAATTAAAAATGGAATGAACTCTGCACGAACGATTCCATCACCGTGTTCACCGCTGAAACTACCCTGGTATTTTTTGGTAAGATGTGCAACATCCGTTGTAATTGCTCTAAATAGAGTAACATCCGATTGATCCTTTAAATTTAAAATGGGTCTTAGATGTAATTCCCCTGCTCCAGCATGCGCGTAGTACACCGCCTTTTGATCGTATCCCTTCATGATTTCGGAAAACTCCATGATAAAGGGCTTCAAATCAGAAAGGGCTACAGCCGTATCTTCAATACACGCTACTGCTTTTTTATCACCAACAATATTACCCAGTAAGCCTAAACCTGCCTTTCTTAGTTGATTTGCGTCAGAAATTCTAGACCCTCTCAAGATTGGATTAGCATAACTCTTACTCTTACTAACTATAAGGTTTAATAAAGAAGCAAGTTTTTGTTCAAGTCCATGCTCCGTTTGATCGCGTACTTCAAGCATCAAAACGGCCTCAGGATCACCCTCAATAAAAGACCTCATCTCTCTGTAGGTATGATTCCCCTTAGTGCAGTCGAGAATTACTCGATCCATCATTTCACAAGTAAACAATTCCTCTTGCATTACCACTGCAACATCGCTTAATGCCTCTTCTAGGGTTTGGTAGTGGGTAACCACCATTGCTGACGTGCTCGGCATCAATTCATCTAATGCAAGGGTGATTTGAGAGGTAAAAGCAAGAGTACCTTCACTACCGCAGAGCAATTTTGACAAGTTAAAGGGTTCTGATCCACCGAAAGGTGTCATTTCAAGAAGCTCATCTACGGCGTATCCTGTATTTCTTCGATGAATTTCTTTTTTAGGGAATTCCTTTATAATTTCTTCTTTAACCCCTTTTTCAGATAGCAATTCAATAATTTGACTCTCAATGCGATGACCAAATTCAGAGGTGATTTTTTCAGGATGCCCCTTAGAATCCTTCAACAGCTCGCCAAATTCGTGAATGGAGCCATCTGATAAAATAGATCGAAGTCCTACCACCTTATCACGAGTAACTCCATAACGTATAGAAGTCGTACCTGAACTGTTATTGCCAACCATTCCACCGATCATACATCGATTAGCAGTCGATGTATTTGGACCAAAGAACAACCCATGGGGCCGAAGAAACTGGTTGAGTTCATCCCTTATTACTCCAGGTTCAACCGTGATTAAACGCTTTTCTTTATCAAAAGCAATAATTTGGTTCATGTATTTAGAGGTGTCAACTACAACCCCATTGCCAACGCATTGTCCCGCTAAAGAGGTCCCTGCAGCTCTTGGTATTAGTGAAACCTTATTCTCAGCAGCCCATGAGACTAATTTTATAAGATCATGCTCATTTGATGGTATAGCAATCCCTTTAGGTGTCATCTGATATACCGAAGCATCTGTAGAGTAAATAGCTTTGGACAAGTCATCAGAGCGAAGTTCTCCTTCAAATTGATTTTTTAATTGACCAAACAACTCTGATCTCATAATAGATTACCTCAATTTTTTAATTACGAACAAGGCGATAAGAATTACAAACAAAAATACCCATAGTAGAGGATTTTCTCGCAGTAAATACGGATAAAATAGAAAGGTGAAAAGAATTCCGCCTATTCCACCACCAATATGAGCAGCATGCCCTATGCGGTCAGAGTTTCGCAAAATACCAACCATTGAATACAATAAAAAACCTAAACCAAATAAAGGCGCCGGGATAGGAAATGGTAGTGGAAGAATATAGAGTTTCATCGAAGGGTCAAAAACTAAACTGGAAAACACAATCCCGGAAATTGCTCCAGAGGCACCAACCGCGGTATAATAGTATTCTTTGTGATTATAGAAATACGTTAGCAAATTACCTGTGAGTAATGAAAACAGATAAAGTCCAATGAATCCTACGGTACCAAAAATGGTAAGAATGGAAGGAGAAAAGAAATAAAAAGTAAACCCATTTACCACTAAATGCCACCATCCGACATGTAAAAACCCAGAGGTTAACAATCGATACCACTGTCCTGATTTTAGTCCACTTACTGAAAAGCAATAAGCGTTGAAAAATGAGGAATCCCTAAAGCCTTTATAGGACATTAAGAATATGAAAAATAATAGTATAGTACTGAGATCTAAGCTCAAATTGAACAACTAATTTGGGTGGTAAATATACGTATCTTTAACCCCTATGTTTTTAAAACGACTAACCTTTATTGCTACGTACCCATGGTTAAGGCTAGTTGCGTTTTTACCCTTTCCCATACTTTATGGTATTTCATCTATTAGTGCCATTGTACTATTTGATGTTTTTAGATATCGCAGAGCAGTTATTGACGAAAACCTTAAAACTGCATTTCCTGAATTAGACAAAGACGAAAAGAGAAAAATTCGAAGAAAATTCTATTCTCATTTCACCGATTTATTCATCGAGAGTTTAAAGAACGGTTTAATGTCTAATTTAACCTTTAAGAAACGTTTTCAAGTGAAAAATGTCGAATTAGTAGAACGATTCGCGAAGGAAAATAAAGGAATTGTGGTGCTAACCTCACATCAGGGGAATTGGGAATGGACTGGAGCTGTAGCACTATTTACTAAGATACCTGTGTATGGAATCTATCAGAAAATCAACAATCCATTTTTTGATCGTTTCATTCGCAGAACAAGGGGCAAGTCTGGAATGCATTTGGTGCCCACTTTTAAACTACGAGAAGTGCTCGAAGAAAATCAAAGAAACAAGTTGTACGGAATGTATGGTTTGGCAAGTGACCAGTCACCTATGATTAAAAAGGCCAAGCATTGGTATACTTTTTTTGGAAGAGAAGTTCCTATTCACACAGGTGCAGAGGAATTAGCACGAACCTACGACATGGGAATCGTTTACTTGTCTATTCGAAAAGTAAGAAGAGGATACTATACCGCAAGCTTTGAAAATTTTCAGCCACAAGTTGAGGAGTCTTCAAATTATTCAATCATGGAGGCTTACATGCAAAAGGTTGAACTCGAAATTAAGGAGCAACCGCACACTTACCTATGGACACATAGACGATTCAAACACGCTAAGAAGTCGCTTTAATTTCTTCGATAAACTGTTTAGCCAAATCCTGCGCAAGAGTTTCAGTTTTTGCCTCGGTGTAAATCCTTATAATTGGTTCTGTATTTGATTTTCTCATGTGAACCCAAGACTCTTCAAAATCAATTTTTAAACCATCGATAGTGGTACATTGCTCATCAGCGTATTTCTCTCCTAGCTTCTTCAAAATCTGATCTGGATTGAGCGATACAGATAATTCTATCTTCTCCTTTGCCATGAAATAGACAGGATAAGAAGCTCGTAGCGCTGAAACGGTCTGTTGTCTTTCAGTGAGCAACATTAGAAAAAGCGCAATCCCTACAAGAGCATCTCTTCCATAGTGATTTTCAGGATAAATAATTCCACCATTTCCTTCTCCACCAATAATAGCATTGGTTGATTTCATTTTCTGAACCACATTCACTTCACCTACCGCAGCAGCTTCATACTCCTTATGGTAACGTAGAGTCACTTCTTTCAATGCACGTGTTGAAGACAAATTCGAAACGGTATTACCGGGTGTTTTAGAAAGCACGTAATCGGCACAGGCTACTAGGGTATATTCTTCACCAAACATTTTTCCATTCTCATCAACTAGAGCCAAACGATCTACGTCAGGATCCACAGTGATTCCGAAATGAGCCTTTTCTTCTTGAACTGAACGCATCAAATCACCCAAATGCTTTTCTAGCGGTTCTGGATTATGGGGAAAATTACCGGTTGGTTCACAGTACATGGCCTTATAACTTACTCCTAATCGATCTAGAAGTTTTGGTATTGCAATACCTCCTGTAGAATTTACAGCGTCGATCACCACATGAAAACCTTGGGATTTAATTCGTTCTGCATCTATAAGAGGTAAGCCTAGTATTTTTTCAATGTGTCTATCGATGTAATCATTAATAAAAGTGATTTTACCCAACTCATCGATACTAGCAAAACTCACATCGGATGATTCTGATAGCTTTAAAAGTTGTTCTCCCACGGTAGCATTTAAAAATTCACCGTTTTTATCAAGAAGTTTTAAAGCATTCCATTCTCCAGGGTTATGGGAAGCTGTAATAATTACACCACCATCAGCGCCTTCATTTACAGTGGCAAATTCAATCGTCGGAGTTGTAGATAACCCTAAATCAATCACGTCGATACCTGAACCTAACAAGGTGTTTTGAAAAATACTTTGAACCATTGGCCCTGACAACCGAGCATCTCTACCAATCACAACTTTAGCATGTTCATTGACCTTGTTAGTCTTTACCAGACTAGCATAAGCCGTTGCGAATTTTACAATATCAACAGGAGTAAGATTCTCTCCAGGACTTCCTCCAATAGTTCCACGAATTCCTGAAATCGATTTAATTAACGTCATGTCTTAAGGTTTGTTGTTTGCAAAGATATCAAAGACATTTATCTTAACTTCCCAATTCTTAAATGACTTCAAGGTGAAAAACTATTTCTATTTTCTTCTAGCGATAAGTGTAATTTCTTGTACCAATCATCCAGCAACTTCTGAGCAGACACGAGAATTAGAAATCTATGATCAAGCTGCGGTGGTAAGCGCTAGAAAAGAAGCTTCTGATATCGGAACTTCCATCTTAAAAAAAGGCGGAAACGCTTTTGATGCCATGGTGGCAACAGAGTTAGCTTTGGCTGTGTCTTATCCATTCGCTGGAAATATATCTGGAGGAGGTTTTATGGTTTACCGAATGAACGATGGTGAAATCGGGAGTATCGACTACAGAGAAATGGCTCCTTTTGCAACTCATAAGGATTATTATTTAAACGAAGGAGGCGATGTAATTCGAGGTAAAAGCACGCTTGGTGCTACTGCTGTAGGTATTCCGGGTACAGTTTCAGGTCTTTTCGAAATTCATAAGAAATTTGGAACACTACCGATAGAAGAGCTAATTCAGCCAGCAATTAATCTAGCCAGAAATGGAATCATTGTTACAGAAAGACAAGCTCAATCATTCGCATATTATGACAGTATTTTTACAGTGGTTAACCAAAAACCCTTAGCGCTCTTTCATCAGAAAAAGGCCGGTGATACTATTGTATTTAATGCACTTGCTAACACCTTAGAAACTATTCAAAATAAAGGAGAACAAGCTTTTTACGAAGGAAGCCTTGCTGAGAAAATGGTTTCATTTTTACAAAGTAACGGAGGAGTGCACACCCTAGAAGATTTTAAAAGCTACAAAGCAAAATGGAGAGACCCGATCACTTTTGACTTTTTAGGTAACCGTATTATTTCAATGGGTCCACCAAGCAGTGGAGGAGTAACTCTAAAGCAGATTTTTGGAATGCTTGAATCGCTCGATTTAATGAGTGATTCTCCAGATACAGCTGCTTACATCCATAAATTGTCTGCTACCTTTAGACGAGCTTACGCTGACCGAAATGAGTACTTGGGTGATCCTGATTTTGTTGCCATACCCATAGATGACTTAACTAATCCTAGTTATTTAGCATCAAGAATTGCAAATTTTGAAAAGGATACTATTGTTGCCATTAGTAACATAAATCCCGGAAAGTTTATCGAATCGAATGAGACTACCCACTATTCTATCGTCGACTCCTATGGTAACGCAGTGTCTGTAACAACGACATTGAACGGAGGTTACGGTTCAAAGCTATTTGATCCAGAACTTGGATTTTTCTACAATAATGAGATGGATGACTTTAGTTCAAAACCGGGAGTACCTAATATGTTTGGTTTGGTAGGCTCTGAAGCGAACGCTATCGCTCCTGGTAAACGAATGCTGAGCAGTATGACTCCAACTATTGTGGAAAAAGATGACGAATTACATTTAGTAGTGGGAACACCAGGTGGATCTACCATTATCACCGCAGTAGCACAAGTAATACTGAGATCGGCTTATTACGGCACACCAATGCAAGAAGCGGTCGATGCAGCTAGATTTCATCACCAAGGCGTTCCAGATCGCTTGATTCTTGAACCGAACCGATTTAGTGTGGTAGTTATAGATTCTTTAAAACACATGGGATACACTATTTCTGAGAAAACCAACCGTATAATCGGAAAGGTTAATGCCATTCGAATAACAGAAGATAGAAAACTAGAGACAGGAGCTGATTCTCGAGGAGACGATACTGCCTCTGGTTACTAGTTGTTGGTGTCTAGACGACGTTTCAGAAGTTCCATAGATTGCTTTAACTCAGTCATTAATTGCTGATTGTTGTCAGCATCTAAATGAAAGGTTAAACGGCTACTTACCTCCCAAATCTCCTTGATTCGAAAGGGTTTCACCTTATAGGCTGGATATACAGAATTAAGTGATTCAAGTATTACATCATTCGATCGCTCAGGTAATACCACTTTTTTTACCAAAACGCTGTCATCTAGAACAACTACATACATTTTCGAAGGCCGAACTTCATCAATATTCGAAAGTGCTTTTGCAATTACCCAATCTCCCGATTGAAGGGCAGGTAACATTGAATCTCCATCTACTTGAAAGCCTCTATAGGTTGCATTTCGAAACTCCTTAAGGGGAAGATCAAACGCAGGTAAGGTCTGGTACCATGAAGTGTCCGCAATATTTTGTGGGTATCCTGCTGCAGCTTTTTGGCTAACTAGTAATACATTCTCGTTTTCCTGTGAATTTAACGTTACCACTGCTGGTACTACACTAGCCTTATCTCGAATATTTGCAATATACATGTCGCCGCTAGAACCAAACAACCAAAGTGGATTAACATGATATTCTTGATACAACTTGGCAACTACGAAACCAGGGATTTTGGTTTTCCCACGCTCGATATCAGCAGTCGATCCTTTTAAGCCTAAAAATTGGCCAAACGCTGTTTGCGTAAATCCTAGCTCTTTGCGCAGGTGAGCAAAACGAGTATAGTTCTCTTTCATATTTCAATTATAGGGAATATTTCCGAATAATACTAGGAATTAATCCAAGTTATATTGTTCTAATTTTACAGCCGTTATGAAACATGAAAAAGAGCTGCTTTCGATAAGAAATGCACGAACACATAATCTCAAGAATATAGATTTAGATATTCCTCGAGACCAGTTAGTTGTTTTAACCGGTCTTTCGGGAAGTGGTAAATCCTCGCTAGCCTTCGATACGATTTACGCAGAAGGACAAAGGCGTTATCTCGAGACTTTTTCAGCCTATGCCAGACAATTCTTAGGTGGACTTGAACGACCTGACGTTGATAAAATTGACGGACTTTCTCCTGTTATCGCTATCGAGCAAAAAACAACTTCAAGATCTCCCAGATCTACGGTAGGAACTATTACCGAAATTTATGATTTCTTAAGATTGTTGTATGCAAGGGTAGCAACTGGGCACTCTCCAGTTACAGACCTGCCAATGGTTCGTTATACGCTAGATCAAATTGTAGAGTTAATCGTGGAGCGTTTCGAAAATCAATCCGTATCTATTTTGGCTCCACTAGTTCGCTCGCGTAAGGGACATTACAGAGAACTCTTTGAAGGTTTATTGAAACAAGGTTTTCTAAGAGCAAGAATTGACGGAGTTATTATCGAACTCACTTCAGGAATGAAACTCGATCGATACAAAACTCATGATATCGAATTAGTTGTTGATAGGTTTCCGATACAATCGAATCAACTTGATTTAGCCAGAATCAAACAATCGGTTTCTCTCGGTCTCAAAAAAGGAAGCGACGTTGTTTTAGTACATATTAAAGAGACCAATGAGGTTCACTACTTCAGTGCAAGTCTGATGTGCCCCGAGTCTGGAATCTCATTAGACGCACCTGAACCCAATAGTTTTTCATTCAACTCACCTAAAGGCATGTGTTCTAGGTGTAAGGGTTTGGGAGTGGTTTCAAGACTTTCAATGCGTGAGGTTTTACCTGATCCAAAATTAAGTATCAGAAAGGGAGGTATTGCTCCTCTTGGTACCTTCAAAAAGAACTGGATTTTCGGCCAGATCGAACAAATTGGACTTTTGTACGATTTCAATCTCGACACCAAGATTGAGGACCTAAGTGATAAAGCCGTCGATGCGCTAATAAATGGAGTAAAAGAAACGATAAACATTCCATCAAAATCACTCGGTGTGACACGCAACTACCAGGTCGATTACGAAGGAATCGGGTCCTTTATTCAAGGTCAATACGATTCGGCAAATTCCACATCTATTCGAAGATGGGCTTCTCAATATCTCGAGGAACAAAAATGTGGAGAATGTGATGGTTCAAGATTAAATAAGGAAGCTACTTATTTTAAAATTGCAGGTCGAACACTCGCTGATTTAGCCGCTCTAGACTTGGCTGAACTCTTTGACTTTTTTGAAACGATAGAAAAACACTTAGGACAACGAGAACAGGTTATTGCAGAAGATCTTTTAAAAGAAATTCGGAGTCGTATACGTTTTATGTTGAATGTAGGGCTTGACTATCTAGCTCTAAATCGAGGTTCAAAATCTCTTTCAGGGGGTGAAGCCCAACGAATAAGGTTAGCCACACAAATTGGTTCGCAACTCGTAGGTGTACTATATATACTTGATGAGCCAAGTATTGGTCTTCACCAGCGAGACAATATGAAGCTTATTCAGGCGCTCAGTGAATTAAGAGATTTAGGTAATTCTGTGTTAGTGGTAGAACACGATAAGGATATGATACTCGAGTCAGATCAAATCATAGATGTTGGGCCTGCAGCTGGAAAATACGGTGGAGAGATCACCTTTCAAGGTAGTCCCGATGAATTACGAAATGCAAATACACTAACTGCATCTTATATCTCAGGAGAACGCGAAGTTCCGTTACCAGAAAAAAGAAGAGTTCCGAAAGATTTTATCCAACTTAAAGGATGTACGGGACACAATCTTAAAAACATATCGATTGATATTCCATTAGGAGTATTAACCGTAGTGTCTGGGGTGTCTGGAAGCGGCAAATCTTCTCTAATCAACCAAACCCTCTACCCCATTATGAATGCATTTTATTTCAATGGAGTAAAGGAGCCGCTACCCTACAAAAAGATAACAGGACTCGAATTATGTGATAAAGTCATTGACGTAAACCAATCTCCAATAGGAAGAACGCCACGTTCCAATCCAGCCACTTACACAGGAGTTTTTAATGAAATTCGAAGCTTATTTACCAAAACAACCGAAGCCGTCATTAGGGGTTATAAACCTGGTCGCTTTAGTTTTAATGTAAAAGGTGGTCGTTGCGAAACTTGTCAAGGGGCCGGACTTAAGGTTATTGAAATGAATTTCTTACCAGATGTTCATGTACCTTGTGAAACTTGTTATGGCAAACGATTTAATCGAGAAACTCTTGAAGTTAGATATCGTGGTAAAAGTATCTCAGACGTCTTAGAAATGACTATTGAGGAGGCCACTGAATTTTTTGAGGCAATTCCAAAGATTCATCGCATTCTCAAAACCTTGAATGATGTCGGTTTAGGATATATCGCTTTAGGTCAAGCTTCAACTACCCTATCTGGAGGAGAGGCACAGCGCGTAAAGTTAGCTACTGAACTTGCGAAACGAGACACTGGAAAAACTTTTTACATTCTTGACGAACCTACGACCGGTCTGCACTTTGAAGATGTACGAATCCTTATGGAAGTGCTACAACGATTAGTCAACAAAGGAAATTCGGTTCTAATTATTGAACATAATCTGGAGGTCATTAAAATAGCAGATTACATTATTGATATAGGCCCTGAGGGAGGCAAAGGTGGCGGACAAATTGTTGCAACTGGAACACCCGAACAGGTAGCAAGGAGTAAAAAAAGCTTGACTGCTCCATTCTTAAAGCAAGAATTAAAGTAAATTCAAACCCAATCTGTTATTCAATGTCTAGACAAGAAGAAAAAATTTGGAATCAAATTAAGACCAATGATTCCTGGGCAATTTTTAAAATCATGGGTGAGTTTGTGGAAGGCTACGAGCGGATGGCTAAAATAGGACCTTGTGTGAGCATTTTTGGCTCCGCCCGAACTCCTGAAAACAATCCTTATTACCAGCTAGGAAAAAACATTGCCGAACGACTATCAAATGAAGGCTTCGGAATCATAACGGGTGGTGGGCCTGGAATTATGGAGGCAGCCAACAAAGGAGCGAAAGAAAGCAAAGGAATTTCTGTCGGTCTCAACATCAAACTTCCTTTCGAACAACATCCAAATATATTCATTGACGAAGACAAGAATATAGATTTTGATTACTTCTTTGTTCGCAAAGTCATGTTTGTGAAATATGCCCAAAGTTTCGTTGTAATGCCTGGAGGGTTTGGCACGTTAGATGAACTCTTTGAAGCAGTTACCCTAATTCAGACTAACAAAATTAAACGTTTCCCAATTGTTCTTGTTGGAAAAGATTTTTGGAGAGGTCTGATTGATTGGATCAAAGATCAGCTTCTTGGTCAGAAAAATATCAGTCCTGAAGATTTAGATCTTATACACCTTGTAGACGCCCCTGATGAGGTAGTTGAAATAATTACCAGTTTCTACAAAGGAAAAGATCTTCGACCTAATTTTTAAAATGACCCAATTCAGGTATTTATTACTTCTTTTATTCAGTGGGATTTATGCTCAAGAATTACCTCCTTTGCGTTTTACGGCAGATCTTGACATTCAAGAAGATCAAACCATTAAGGTGTCTAGCCATGTAGAATTAAGCCCTGAGTACTTTGTTTATGGAGACTCATTGTATTTATATGATTGGAATCATTCTTATTCCTCTAAAGTAACCCCACTAGCCAAATCATTTAGGCAGGTTTTTGATAGACGACTTCATCTTGCGGCCGAGAAAGATCGGGGTCGAACTTTTGATTTAAGAATCAAAATCAACGATTCAGAAGTTCCTTATTCACGAATTGAATTCGACATTTTAGCCATTAAAATTCCTCCTGGCAATAAGACAGATCCCTTAACTCTAAACATTGATTACACGCTATATCTTCCAGATATCAGGTTTACAGGTTACGGAAAAGACAAAGAGTCTTTTATTCTTAAAAATCAATTCATCATTCCCGTGCCCAAAGAAGATGAAAGGTTAAGAGCACATCATTTTAGGCAGCGTGGAAATCAACGATCAGGAATTGTGTCTTATTACATTAGATTTAACGATACAAAGAAGCTTTTTATTGAAAGTGATTTACCTGCCATTGGCACCCATCAAATTGGAGGAGTTCTTGCCTCTCCTCCTGCAATTGTTGTTAATTACACTGAAAACGCCACTCATTTCAATAATCAACTACCCGAAATTATCATGACAAATGCTTGGTTAGCTGATTTTGACAACATTGAAGCGACCTTAGATCGAGTCATACCTTTTCTTGAGAATTATTTGGCGGGGATAAGTTTCAGACCACTTCTTATTCTAGAACAAGACTACAAAGAACGACCTCTGGTGGGTATTGATGACATTCCAGCTTTTTTGTCACCTTATCCGTCAAAATTTATTGAAGAATTAAAATTATTGAAGACCATTGCTCGTAAGTATTTACAACTCAATTTTGATTCTAATCCTGAGCTCGAACAGTTTTATATTGATGGCTTCTCCCAGTATTTACTGCAAGAGTATGTTTCTTATCAATACCCAAACCTCTCGTTTGGTGGAAAATTTGCCAGTTGGTGGCCTGTCAAAAAGTACTATCTCGGGCAGATCGATTTTAACCATCATTTTCAATGGCTTGATCGATATATAGAGAATAAAAACTCAGACCAACCTTTATTATCTAGGTCAAATCAATTACTCAATTACAATTGGCAAATTGCACATCCTATACGATCTGCTCAATTGTTTGATTTAAGTATTAGTGATGAAAATAAATTAGCGATTCGATCTGACCTCAAATCCTATCAGCTTAGTCAATACCTAAAACCCGGTGCCTCTGCGTTTGACTTAAAATGGTACCTACCTTCTAAAATCAATGCACCAATTGTTGATCGGAGAATATTAAGCAACAGAAATCATGTCGATTTCAAGTTACATCTTGAACAACAGCGATCGGGAATTGATTTTTTAAGAGTTTCACAAAATGGAGCATACGCATTACCGGTTAAAGTGGCGCAAATGACAGGAGATTCAATACTGGAGGAAAAATGGGTTTATAATTCAAATAGGCAACCCTACGTAAATTTTGAAAACAAACCTGGAGTTCGATATGTAGTAAACCCTAATCTTGAATCACCCGAGTTTAAGACCAATAATAATGTATTAAATCCAAGATCCAAACTTTTCGCTAAGCCTATAAAAATACTACCCTTCACAGATCTTCCCAGTGCAGCTCACAACAATCTTTTTATAACCCCCCAAGCCAACTACAATCTATACGATGGAGTTGCTGCCGGCTTTAGTTTTTCGAATCAAGGTCTACTGAATAAACCCACTGAGTTTCAGATTACCCCTCTTTATTCCTCCAAAGAAAATACAGTCATTGGTAATTTTTCAGTCTTAAGGAATAATTGGATGATGGACCGAAACAGGACTCGTGTTTCTTACGGGATTTTTGGCGCTTCTCAGCACTTTAATAAAAACTCGCTTTACACAACCTTAACCCCTTTTATTCGTTTAAGTGGGCAAGATCCTGATTTAAATAAACGCCATAGAAATAGTTGGATGTTTAGATATCGCCTGGTGTCTAGAAGCTTTGATGATGAGATTGTAGCGTCAACTACACTTACTAATCCCGATTATGGTGTTCTTAATATTCGTCATGAACAGAGCACTCAAAGTTTATTTGATTTTCAAAGTACTCTAGCAGATTTGCAAATTTCAAATAGTTTTATAAAGGTCTCTGGAGCTATTGAATACCGAAAATTATTTACAAATAATACTCAGCTTAGTGCACGATTATTCGCAGGGGCTTTTATCAAGAACAACACCAATGATGATTATTTTTCATTCGGAGTCAATGGACCAAATGACTATCTCTATGACTACAATCTCATTGGTCGATCTGAATCTAGCGGTTTCTTTTCTCAACAACTCGTAAGAGCCGAGGGAGCATTTGTTTCTGAGAAGGTAAATCGCGAATTCGCTAATAAAGGTCTGATTACATTGAGTACAGCGATTAACTTATATCGCTTTATAGAAATGTACACTGAAATTGCCATTCAGAAAGATCTAGGTCAAAACGCAGAAATTTACCACGGATCCGGGATTCGATTAAATTTAGTACCCGATTTCTTAGAAATATACTTACCAGTGCACCATCAAAAAGGATATATCTCATTTAGCGAGGATTACCTCAGTAAGGTAAGATTTGTACTTGCATTGCGTTTTGAAACACTCAGTCGACTCTTTACAAGAACCTTGTTCTAATGTAAAGGGTTTGTTTATTTTTGCCACATTGAATTGATACTTAAGCAGGGCTATGCACGATAATGAAATGACTTTTTCTGAATTTCGATCTCAACTTCTAGAGGATTATCGAATAGCTAGATTGAGCAGGGAATGCAGCCTATTGGGTCGAAAAGAAGTGCTTCTAGGACGTGCCAAGTTTGGAATCTTTGGTGACGGCAAAGAACTTCCACAAATTGCCCTAGGTAAATTCTTTAAACCAGGCGATTATCGCAGTGGCTATTATAGAGACCAGACTTTAATGTTTGCTCAGGGTGTAATGAACCCTGTTTCATTTTTTCATACGTTGTTCGGCACCACTGATTTAGCGCATGAACCTATGAACGGTGGTAGACAGATGACTGGGCATTTTTCTACTCCTAATGTGGACCAACATGGAAACTGGATTAATCAAACTAGGCAATACAACTCGGCATCAGATATTTCATCAACTGCTGGGCAAATGCCACGTTTACTTGGATTAGCTCAGGCTTCAAAAGTTTATCGAAATCGATCGATTAAAGGTTCTTCAAAGTTTAGCGTTTCAGGGGATGAAGTCGCTTGGGGAACTATTGGTAATGCTTCAACTTCAGAAGGTCTCTTTTTTGAGGTAATGAATGCGGCTGGGGTAATGCAAGTACCAATGGTTATGAGTGTTTGGGATGACGAATACGGCATTTCAGTACCGGCAGAATATCATACCATTAAACAAAGTATCTCAGAAGCTTTAAAAGGGTTTAGTCGCGATGAAAACACTCAAGGCTTTGAAATTATTAAAGTCAAAGGATGGGATTACCCTGCGCTTATCGAGGCTTATGGAAAAGCAGAGAAGCTAGCACGTGTAGAGCACGTACCCGTTTTAGTACATGTTACTGAACTTACTCAACCGCAGGGGCACAGCACCTCTGGTTCACATGAACGTTACAAATCCGAAGACCGCCTAGCATGGGAACAAAACCATGATTGTTTAAGAACTTTCAAGCAATGGATTCTTGAAAATAAGGTCTGTACCCTAGAAGAATTGAACCAAATCGATGAAGAAGTTCACCTAGAGGTACAAGAGGCAAAAAAGACCGCATTCAAAGAGTATCAAGAAATCCCACGCGGTTACGCACGTCATCTTAGTGAGTTATTAAGCGATAACCTTTCTAATCCTTTACCTGAGTACAAGGATCTCCTTAAGAAGCTAAATTCCAAAAAATTAGTATTCAAAAAGGATACCTTAGTGTCTCTAGAGCTTGCCAAAAATATTGCCTTTCAGAAAGGACAGTCCGAACTACTACAACGCTTAAATCAATTAGCTACTCAAATAAAAAATGAAGAGCGAGACGCTTATAGCAGTGAACTTATTGATGAAAGTCATCGTAGTCTAACGGCTATACCTCATATTCCTGCTGTTTACCCGGATAAACCCCACTTTGTTGATGGGAGAAGAATTCTTCAAGAAAATTTCGATATTCTTTTAGACACTGACCCTCGCCTTATGATCTTTGGAGAAGACACGGGTAAAATCGGAGGAGTAAATAAAGCTCTAGAAGAACTACAAGAAAAGTATGGTGAAGATCGCGTAAGTGATACGAGTATACGCGAAGCCAGCATTATCGGACAGGGAATTGGTTTAGCCATGCGTGGATTACGACCCATTGCCGAAATTCAATATCTCGATTACATCTTTTATGCCATTCAAGTATTAACAGATGATTTAGCCACACTAAGATATAGATCTGTGGGTCAGCAAATTGCACCATTAATCGTTCGTACTAGAGGGCATCGTTTAGAAGGGATTTGGCATTCGGGTTCTCCAATGGGTGGACTGGTTAATTTACTTCGTGGTATCTATATTCTTTCACCTAGAAACATGACCCAAGCAGCAGGTATGTATAACGCTCTTCTAAAAGCAAATGAACCAGCTATTGTCATCGAGCCGTTAAACGGTTACAGAAGCAAAGAAGCATTACCTGAAAACATTGGCTATTTTACTACTCCTATCGGTGAAATCGAAGTTATTGAAGAAGGTTTTGATATTACTGTAGTTTCTTATGGCTCTACCCTAAAAATTGTTTGTGAGGCATCAGAACGACTGCGTACCTTCGGAATAACTTGTGAAATTATTGATGCTCAAACCCTATGGCCATTTGACAAAAGTCATCGTACCATTGAAAGTCTTAAAAAGACCAATCGACTCGCAATTATTGATGAAGATGTTCCAGGTGGATATAGTGCATTTCTTCTCAGGCATATTATTTCAGAACAGAAAGGATTTAGCCACCTAGATACTGCTCCACTTGTTATCTCGGCTAAGGAACACCGACCTCCCTATGGCTCAGATGGTGACTACTTTTCAAAACCAAACGCTGAAGAGATATTCGAAGGCCTTTATAACCTCATGAGAGAGAGTCGTCCTGATCGTTTTAAATCAAGGTAAATTTATTCTAGCAAGGACATTGCTATATCCTGATATATCTGCTGATCGTTTAAACCGGGGGCCACTCCCACTCCTTTGCACTTCAAATCTATCTCTCGTAAAGAACTGACAATCCTTGTCAATCGTTTCATTGGAAAATTTCTAGCGGCAGATTGATACTCGGATAAAAAATAAGGGGAGATTCCCAAGGCCCTCGGAGCATCTTTTGGATTGCTCAAAGTATGAAGACGAAAAACCTTCGTAAAAAAAGGATATAATACAGCTAAAGTCGCAATGGGTGGATGATCTTTAGTATTCTTCGCAAAATACCCTAATATCGAGGCACTTCTCTTATGGTTTCCTTGACTTAGTGCCTTAGTAAGTTCAAATACATTGTATTGTCGATCGATACCTACATAACGTTCTATATGTGCGTCATCAAAACTTTTATTAACAGGATCGGCATTTATTAATTTTTCAATTTCACGTTCGTATCTCGAAAGATCGGTGCTTAGGCTAAAAAGCAATAATTGTTTGGCTTTATTTGATAGTACTACGCCTTTATTACGTAGCAGTTCGTCTAAAAATACCCCTACTTTATTTTCGTAGACAGGCTTACTCTCAAAAAGCAACTGCTTTTCTTCAATTCTCTTTACCACCTTCAGTCTTCTGTTTAATGATTTCTGATGCATAACAAGAACTATAACCGAAGTAGGATTTGGATTTTCCAAATAACTCTCTAACTCACCCAACTGTTTAGAAAGGTGTTGAGCCTCTCGAACTAATACAAGTGTTTGATCAGAAAACATAGGGAGTGCTCGAGCCTTTTGAATCACCTCTCCCATTGTAGTGTCTTTTCCATAAAGGATATGTTGATTAAAATCCTTTGCCTCCTGTGGCACCACACTATTTTCAAACCGTTTAGCCAACTCTCTCAAGAAATAAGGCTCCTCACCATACAAAACAGCTACTGCCGGATATTTCTTGCTCGAAATGGCCGATTTAATAGATTCAAAACTGTTCATTGTAGTATTTTTGTATGAGATGCATTCATTACCAAGCCTTCAATTTCCGTCTTATTCATTTAAGGCTAAAAATACCGAAAAGGGATGGGTCATCTTTGATATTATCCGTAAAAAATTTGTTTTACTACAGCCAGAAGAATGGGTTCGTCAACATCTCATTCACTTTTTAATTGATCATTGGAATATCTCTCAAAGTCTCATGAAGGTTGAACATAAAGTCACAACTGGTCAAATTAACTCTAGATTTGACTTAGCTGTTTTTAAATCAGACGGATACGTTCATTTATTAGCAGAATGTAAAGCTCCATCGGTTGCCCTTGATCAAAAAGTTATTCATCAGAGTTTGAGATATTGTGAAGTTCTTCAACCAGATTACTTACTTATAACCAATGGTTTAACACATAAGTTAGCTCAACTTAACAGAGAAGATAAAAGCTATACTTGGCTATCTTCTATCAATGAATTTCAAGGCAGATGAGATCTGATATAGCTATTGTAATACTCAACTGGAATGGTAGTGAACTTCTTAAACGATTTCTACCTAGTGTTTTAAAAAATAGTGCTCAAGCGCGTATCTATGTAATCGACAACGGCTCAACCGATAACTCTGTTGAAACCCTCCACTCAGACTTTAAAGATGTACAGGTTATAGCACTGGATAAAAACTATGGTTTTGCCGGAGGTTATAATGAAGGGTTAAAATCAGTCAATGAGTCTATTCTATGTCTATTAAATTCTGATGTTCGCGTTGTAGAAAACTGGATTGAACCTGTCCTTGATCTATTTAAAAACCCAGAGATTGGTGTGGTACAACCAAAAATTCTTGATGAAAAAAATCCAGAACTTTTTGAATATGCCGGAGCAGCAGGTGGTTTTATAGATTTCTTAGGGTACCCCTATTGTAGAGGGAGATTGTTTTCTCATATTGAAAAAGATAATGGTCAATACAATGATGAAATCCCCGTATTTTGGGCAACAGGAGCTTGTCTTTTTATTAGAAATGAACTCTTCAAAGAACTGAGGGGATTTGATGATCGCTACTTTGCCCACCAGGAAGAAATAGATCTATGTTGGAGGGCTCAACGTATGGGATATCAGGTTTGGTATACTTCAAAAAGCAAAGTATTCCATCTAGGGGGATCAACTTTGTCTAATGCAAATCCCTTCAAAACGCAACTAAACTTTAGAAACTCCCTACTGAATCTTGTCAAGAATTCGGATGATCAACTTCTTTGGTTCATTATTGGAGCTAGACTGATTTTAGATGGTGTTGCAGGTTTGTTTTTTCTAATTCAGGGCAAACCGAAACACACAATAGCTATAGTAAAAGCTCATTTTCAATTTTATACCAGGTTTCGAACCTATTTGAGAGAGCGAACTAATTCATTTAATACTACCGTAAAGCCAGTTAAAAGAGTTATTGTTTTTGATTATTATATCAAAGGCAACATAAAATAATTTAACATCCTTTCTAGTCCTTATTGACAGTTTGGCAAACTATTTGCTATTTTGGTATTGTATAAAACAACACATGATTATGAAAGTTAAATTAATCCCCGTAGCACTTGTAGCACTAACCTTAGGCTCTTGTGTTTCTTCAAAGAAGTTCAAAACCGTTTCTTCAGAATTGTACAACGCTAAAAATGAGCTTGCCACAACAACAAGAACAATGAATGATTATGCCACTGAGATCAGTAAGTATGAAGCTCAGGTAAAAGCGCTTTCTAGTCAAAACGATTTCTTGCGTTCGAATAACCAAGAGCTCATCAACAATATGGACGATTTCACCACGCTTACTTCAAAGGGTGCTGAGAACCTAGAAAAAACATTAGAAAGCCTTAAAGAAAAGGAAGTTTCTATTACAAGACTTCAAGACGCAATAACACGAAGAGACTCAGTTAATCTTGCACTTGTAGCGAGTTTAAAAGGAGCTTTAGGAAACCTTAACGATACCGATATTGAGGTCAACGTTGAAAAAGGAGTTGTATTTGTCTCTATTGCTGACAAGCTACTTTTTAGAAGTGGAAGTTATGTAGTATCAGAGCAAGCAAAACAAGTTCTTGGAAAAGTAGCTAAAGTGGTTAACGCTAAGCCTGATTTCGAATTTATGGTCGAAGGACATACCGACAATGTTCCTTTTAAAACCAATGCAGAGATTAAAGATAATTGGGATTTATCAGTGAAAAGAGCCACTGCAATTGTACGTGTTCTTCAAAACGAGTTTAAGGTAGATCCTAAAAGAATGACCGCTGCCGGTCGAAGTTACTACGTTCCTCTAGTTGAGAATAACAGTGCTGCTAATCGTGCAAAGAATCGTCGTACACGAATCGTTGTACTTCCGAAGTTAGATCAGTTCTATGATATGATTGAAGAGGGAATGAAAAGTCCATCTATTCAATAATAGAGAAACAGATCAATCTAATTTAAAAGGGCCTCAATATGAGGCCCTTTTTTTATTTGATGATTTGAAGTTTTGCGAACTTCAATAAGAGTTTTTTAATTCCTCCAGATTCAAACAGGATCTCTGCCTTTTTATTTACTCCGATCCCTTCAATACTTTGAACTACACCCGTTCCAAATCGCTCGTGAATAACTTTTACCCCAACACTCAAATCGGCGTAAAGCGTTGCAGATTCTGCAGCAGGTTGTACAGAAGTTGGTTTTATTTTTCTCAGCTTTTGAAGTTGTTTTTCGGTTGGTTTGCCAATGGAAGGAGGTGTTCCTGCTTTAGGTTTTACTGTTCTTAATTTTGAATGATCTACCTCGCCAAATAGGCTCGTATCAAGGTAGGGACTGAAATTTCTTCTAAAATCAACGACCTGATTATCTAGATATTGCTCATCAATTTCTTCAATAAACCGACTAGGCTCAGCATCGATAAGTTTACCCCATCTGTATCTATTTATGGTAAAGGTCAATACGGCTTGTTTTTCAGCACGGGTAAGAGCCACATAGAAAAGTCTTCGCTCCTCTTCAAGTTCAGCCCGTGTATTCATACTCATTGCTGAAGGAAACAAATCCTCTTCCATTCCTACAATAAAAACATATGGAAATTCTAAACCTTTAGCGAGATGAATCGTCATCAGTGCTACTCGATCATCATCCCCCACCTCTTTATCTAAATCTGTAGCTAAAGCTACATCCTCTAAAAATTCAGCAATTGAACCTGTAGCTTCGTCAATTTCTCGCTGACCCTCTACGAAGTCTTGAATACCATTTAGAAGCTCTTCCATATTCTCAAGTCGAGCAATACCTTCAGGAGTTCCGTCTTTTTTCATCTCAAGTACTAAACCCGACTTCTTGATCACATGCTCGGTAAGGGCAAAAGCATCAGCACTCTCAGCCAAAATCTGAAAACTTCTTATCATTGTCGCGAAGTCTTCTAATCGATTTGAGGTGTTAGCATTTATTTTAAGCGATGAACGGTTCGCAGGAGAAAGTAGTTCAAATACACTCATTTCCGTTTCCTTCGCAGCAACGACTAGTTTATCAAGAGTCGTTTGTCCAATACCACGGGTCGGGTAATTGATTACCCGCATTAGCGCTTCTTCATCTTTGGGGTTAATTACTAGGCGTAAATAAGCTAGAACGTCTTTAATCTCTTTTCGCTGATAAAATGAAAGTCCACCATATATTCTGTAGGGAATATCACGTTTTCGAAGCGCATCCTCTATGGCTCTTGACTGAGAGTTGGTTCGGTATAAAACTGCAAAGTCACCGTTTTTTAATTGGTTGTTAAGTTTCCATTCGAATAAGGTACTTGCAACATATCTTCCTTCATCTGCATCAGTAGCGCTCCGATGAACAATTATTTTATCTCCATCTGGGTTGTCTGTCCAAACCTGCTTTTCGATTTGATCCTTATTTTTTGAAATTACCGAGTTCGCCGCTCGAACAATAGTGTTAGTGGATCGATAGTTCTGCTCTAATCGGTAAACTGCTACCTGATCGTAATCGCGTTGAAAATTGAGTATATTACTAATGTTCGCACCTCTAAAAGAATAAATGCTTTGTGCATCGTCTCCCACAACACAAATATTTTGATATCGATCAGATAAGGCCTTAACGATCAAATATTGCGAGTGATTGGTATCCTGATACTCATCTACCAGTATGTATTTAAATCGCTCTTGATATCTAACAAGCACCTCTGGGAAACGGTTGAGAAGTTCATTCGTCCGAAGTAATAAATCATCAAAGTCCATCGCTCCTGCCTTGAATAAACGATTGACATACTCGTTATAGATTTCTCCCATGCGAGGCTTACGAGCGATAGCATCCGCTTCTTGTAATTCAGGATTGTTGTAATAAGCCTTGACGGTAATTAAACTGTTTTTAAAGGCAGATATACGCTGCTGGATTTGCTTGTATTTATAGATGTCCTTATCGAGTCCCATTTCTTTAATAATGGAGCTAATAAGTCTTTGAGAATCTTGAGTGTCGTATATGGTGAAATTTGATGGGAACCCCAGGTGATGACCTTCGAATCGCAATAGCTTTGCAAAGACCGAGTGAAAGGTACCCATCCATAGATTCTTCGCTTCGTTATCACCTACAATTTTAGAAATTCTTGTTTTCATCTCTCTTGCCGCCTTATTTGTAAAGGTTAGAGCAAGAACATTAAACGGATCGACTCCACCGTGAATGAGGTGAGCAATTCGATAAGTGAGTACGCGAGTTTTTCCTGAGCCTGCACCAGCGATAACCATAGAAGGTCCATCTTTATGTAAAACGGCACTGCGCTGAGCATCATTAAGTTCCTCTAAATACGACATGAATCAAACTTTAAACTTCGAATTTATTGAATTCTTTATGGGTCAGAGAATCTAAGTTCATATATTTAGTAACATCTTTTAAAACCAAAGAATGAAATCATTATCTAAATCCCTTTTGGTGGCTTTCGCACTTGTGTTTTCTGCAATGCAAGCTCAATCTATAAGCGAAAAAACCTTTGCTGATATCAATGAAAAAGTAATTGAATGGCGAAGACATTTTCATGAAAATCCAGAA
>PZPI01000078.1 GCA_003045935.1 Bacteroidota bacterium | reverse complement strand
TTACCAAAAACCTCACGATTCTTTTCATCGCTCCATGACGGGTTGTGTAAACGGTGGGCAGCATTAAAATGCGCTCTTCTGCAAATAGTGGCAATCATGGGCGCAAATTTAGAAAATTAGATTACACCTTAATCGATTTTTTAGGCCATCGGTACCTCAATGGCTAGAAGCTTAGCATTTGTCTGGGCGCTAAGTGTAAATTTAGCTACTTCGGTGATCCCAATTGCATCTCTTCTTCCTAGCTTTTCTCCTTCGACGAGAACCTCACCCTCAATTACAAAGAGGTAAACTCCATTAGCAGCATTCTTTAAAGTATAAGTTGTGCTACCCTGCGGATTTAAATGATTTAAATGCATGAAGGCATCTTGATGTATCCAAACCCCTTCATCTTCCTTATTCGGAGATAGAATTTGTTGCCACCTGTTGGTGCTATCTTCTACTTTTAAAGTAAGCTGATCGTATCGGGGAGATACATTTTTTTCTTTAGGAAAAATCCATATCTGAAGAAATGCAACTGGATCACTCGCACTCGCATTCATTTCGCTATGCTGCACTCCAGAACCAGCACTCATGACCTGTATGTCTCCTGAGCGAATAATGGTTTCATTCCCCATATTGTCCCGATGCTTTAGGTCACCACTGAGAGGAATCGAGATGATTTCCATGTCTCGGTGCCCATGAGTTTCAAATCCCATTGAAGGGGCAACCCAATCATCGTTAAGTACGCGAAGCACACCAAAATTCATCTGATCAGGATTGAAATAAGAAGCAAAGCTAAAACTGTGAGAGGATTTTAACCACCCATGGTCAGCGTAGCCCCGAGAATCAGCTACAAACAATTTCGTTTTCATGTTTTTGTTTTAAAGATACCCCATAAAAAAAGGGAGACTAAAAAGCCTCCCTAATTCTTAATCTAGATTAATCGTTGTCTCCGATTTCGACAACGCCTTCTAAAGATTGATCATTTTCCCAGAAATCACGACTTACCGAACCTATTTTTACGAGATAGGATATATCTCCCACTCGAAGAGGTAAGCATTGAATCTTAGTGCCACTTGATGAGGTAAACGAAACTACTTCGTTATCTCCATAACCATCAGCATATAACTCAGAGAACGCCTTGCGATTCTCAAGAGTCAACTTCTTGAATTCGACAATTAGCCGTTGCATCAGTAACCTAGGATATAAGCAAAAACTAACGGTGCAACAATGGTTGCATCTGATTCAATAATAAACTTAGGGGTATCAATATCAAGCTTACCCCAAGTAATTTTCTCGTTAGGAACCGCACCTGAATAGGACCCATAACTAGTCGTTGAGTCACTAATCTGGCAGAAATAACTCCAGAAAGGAGTCTGTTCTAATTCAAGATCTTGATACAACATCGGTACCACACAAATTGGGAAGTCTCCGGCAATACCTCCTCCGATTTGGAAGAAACCTACTTGAGATTGATTTTTGTACCAATCTGCTAAATAAGTCATGTACTCGATTCCCGACTTCACGGTAGAAGCTTTTAGTTCTCCTTTAATCACATAGCTAGCGAAGATATTTCCCATGGTTGAGTCTTCCCATCCTGGAACAACCATTGGAAGGTTTTTCTTGGCAGCCTGAATCATCCATGAATCTTTTGGATCAATTTGGTAAGCCTCCTCAAGAGCACCTGAGTTCAGTAATTGATATAAGAACTCATGTGGAAAATAACGTTCTCCTTTTTCTTCAGCAGCCTTCCAAAGCTCAAACATGTGCTTTTGAAGTACTCGAAAAGCCTCCTCTTCAGGAATACAGGTGTCGGTAACGCGGTTTAACCCTTGATCTAAAAGTTCTCGTTCTTCTACAGGCGTAAGGTCTCTATAATGAGGAATACGCTTGTAGTGATTGTGAGCAACGAGATTCATTACATCCTCTTCAAGATTCGCACCGGTACAAGAGATAATGTGAATCTTATCTTCATTAATCATGGGAGATAAACTCTTCCCTAACTCCGCGGTACTCATAGCACCTGCCAGAGACACTAACATCTTATTTCCCTGTTCAAGCTGTTGCTTATACCCCTTTGCAGCATCCACAAGGGCAGCAGCATTAAAGTGTAAATAATGAGATTCTAAAAAATTTGAAATGTGCATTATTCTTGATTAAAGTGGTAAGAAAGTATTTTATAATACAGCTTAGCTGCTAAAAAGCTAGATGCCTGTGAGCCTGAATCACCATTCGGACACAACTCAACAATATCAAAGCCAACCATTGTTTTTTCAGTTATAATTCGCTGTAAAAAGTAAAGCGTCTCGTACCACAGCAAACCGCCTGGCTCTGGAGTACCTGTTGCAGGTACTAGAGAAGGATCAAAAGCATCCAAATCAATGGTGATGTATACCTTTTCACCCATGAGGTCGATGGCTTTGTCCATCCAATACTCATCACTCTCTAATTCGTGAGCATAGAACATACGCTCCGGGTCAACACGCTGAGCCTCAAGCTTGTCCATAGAACGAATACCTACTTGGATTAAGTTAGTCGTCTGCTGTGCTTCGTAAAGGGCGCATGCATGATTGTAAGGAGTCCCTTCATACTCTTCTCTTAAATCAGCATGTGCATCTAACTGAACCACAGTTACATCTCCGAAATAATGAGCTGTAGCTCTAATTGCTCCAATCGAAATTGAATGTTCGCCACCCACTAGAGAAACTAACTTTCCTCTTCCGTACTGGTCCTTCACCTTGGTATAAACCTTCTCAACCATGGCATCAGGTGTAGTAAAGCCTTCTAAAGTCTCGTGCAAGTAAACACCTTGCTTATAGACTTCTGTTTCGGTCTCTATATCATAGAGTTCCATATTTTCGGCAGCATCTAAAAAGGCTGCGGGGCCCTTATCGGCTCCTTTACCCCAAGTACTCGTGCCGTCATAAGCGACAGGTATAAGGGTTACTTTAGCGCGATCTGCGCTAGCGTATTCGGCGGGTATTCCAGCGAATGTTTTCATTTTAATAACCTAATTGATTTAAGAATTCGTCGGCAGTCTGCTGCCCTTTAAAAAGTTTAGTAGTAATCTCTCCATTCTCATCGCGATCGATAAGAACGTATTTAGGCTGAGGGATCAAACAGTGTTGTAATCCTCCAAACCCACCTATGGTTTCTTGGTATGCTCCGGTGTTAAAGAATCCGATATACAGCGGATAGGTCTTGCTAAAACGAGGCAAATAAATAGCATTGACGTGCTGTTCTGAGTTGTAATAGTCATCACTGTCGCAAGTCACTCCTCCCAAGAGAACTCTCTCGTAAGTGTCTGACCATCGGTTAAGGGCGAGCATAATAAATCGTTTGTTGATGGCCCATGAATCTGGCATGGTTGTGATGAACGAAGAATCAATCATATTCCATTTCTCACGATCATTCTGCTGCTTTTGATACAATATTTTATAAATCGTGCCTCCACTTTCACCAACCGTGTAACTTCCGAACTCTGTGTAAATATCAGGAACGGGAACCTCAGCCTCTTCGCAAGCGATACGAATTTGATTAACGATCTCGTCAACCATGTAGGCGTAATCATAACTGAAGGCCAGCGAATTTTTTACAGGAAACCCACCACCGATATTGAGTGAATCTAAACTCGGACAGATCTTTTTCAGCGCTACGTAAACTCTTAGACATTTCTGAAGCTCATTCCAGTAATAAGCCGTATCGCGGATACCTGTGTTAATAAAGAAATGGAGCATCTTCAATGAAACCTGTTCATCATCTCTAATGTACTGTTTGTAAAAAGGAACGATATTCTTGTATCCGATCCCTAACCTTGAGGTATAGAATTCAAATTTCGGTTCCTCTTCAGAGGCAATTCGAATCCCTACTGAAAAAGGCTTCTTTGTTTTTTCTTTGATCTGGTCGATCTCGACGAAGTTATCAAGTACAGGAAGAACCTTTACAGCGTCACGATCTAATAAATCAGCAATTTTGGCAACGTAATTCTCTTGCTTAAACCCATTACAGACTACGGTATCCTCGGGTTTAATTTTACCCTCACCTAATAAAGTCTCGACAATAGACAAGTCGTACCCTGAAGAAGTCTCTAAAAACACCCCAGCGTCAAGGGCACGTTCAATAACGTGTCTGAAGTGTGAGCTTTTAGTACAATAGCAATAATGATAATTACCCTTATAATCGTATTTATGAATCGCATCTGCAAACCAACCTTTAGCACGCGTAATATTTTCGGTGATTTTAGGCAGATACATGAATTTGAGTGGAGAACCATATTCCTTAACCAACTCCATGAGTTCAATACCATGAAACAGTAAGTGGTCGTCTCTAAGTGCAAATTCCTCTTGCGGAAAATAATAAGTCTGATCAATTAGATCAATGTATTTGGTTTTCATTCTAGATAGGTATTAGTGTAGATAATAGGCGAACTCTTGCAATTATTAAATCGCACTTCTACACCTTTCAGATCTGTAATGAATGAATCTCTACATAGGTTAGACATACCCTATGCGAGCGGAGAAAAGATTTTACTTTTGAAGTTTGGCCTATGGCTCGGAGCACCATTCCTAATGCGGTCTTCTGAGCGAACTTCAAAACACTCTTGGACCCGAGCAGAACATTTAATTTCAAAACGCTAGGCTACAACCTCGAGGGTTGTAATTTTGAGCAAAACTAACTAAAAAGTTATGGCATTTAACTTTTTGAAGAAAAAAAGAGAAATTTTTTTAGATCGACTTATCTATTGATTACCAAATAGATAGAACCTGATTCCACGATAAATATAAAATCCGAGTATCAAATAAATAGCTGGATTGTATTCATATGCCCCTAAAAAGTCTCCTTGAACGAGCGACCATAAAGCTCTAGACAATCCACATCCCCAACAATGGTGATCTGTTAGTAAGGTAAAAAGGCAAGGAATAGCTATAGAGCTTCCTAAATGATCGGCAAGGTATAGGGTGAGAATCTGATAACTCGCTAGAAGGGCAAGTAAGGTAGATTCTAAGGAAACCCTAAACTGCTGAACGTATTGGAAGACCTTGAGCATCCTTGAAATTTCCAGTTACAATCAAAATAAAATCGATGATCGCCCATATACCACAGCCCCCTAAAGTAATGAGTTGAAGAATACCAATTGTCGTATGTCCGGTATAAAAACGGTGAATACCAAATACACCCAAAAACCAACAGAGTAATAAAGTGGCTAAGAATCGGGAATCTACCGGCAATCCTGATTTGGAAGTATTTCCAAATCCAACTCCGCAATTAGGACAAATCACTGCATTCTTACTTACGAGTTTACCACACTCATGGCAGTACATTTGATGTTCTGATTTGATCTCCATAGAATCAATTTTTGGTCTATAAAATGAATATCACTCCCAAAATACATAGAATAATACAGATAAGTACAAGCACACCGATGTAAGCGTATCGAAGAGTAGTTATGAATTCAAGCTCGTCGATCTTTGGCAGCAAGTATTTACGCCAAAATAAGACCACTGGCCAGGAGAAAAAATAAGAGGTTGAGGGTAAGGGTGAAGTATTTGAAGGTAAGACTTTGGGATAATTTTCAAGTACCCTATACACCTCATCAGGGTCTAACCAGTTAACCTGTGAATTTTCAAGATATTCGATTTTTAATTCATAGGCATCTCCAATATGGGTCGTTAAGGTTTGAAGGCTTTGGTGAATTAGTTCAAGTAACTTCAGATCAATCATTCCATTGTTGTTCAATAATGATTGCGATCTAATGGGTTTTCCAAATCTGACAGAAACCTCATCTTTAAACTGCGCTAGCTCTAAGTAATTAAAACCTACTGGTACCAAAAACACCTCTTCACTAGAATCCTTCTGGTAAATCGTCTCGATTAATCGAATTACACCCTTTTTCAAGGGTCGTATCTGACGCTTAGCACCATGATTCCCTTCGGGAAAAAGAGCAATGGCCTCTCTTTTTTCTAATAGCGCATCGGCCCCTTTTTCAAATAATTCAATATTATTTCGAAGATTTCGGCTACCATCTCTAAAACGAAATATCGGTAGTAACCCAAGGTAATGCAGGATTCTCGAAACTATAGGATTATTAAAAACGCTAGCTCTTGTATAAAAAGTCGTTGGCTTTTTATTAAAAGCTGCTATAAGCAATGGATCAATGAGCCCATTTTGGTGATTGCCCACGAAGATCACTCTACCACTAGGGATGTTTTCAAGCCCATGAATCTCAATTTTCTTGTAATTAAAATATAATAGAACACGGACGATGGCAATAACAGAAGTTCGAATAAACACGCGTATTCGATCCCTTAAAACTCCCCAAAACAGACCGAGTAGAAGACCAGAAATAAGATGCCAAACACCCCACAAGGCCGCTATAATTGCCATACCTCCGAGACCATCAAAAAAGCTAAAAATCAGGAGTAACCCTAAACCAGAATTTTGAATACCTGTTTCAATAGCAATACTTCTTCGTGAATAGCGATCTAGCCTGAATACTGCTGCTGTTATAAATCCTAATAAAATTGCTAGAGTGTTGTGAAAAATAACCAAATCAGCAAACTGGGTGGCGTATTTTTGAAAAGCTTCCCAATTTGAAGCTAACGCCATCCCCACAAGAACCATAAATAAGATTAAGGATGAAGGCTTCAAAATCTTTTTAAGGCGCACAGCAATCGACTTGAATCGGTATCTGGTGTAAAGTCCTAGAGATAAGGGAAAGGCGAGAAGCAACACAACTACTTTGAAGAGGTCAGCGGGCTCCACTGAAATCGATCGTAGCAACACCTCTGTTGGTTCATAAAGCGAAGCATACAACTGAAAATTCAGAGGAGTCATAATTACTGATAATAAAGTAGCAAAAGCGGTAAGCGTTATTGAAAGGGCTGTATTTGCCTTGGCCAAATGACTCATAAAATTCGAAACATTTCCACCAGGGCAGGCGGCTACTAAAAACAATCCTAGAGCGACACTAGGCGGAGGCTTCATCCAAAGAACA
>PZPI01000077.1 GCA_003045935.1 Bacteroidota bacterium | reverse complement strand
AAGAAGAGAATGCCAGTGCTAACCGAAGCTGTTTGCATGGCTTTAAGGCCTCCTCCTAAGAGTAGCGCGATAGCCACAGCGCCTTCTGTGAGAGCCCATAAAATACGTTGTCCTACAGGAGCATCTAATTTTCCTCCAGCAGTGATGCTGTCAATAACCAATGAACCACTATCTGAAGATGTAACAAAAAATACAGCAACCATGAAAATGCCAAGAAAGCTAGTCAAAGCAGGTAATGGAAATTCCTGAAGAAATACGAATAAGGAGGTTGAACTATGATTAGGTACTCTTCATCAGAGATTCTATCGAGATTTCTTGATATACGTTCGTGTAATGATTCGTTGGATTTTTTAATCAATTCATTTCCTTTCGAAGTGAGAACAATAGGCGTAGATCTTTTGTCGTTAGGGTCAGGCAGTCTGGCAATATACCCCTTAGCCTCTAGCCTAGCTACAATACCAGTAACTGTGCTTGCATTTAAAGACAAAAAGTCTTTTAAACGCCGCATAGTCGACTTATAGTCTGACTGTTCGTTAAGATGTTTCAGCGTCAATAATTGAGGGATACTAATGCCTAGGTTTTTCTCGATCCTTTTACTTTCTAGATTAATAGCTCGTACTATTTTACGAACACTTATCATTACCTCTGAGTACTTCTGAGAATTCATAATTTTACTTTAAAGCAATCTTACCAAAGGTAAGCTATCAATTCTTTTTGCTACTTTGACCCTTCAAATAAGCAACTATGTCAGCCAATCAAAGTAAACTTTATGCCTGGAGCCTTATTGTTGGGCTAGCCGGTTTTTTATTCGGTTTTGATACCGTAGTAATCTCTGGGGCAGACCAATCACTCTCTAGCCTGTGGGGAGATTACACCCTCGGGGGTGAATCAAGCGCGTTCCATGGCATTGTGGTCATGTCCTCAGCACTTTGGGGAACGGTTTTAGGAGCGGCACTTGGTGCTTTTCCAACCGATAAATTGGGTAGAAAAAAGACGCTATTTTATATCGGTATCTTCTATTTCGTTTCTGCACTAGGTTCTGCGCTTACGAGCGATCCTTACCTTTTTGCCTTGTTTCGTTTTATCGGAGGCATAGGTGTTGGTGTATCTACCATTGCTGCTCCTGCTTACGTTTCAGAAATTGCACCTGCCAAAGAACGCGGCAAGCTTGTAGCGCTCTATCAGTTCAATATCGTTTTTGGTATTCTTGTGGCCTTTGCGTCAAACTATTTCATAGGAAGCCTAGTTTCAGGGGATAACGCTTGGCGTTATATGCTAGGGGCAGAGGCCTTGCCCGCTGTAGCTTATTTACTTTTAATTACCCGGGTTCCTAGAAGTCCCCGTTGGTTGTTAGGTAGAGGAGAGGTAGATCAAGCAAGGTCAATACTTGTACGATTACACCACGCTTCAGTAAACATTGATGAGGTGATCGGCGATATTGACAAAGCCGCAGGGAACGAAACTGCCGAAACCGTCTTTCAGAAAAAGTATCGCAAACAGTTGTGGTTAGTTATTGCATTAGCTGCATTCAACCAATTTTCGGGAATCAATGCCTTTCTTTATTACTCCCCAAGAATTTTTGAAATGGCAGGTTTAGAGTCAAGCGCGGCTCTGCTCAGTAGCATAGGGGTTGGGGCGGTAAATCTCATCTTTACGTTAATAGGTCTTAGCCTTATCGACCAGTCGGGACGAAAAAAGCTCATGATCATCGGTTCTCTCGGATATATTTTATCTCTCGGCCTTGTTACCTATAGTTTTGCTACAGAATGGTTCGGAATGCATGTAACTTATTTCTTTTTCCTGTTTATTGCTTCTCACGCGATCGGACAAGGGGCTGTTATCTGGGTGTTCATCTCAGAAATATTCCCCAACAAACAGCGGGCTCAAGGACAAGCGGTAGGAACCTCAACACATTGGGTTCTTGCAGCAATTATACCCGCTCTTGTTCCTCTATTATTCACTACTATTGGGGCAAGCGCCGTCTTCGGCATATTTACCGTGATGATGGTGTTACAGCTTGTATGGGTTCTGCTCCTCATGCCAGAAACCAAAGGGGTTTCGCTTGAAGATTTAAGCAAGAGTCTGGGGCAATATCAAAAAACTATAAATAAGTCTTGAGGTTCGCTTTAAAGAAGTTTGCGCTAACCTCAACGCTTTTCATAGAGGTTTCTGCAAAGTTTCCGCCTTGTTCAATGTAAAACCATTCTAGTCCAGATCGAATAGGGTCAGGTAATATCTTCGTGTAGTCAATACTGCCATTGCCTAACTCCGTATAGTCCTTTGACACTTTATGCATGTCTTTAATATGCCATAGCGGCATTCTTCCCGGCGCCTTTTCAACTAATTCATCTGCGGTCATTACCCCTGCGCGCATAAGCCAATAAAAGTCTACCTCTAGTTTCACCCATTCAGGGTTGGTCTCTTCAATTACCCAGTCTATTCCGGTACGCCCGTCGTAGGCGTCAAAGTCGAAGCCAAAATTGTGATAGGCGAAGCCTAGCCCTGCATCGGTAATCTGTTTGCCCATTTGATTGAGCCTTTTTACCAAGTGCGCATAGCCTTCGACAGAATGATATGCTTCTGGAAGTTTGGGGAAAACAATGTAGGGGTCGCCTAAGCGAGTGGCGCCTTCAATACAGCTTTCTATATAAGCCGCTTGATCCTTTTGATTAGCCTCTAGCAAAGTAGCCATTCCATAATGACCACTGGTAGTTCGTAATCCTAGGTCTGATAGTATCGTCTTGAAAGCTTCGGGTTCATAACCGTAATAGGTCTTAGTGTCGGCGTCGTAGCCATAAGATTCAAAATGCAAATACCCCATCTCCTTGAGGGCCTTTAAAGTGCCTACAGGGTCTTTTTCCATTGCATCACGAACCGTATACAACTGAAGCCCCATAGCAAATCGCGAGGCCGGAGGTATAGGAGAACACGCTAGTGGTAAAGAGGCAAGTGCAGCAACAGCGGCAGATTGCTTAAGGAAATCTCGACGATGCATGTATTGTTTTTTATATTGGCTTTGAAAAAGATACAACAAAATCATATGAAGCAATCTCCAATCGAAGTATTCAACACGTGGGCCGAAATAGGAAAAGATGAGGGAATGGCAGACGGGCATCGTTCCGCCGTACTTCAAATGCTTGAACTTAGCCTTCCCAAGCGACCATTTTCATTTTTAGACGCGGGTTGCGGAAACGGCTGGGTCGTTCGTCTCGTGAAAAGTATGGAGGACTGCCTGTTATCGGAGGGGGTCGATGGATCAGTAAAAATGATCGAAAAGGCTAGAGAAACAGACCGTTTAAACACTTATTACAGAGAGGACTTGACTAAATGGTCTCCGAATAAAAAGTACGATGTTATTCATAGTATGGAGGTGTTCTATTATCTAGAAAAACCTGAAGAATTACTAGCAAAAATTCACGATAACTGGCTTGGGACTAACGGTCGATTAGTTATGGGCATTGACTTCTACAGAGAAAACACCGTTTCCCATGATTGGCCAGAGAAATGTGGCATTAATCTAATGAGACTCTTCTCTGAGAAAGATTGGATTCAGATGTTCAAAAAGGCTGGGTTCGAGGAAGTAAGCGCACGTAGGCTCGACGCCAAAGAGGGTTGGGCGGGAACGCTTTGTGTTATCGGACAAAAAACATGAGTTACGATCTTCTAAGGTCTATTCGACCAAGGAAGAAATATAATTTAACAGGCCTGTCAATTTCTGATGCCTATTGTTTGTCTCGTGTTCTAATTCACTTCAAGATCAGCAATAGTGATTTCTAGAGGCCCTAATTTATGAAGGGTTGAAAATGAAACCCCTTGCTTGGTTTCCCAATTTGACCAAGTGGCAGAAATTCCTTTAACAGGAATGATGCTTACCCAAAGGTCAAAATGGGTGGGTCTTCGGTTTTCATCCAGATGCCACAAATAGGAGTCTCCTGGTGTCACTCCCCCGCTAGTATGTGTGATAAGTAATGCCTGTTTCCCCGGTTCAGTTTCGACCAAGGCTCTTTCAACTCCTGGGTCAAAGAATTTAAACGGCGCAACTAACCAATACGAGTCGTTATAGAAGTAAGCCTTCGCTTTTTCAATAAGGGCAAAGCGATCTGCTCCTATAGCGCTTTGAACAATTATCGAGTTGTCAATCTCAGAGAGGAGAAGTTCAACTTTATAATGGTCCCAAGAAACTAGGACGCGATCTTCGATCTTATTCCATAAATAGTGGTGATCTCTAAAACTGAATTGTATTTCGTTTAGCGCTACGTATCCCGAAATATTTAGCACCTCTTGAACATCTCTTGCTAATTGATCAGCTTCAGGCCCCGTAATCGCATCGGGCAAAGGCTTCGAGAATAACTTGATAAAAAATATTGATCCCAAAACAATTACTGCGAGCGCGATAACTATCTTTTTAAAAAACGGCTTCATGTTTTAAAGGTACACGTAATACCAAGTGAATCAACACATTCTAGTTTACCTTTATTCCAAATTCGTAAATGGCCGACTCAATTATTCATATTCTTAATGGCGATGCGCTTGGCGAACAGTTTCCTGCAGATTTGCCCGGCAATACAATAGTTTTCAGGGAATGTCTAATCGAAGGACCCAAAAATGTAGTTGCATTTGAGGAATTTTTTGAATCTAGGGCGGCTTATTTGTCGGACACATACGACCCTTCAGCCAAAGAACACTACTCACTTGAGTTGTCTACTCCGTTAATGAAAATGGTTGCGGATATAAAGCCCTCAGAAATCATTCTTTGGTTTGAGGAAGACCTTTTTTGTCAAGCAAATTTTTGGTTTGTCTGCTATTTTCTAGTCCGCTTTGGATTTAATGGAAAGGTGTCTTGGGCCAAACCGTCAGGGGTGGCCAGATTTAACTTTGGTCTATTGTCGAGGAAAGCATTAACAGCTGTTTTTAAGGGCCGATTACTAATTGATATTACAAAGATTGCTCCGCTATGGCTGGCGTACTCTTCAAACAATTCAGATGAATTAATCCGTCTTGTTCAAGAATTATCTCATTTAAGCGAATATATCATACCAGCCGCCAAAGCCTATAAAGACATGAACACTTCGTTTATTGAGCAAAGCAGGCCTTACACATCCCTTTTAGAAATAACTAAAAAGTTAAAACCTTCAAGTTTTGGGAAGGTATTTGTAGAATTTAGCCAAAAAGAAGCCGTTTACGGCTTTGGTGATATACAGGTAAAACGAATCTTTGACGAGATAGTTAGAGGCAATAAGGGTCTTGGTTAGTTGTTTATGCCCTTGGGGTGCTTAATTGATCTCTCTTAAAGGTGAAATTTTTTTAGGCCTAAAATTTGTTTGTTGCAAAACACAACTTAACTTCGGGTTAAATCTAAATCCAATTAAAATGAAAAAAATCTCTTTACTATTTCTCTTATTTATATCGTTTTCGTGCACTGATGAAAAACCCGAGTCTCAGCCGATCGATTTAATGTCTTTAAAAGCCGAGGCAAACAAATTCATAGATTCTCAATGGGATTGGTTTGAAGAAAGTTCTTTAGAAAAGGCTAAGAGCGTGTTTTATGAAAAAGGCATATTAGTCGGAACAGATAAGGCAGAATATTACACAAGCTGGGAAGAATTAGAACCCTCTATTACCGGTCAACTCGCTATTCAAAACGCAGAAGTTCAAACAAGAAGTCGAACCGTTTTTATGAGTGAAGATGGGCGTATGGTTTCTTTTTCTGAAATTTTAGATCTATCCTTTCAGATCGGTGAAGAAACAATGACCATCACTGACATCCGAAGCTCGGGTGTTATAAAAAAAATGAATGAACAATGGAAAATTGTTCAAATGCATAATTCTATTGGGGTTGATGGACAGGCTGTTGAATATTAAACCTTAAGAAAAAGACAGGTCTCGTACACAGTAAGAATATGTTGGGTAATTCCTAGAAAAACAAAAACCCTCTAAGTCATTGATTCAGAGGGTTTTTTGGTGGGCTCATTAAAAAAATGGTATATTACAATTATGAAAAAACCAATTGTCACCATTCCGTTAGTTCACGTTTTTTCTCTTTTAATGTTTTTTTTAATTACCAACTTTGTAATGGAAAAACAAACTCGTGATAAAAATGAGTTGTATGAGTTCCTCTACAGACTTAATTTTTTTCTTTCAAATGAAATTGTCACAATATTACTCATATCGTTAATTGTTACTCCCTTTGGACTGATTCTTTTTTCAATAGTAAAAAAACGAAAGGACTTAATCATCGGGTCTCTACTCTCCGGCCTAACTAGTCTTTTACTAATAACACTTTTTATTCTTTTATAAAATTCGTTTTTGGTGAGTTTATCTTTCTCTAATTCCATTCCCAGCAGGAAATCAAATCTATTTGAAATTAAAGAAAAAATAAACCCACCATTTGTCCCATCACACACAAAACAGAGCAAAAAAATAAACCCTAACTGTTTGAAAATAAACTAGTTAGGTTTTCTGTTGGTGGTCCCACCTGGGCTCGAACCGCCCTGTTAAGTGTTTGATAATCAATGTTTTATGTTTTGTATTGGTACCCAAAGGGTATCATAAAAAATGTCCTTCAGATTTCACTTTTTAAAGTAAGGGTTGGTTAGAGTCCGGTTTGGACTTTAACCAATGTGGGTATTAATTTTTACAGTAAAGTGCGAAATATCATTGATTTAACAGTCTGTTTCAAAGATGAGGTTTCTTGTAACTGAGAAAGTACTTTTCCCAAAATCCTCTTCAATTATTGTAGAGGGATTTTATGTCTATAATTTTGTGTTTTAGGAAGGTCTATATCCTTTATTCAATTTAATAGATGTACCTTACAAATGTAGGTACATATTGTCCTCTTTCATCCTTTTCATTTATCCATAAAGAATCATTACCGATTCTGGATGCAATTGTTCGTTTTTTGTTAACCTCACGGATCAAACTCAGGGATTCTAATATCCTTGTGTTTTAACTATAATAACTATCCCATGGAAATACCCCTAATAGGCGTTATTGGTACGTCAATGAAAGAAGATG
>PZPI01000076.1 GCA_003045935.1 Bacteroidota bacterium | reverse complement strand
TCAAGATGGTTGGCACTAGGCACTAAAGGACAAGAATATTTTGGATTATAAGCACAGTAAGGATTATAAGCTTTATTAAAATCAATCAAAACTGAATCCTTTAAGGGGTAAGTAAGATCGATATAACGCCCTCCTCCGTAGGTAAAATCACCATTAGTTAAATCCGTAAACGGTAAAAAGACATAATCGTCCACTGCATCAACTTCACGATAAACAAGTAAAACATGACGACGATTATTGAGTTCAAAAAACAAATTACCGTAAACGATTTCATTTGTGACCGAACCAGTGGTGGTTTTCATTTGAATCGTATCCTTTTTAAACGCTTCGCGAAAAAGAGCTTTAACTTGATATTTGCTAGATGGAGTAAAGAAATCTAATCCATTAAACGTTTTCTTTTCTTTTGGTCGCAGCGGAGAAGTACTCGGATCTAAGAAATACTCATTTTTATTTATCTGCCACTCATAAACGGTATGCAGGTGCTCAGGTACGGTATCTAGGTTAACACGAGTGACTTCAGCGTGATATCGCTTCTCCTGACAGGATAACACCGACAACCAAAGGGTAAGCAAAAAAAGATTAATTAAAATGTGGGCGCTGTATCGGAGCATTTTTAATCACTTGAGATAGAACAATATGCGTTCTAGTTTCACCATACGAAATTAATAAATCAATCAGCTTTTCAAGGTGTCTTTGGTCACGCAATACGACCTCCATGATGATATTCTCATTCCCGGTAACTCGATAACAATTTCTGACCTCCTTTAAAGATTTGACTTTTTCGAGAAACGGCTTAAGCATTCCTACAAAAGCACGAAGGTGTATGATGGCATGTAATTGATAACCGAGAGGCTCAGAATCAATGGCAAGCTGATAACCTTGAATAATTCCTCGATCTTCTAAACGTCTGATTCGATCTGCCACAGCAGGAGCACTTAGACCTACAACCTTAGCAATAGACGACTGTGGTGTTTTGGCATTTTGCTGAAGTTGTTTGAGTATCTGCCAATCAATTTTATCTAATCGATCCATTCCTTATAAAACAAAATATTTTAACTAAAATACCTTATTTAAATTAGTTAATAAACAAAAACACCTTATAAAACATATCCATTACCATGAGGAGTAAAGTAATTTCGTAAGGTATGTTGGCATCAAGAACCCTATATCAGCGAACCCTCAATATTTGCGAACTCACCGAAAAAGTGAGTCAGGCTTCTGCGTGCCAGCCTCGGCTAAAATCATTTAGTCTAGAGCTATCCAATCATTTAGTTAGCGATAGCATTCTATTGAAGTCTAGTATACACAATGCACTTTCAAAAGACCTTAGTTTTCATGGTCAAGGCAAAATCGTCCAATTTGCGTTGATTTTAGTTAGAAATCTACAGTATTACCTTAAAGGTTTAGAATATGACGCTAGCCTACCCAGTGATTACACCAAAGCAATTCTAGACGAACTGAGAAAATATCAGCGGTATCTTTCAATGAATCACAAAAGATGGAGTAGCCTTATTAATTAGCAAGTCCTTTTAAAAACCCTAGTGCCTTCTCGTTAAAAGTCTGTGGTCGCTCAACATTTACAACGTGACCACATTTTTCAACTACAATAAGATCAGCTAATGGATTAGCACCTACTAATTCTCTTATCGGAGGGAGAAATAAATAATCTTCTTCTCCCATTAAATATAAGGTTGGTACCATAGACCTAGTCTCTCTATAAAAACGAAGAAGTGGATTGAGATCTGCGGTAAGTTTAAACCAACGTAAGAATTCTTTCTGATACAATTTCTTTGCCTCTCGAACAAAAAGATTTCTAGACTCTTTGTGATTTTTGTTAGGCATTATAATAAACGCAAAGAATCGATACAACCATAAATAAGGGATCATTGATTTGAACCAATTACCCAACTTTATCAATAATTGAGATCTAAAATCCAATTTTACAATAGCGCCTCCAAGAACCATGGCATTGATTCGATTAGGGTATCGATCTTCGATATTTCGTATAAGAATGGTACCTAGTGAAATCCCGATAAAGTGAGATTTTTGGATACTTAAATGATCTAGAACTTCAATAATGTCATCAGTGACAGAATCAAAGGTGTAGCGCTGTAAGGCCTTAACCAAATTCGATTTAGAGTTTCCATGACCCCTAAGGTCTAACAGAAGCACATTAAAGTGTCTTTTGAAGTCCCTTATCTGGCGGTACCAAATCGTAGAACTACCTCCAGCACCGTGAACGAAGGTCACCCACTGGTCACTTTTAGCTTCGGTATAGGTAGTGTAGTGTAACATAACTATGAATCTAGCAAACTTTTCATTTGTTGCTGCAGTTCTTTCGCAGAATTTGCTGCCGCTTCTGCAAAATCTAGCCCAGAACTGGCATAAATTATTCCACGTGAAGAATTAACAAGTAATCCTACCGTGTCATTTCTGCCGTTATCATAGACTGCCTTAAGGTCACCACCTTGAGCACCAACTCCCGGAACTAAAAAGAAGGCTTTCGGTGCTAAAACTCTAATCTCCTTTAGTCGGTCGGCTTTAGTGGCGCCTACTACATACATCACACGCTCTGCGTGGGTATAATTTTGAGTAGTTTTAATTACGTGTTCAAACAGTGTTGAGCTACCCTCTCCGAGGTACTGAAAGTCTTCAGCACCTTTATTTGAGGTTAAGGCAAGAACAATAGGATACTTTTCTTCTTGTTTTAAAAACGGTTCAATCGCATCACTCCCCATATAAGGAGAAAGCGTAACCGAATCAAATCCAAGTTGATTATAGAAAGCTTCAGCATAACGCTCGGCTGTATTTCCGATATCACCACGCTTGGCATCAGCGATGGTAAAATGATTCGGATAGCTCTCATTCAGATAAGCAATCGTTCTTTCAAGCGATCTCCAGCCCTTAACCCCATACGCCTCGTAAAATGCAAGATTGGGTTTATAAGCCACGCAATAATCTGCAGTTGCATCAATGATCGCTTTATTAAATTCAAATAAAGGGTCTTCAGTATCTTTTAAATGTACGGGGATCTTTTCGAGATCCGTATCTAATCCGACACATAAAAAACTTTGCTTCTCTCGTATTTGTGCTACTAGACGATCTATTTTCATGTTAGAAAGACTCAGAGGCCTCTTTTAATTTCTCTGTGTTATCTACTAATTGAAGTTCATCGATTATACGTTGAATATCTCCATTTATGATGTTTTGAAGATCATAGAGTGTCAGTCCAATTCGGTGGTCAGTAACACGACCTTGAGGATAATTGTAAGTTCTAATCTTTGCCGAACGGTCGCCCGAACTCACCTGCGAATTACGCTTCGCCGCATCCTCTTCTTGACGCTTTGCGAGTTCTAAGTCATATAAACGAGATCTTAATACCTTAAAGGCTTTTTCTTTGTTCTTGTGCTGAGATTTTTGATCCTGACACTGAGCAACAAGCCCGGTTGGCAAGTGGGTTAGTCGAACTGCAGAGTAGGTCGTATTCACCGATTGACCACCAGGACCTGAAGAACAAAAGAAATCGATTCTAACATCTTTTGCATCGATTTGAACATCAAAATCTTCAGCCTCAGGAATAATCATAACCGTGGCAGCACTGGTATGCACTCTCCCTTGAGTCTCAGTTTGTGGAACGCGTTGAACACGATGCACGCCAGCCTCAAATTTTAAGGTACCATAAACGTTGTTTCCGGTTACCTCAAAGTGAATCTCTTTAAAACCACCGGCAGTACCTTCATTTAAGTCAATCACATTTGTCTTCCAGCCTTTGCTCTCGCAGTATTTAGAGTACATCCTATAAAGGTCACCAGCAAATATACTAGCCTCATCTCCTCCAGTACCTGCGCGAATTTCCATTACAACATCTTTTGCATCCTCTGGATCTTTTGGGATAAGTAGAAACTTAATCTCCTCTTCTAGCGGAGGTAAGGCCGATTTAGCCTCATCCATTTGCATTTTGGCCATTTCAACCATTTCTGCATCTTCAGCCGCTGAAATAATTTCCTCAGCCTCTTCAAGATTCGCTAGTAAGGTCAGGTATTCTTCTCGCTTCTCAACGATGGGTCGCAAATTAGTGTATTCCTTGTTAAGGTTGACATATCGCTTCTGATCAGCAATCACGTCGGGTTGAATGATCAGGTCAGAAACCTCATCATAACGTTGTTTAATGATATTTAATTTATCAATCATAGGTGCGCTTTGCAAGACTCAAATATAGGCCATTTGAGTAGATAGCATTTAAGATTTAGGCGTATTCAAACTGCCCAAACTCACTTCTTATGGTTAACTTCTTTTGGGTAGAACCCTCTACCCTTCCGATCACTTTAGCTCGGATATTAAAGGTCTCCGATATACGAATCATCTCTTCAGCAGTTCTCTCATCCGTGTAGGCTTCAAGACGATGTCCGGAGTTAAAAACTTGGTACATTTCTTTCCAATCCGTATTCGATTCTTTCTGAATCAATTTGAATAGGGGTGGAATTTCAAATAGATTATCCTTTATCACATGAATCTCATCGACAAAATGCAGCACTTTAGTTTGTGCTCCACCACTGCAATGAACAAGCCCGTTAATTTTATTACGATCGATGGTTTCAAAAATTTTCCGCATTAATGGCGCATAGGTTCTAGTGGGAGACAGTACTAGTTTACCTGCATCTATAGGGCTATCCTCAACGGCATCAGTAAGACCAACGTTTCCACTGTAAACCAAATCGCTCGGTACTGAAGGATCATAAGTTTCAGGATATTTTTCAGCCAATGCCTTAGAGAATACATCATGCCTAGCAGAAGTTAATCCATTACTTCCCATACCCCCGTTATAAGTATCTTCATAAGTAGCCTGCCCGTAGGATTCAAAACCTACAATCACATTTCCAGGCTGAATGTTTGCATTATCAATTACCTCATCTCTCCGCATTCGAGCAGTAACCGTAGAGTCAACAATTAGGGTTCTAACCAGATCACCTACATCAGCCGTTTCACCTCCAGTGGTATGAATCTGAACTCCAAAATCAGCTAATTGACGAACTAACTCCTCAGTTCCATTAATAATTGCGCCGATCACTTCACCTGGAATTAGGTTCTTGTTACGTCCGATCGTAGAGGATAATAAAATCGACTCGGTAGCACCTACACAAATCAAATCATCAAGATTCATCACCAGAGCATCTTGAGCAATTCCTTTCCAAACCGATAAATCCCCAGTTTCTTTCCAGTAAGCATAAGCCAGTGAAGACTTTGTTCCAGCTCCATCAGCATGCATCACAATACAATGATCTTGACTTCCTGTAAGATAGTCAGGAACTATTTTACAAAAGGCTTTTGGAAATAATCCTTTATCAATGTTTTGAATCGCTTTATGAACTTCGTCTTTGGTAGCAGAAACCCCTCGCTGATCGTATCGCTTTGAAGAATTCGAACTCATGAATAGGTATTTGAAGCAAAAATAGAACTAATGTTTAACAAATAGAGTCCCTCTTAAATGCACATTTACACAAAATGATTGCAGTTTTTTAACAAGTTTATAATTATTTGATAACTATGGGTTTAAGAAACAGAATCAGAAAAGAATTCAATTACATTTGGGGTTTTAATGAACTAAATCCGATTCAATTACATCATGAACAAAGCGAAACTTGAGTATATCTGGCTTGACGGTTATACTCCAACACAAGAACTTAGAAGTAAGACTAAAGTAGTTTCAAACTTCGATGGTAAATTAGAAAGTTGCCCAATCTGGTCTTTTGACGGTAGCTCAACACTTCAAGCAGAGGGTGGATCTTCTGACTGTCTACTTAAGCCGGTTAATATTTACCCAGATCCGGATCGTTTGAACGGATTTTTAGTAATGTGTGAAGTACTGAATGCAGATGGTACTGCTCACGAATCAAACCATAGAGCTACTATCGATGACGATGATAACGATTTCTGGTTCGGATTTGAGCAAGAATATTTCTTAATGGATACTGAAACAGACCTTCCACTAGGATTCCCTAGAGGAGGTTTCCCAGGACCTCAAGGACAGTACTACTGTTCAGTTGGCGGTCGTTACACTTGGGGTCGTGAATTCGTAGAAGAGCATCTTGACATTTGTCTCGAAGCTGGTCTTAACGTTGAAGGTATCAATCAAGAGGTAGCACCAGGACAGTGGGAATTCCAAATTTTTGCTAAGGGAGCTAAAGAAGCTGGCGATCAAATTTGGGTAGCACGTTACCTTTTAAATAGAATAACTGAAAAGTACGGATACTATATCGAACTTCACCCAAAACCGATTAAAGGAGACTGGAATGGTTCGGGGATGCATGCAAACTTCTCAAATACTGCACTTAGAACAGCCGGCAACCGCGAAACTTACGAGAAAATTTGTGAGGCTTTCAGACCAGTTGCTAAAGATCACATTAATGTTTATGGTGCCTATAACAACCAACGTCTCACTGGACTTCACGAAACTCAATCAATCAATGAGTTCTCTTATGGAGTTTCTGACCGTGGAGCTTCAATCCGTATTCCAATTGCAACTGTTGAAAACGGTTGGAAAGGATGGTTAGAAGATCGTCGCCCAGCGTCGAATGCTAACCCATATGAAGTAGCAGGAATCATCATTAAAACAGTTAAATCTGCAGGTGTCTAACCTTCAGTTTAAGACAAATACAAAGGCCACCCAATGGGTGGCCTTTTTTATTTCTTGATTATCTATCAAAGAATCACTTTATACACGAAAGCTCCATAAATTGAGAGAAGCACCAATCCTTCTTTCCAACTCAATTTCATTTTACTCGGAGCAAATACTAGAGGAAAAAGTACAAAGGCAATAAAAGTCATGAAAAATAAATCGTTAGTAATAAACCCTTGATCTTTTACTGTTATTGGGCTTACTATGGCGGTAATTCCCAAAACCGACATGAGATTAAAGATGTTCGACCCAATCAAGTTTCCCAGTGAAATCGCCTTCTCCTTTTTAATTATCGCAATGATAGAGGCGGCCAACTCCGGAATACTAGTACCTATAGAAACAA
>PZPI01000075.1 GCA_003045935.1 Bacteroidota bacterium | reverse complement strand
AATCTAGATTTTCAGCCTCGATTTATTCGCAGTACTTTTAAGGCCCAAAATATCGGTCAGAAATGAATTATAATTTTAACGAGATTGAGGTCAAATGGCAGCGTTATTGGGCAGAAAATGAAACTTTTAAAGCAGAGGATCATTCGGCTAAGCCGAAGTATTATGTGCTAGATATGTTCCCTTATCCTTCGGGGGCTGGTTTACATGTAGGTCATCCGCTCGGATACATTGCAAGTGACATCTATGCGCGATTTAAGCGTCATCAGGGTTATAACGTACTGCATCCGATGGGGTATGATTCGTTTGGGCTGCCTGCTGAGCAATATGCGATTCAAACAGGGCAGCATCCGGCAAAAACAACTGAGGTAAATACGGCTCGTTATCGCGAACAATTAGATCGAATAGGTTTTTCATTTGATTGGTCTCGTCAATTCAAGACTTCTGAACCTAGTTATTACAAGCATACCCAGATGATTTTTATTCATCTGTTCAATTCTTGGTACGATAAGGATGCGGATAAAGCAAGATCGATTACCGATTTAGTCGCATGTTTTGAGAAAGAGGGAAATAGTAGTGTAAATGCGCACTCTGATGAAGATACTCCGATATTTACTTCTGAAGAGTGGAAAAGAATGAGTATTGAAGCTCGAGAAGATCTTCTTCAAAAGTACCGCCTGACTTATCTCGCAGACATTGAAGTGAACTGGTGTCCTGAATTAGGAACGGTTCTAGCTAATGATGAAATTGTTAATGGGGTTTCTGAGCGCGGCGGACACCCAGTGGTTCGCAAAAAGATGAAACAATGGAGTATGCGTATTACTGCCTATGCGGACCGTTTGCTTCAAGGGCTATCAACTATTGATTGGCCACAACCTCTTAAAGACTCCCAAACCAATTGGATTGGACGTTCTGAAGGTGCCGAAGTTAGTTTTCAAGTTGAGGAACACCAAAAACACATTAAAGTATTTACCACTCGCCCTGACACCCTGTTCGGTGTGAGCTTTATGACGCTTGCTCCTGAACATGATCTAGTTTCTAAAATTACTACAGAAGCCCAGCGTGCCGAGGTAGAGGCCTATATTGAAGAAACTGCAAAACGTTCAGAACTCGATCGTATGTCTGACGTGAAGCGAATCACAGGAGCCTTTACAGGCGCGTATGTACTACACCCTTTTTCAGGAGATAGAATCCCTGTTTGGATCGGTGATTATGTGCTGGCGAGCTATGGAACCGGAGCTGTAATGGCTGTTCCCTGTGGCGACCAACGCGACTATGATTTTGCAAAGCACTTCAACCTTTCGATTCCTAATGTTTTTGAAGGGATTTCTATAGAAGAGGAGGCGTTTACTGATAAAGGAACCACTATCATCGCCAATTCGGATTTCTTGAACGGCTTAGATTATGCCACTGCCAAGCGCGCGATGATCGATCGTCTGGAGGCCGAAGGAAAAGGTACTGGCAAGGTTAATTATCGTCTAAGAGATGCAGTGTTCAGTCGTCAACGCTATTGGGGAGAGCCCTTCCCAGTTTATTATGTAAACGGCAGACCTCAAATGCTACCTGAATCAGCTCTTCCTTTAGAGTTACCAGAGGTTACACAGTACCTACCGACTGAAAAGGGAGATCCGCCCTTAGGCAATGCTAAAGTCTGGGGGTGGGATTCTGTAAACCAAAAGGTAGTAGATGTTAATCTAATAGATCATCAAACGATTTTTCCACTGGAGTTGAACACCATGCCAGGTTGGGCAGGGTCTTCGCAGTACTTTAATCGATTCATGGATCCTCAAAATGTATCTCAACTTGTCGACAAAGAGAAGGTGGATTATTGGAAAGGGGTAGACCTCTACATTGGAGGAAGTGAACATGCTGTAACCCATCTCCTATATGCTCGTTTTTGGCAACATTTCATGTACGATTTAGGCCTAGTTTCACAACCTGAATTTGCAAAGAAATTGATCAACCAGGGGATGATTACCGGACTTTCAGCGATTGTTTATCGAAAGTCGAAAACCAACACCTATTATTCTCACGGTTTAATTGATTTTAAGGATCCTTCGGCAGAGAATTACATCGATCATTTTGAAAAATTGAGGGTAGATGTAGGCCTTATTAATTCTAGTGATGAATTAGATATCAAAGGTCTGAAAAAGTGGCAGCCTCAATATGCTGAAGCCAATTTTATTCTTGAAAAAGACCGATATGTTGTTGGTCGTGAGGTAGAAAAGATGTCTAAGCGTTGGTACAATGTGGTGAACCCGGATCAGATTTGCGAAGAGTACGGGGCCGACGCATTACGTCTTTACGAAATGTTCTTAGGGCCGCTTGAGCAGTCTAAACCGTGGAACACTGCAGGTATCACAGGAGTATCGGGCTTTTTAAAGAAACTCTGGAAATTGTACGATTCAGTAAATGATGAAAAGCCAAGTGCTGAATCGTTTAAGATTCTTCATAAGACAATCAAAAAGGTGCAAGATGATCTGGAATCATTCTCTTTCAACACCTCAGTTTCGTCCTTCATGATTTGTGTGAATACACTAACCTCTGAGAGGTGTTTTTCTAGGCAAATTCTCGAGCCTTTGGCTATTCTTGTTTCACCATATGCGCCTCATATCGCAGAGGAATTATGGGTGAAGTTGGGTAACACACCTTCGATAGCCCATCAGCCCTTCCCTGTTTTTGATACGAGTTATTTAGTTGAATCTGAAAAAGAGTACCCAGTTTCTTTCAATGGAAAAATGCGCTTTAAGATTACCTTGAGTGCTGATGCATCCAAGGATGAAATTGAAAAAGCTGTGATGGCTCACGAAAAGACTACAGAGCAATTAAAAGGTGAAGCCCCGAAAAAGGTCATTGTTGTTCCTGGCAAAATTGTCAATATCGTTGTTTAATTAGTTCATTTTTTAATTATGGGCGAATATTATCTATTACTCATTGCAATAACCCTGGTAAGTGCCGGTGTTTCTCAGCGTTTAAAATCTAAGTTTAGAAAGTACGAGAAAACTAAGCTTTCAGGCGGATGGTCAGGTCAGGAAATCGCTCAAAAAATGCTTGACGATCATGGCATCAAAGACGTACGAGTCATTTCTACTCCCGGTAGACTAACAGACCATTACAATCCACTAGATAGGACGGTCAATCTTAGTGAGGCTGTTTATTCAGGAAGAAATGCATCTGCTGCCGCAGTGGCTGCCCATGAAGTAGGGCATGCAGTACAACACGCAGAAGCTTACAAATGGCTGACTATGAGATCACAACTTGTACCCATTGTACAAGTTTCTTCAGGGCTCTCAACTTGGATAGTAATTGCAGGTATAGCTCTTTCTTTTGGCGCAGGAAGCTCCTTTGGGTTCTTAATAGCGCTTTTAGGATTAGGATTAATGGCCATTGCAACCGTTTTCAGCTTTATTACCCTTCCTGTCGAATACGATGCCAGTCGAAGAGCATTAGCTTGGTTGACGAGAGAAAAAATGCTTACCGATCAGGAGCATGATGGAGCTCAGGATGCATTGAAATGGGCTGCTAGGACTTATCTTGTAGCGGCGTTGGGAGCATTAGCTTCGCTTCTTTATTGGGCAATGCAAGTAATGCGTTCTAGAGACTAATCTGACGGTCGATTTGTTGATTCAGTGAAATGAAAGTTTCCGTTCTAGAAATCCCTTCGATTCGTTGAATATGATTGTTTAGGATTTGCATCAGGTGTTCATTGTTCTTACAAAGTACCTTGATGAGGATTGACCAATTACCCGTCGTATAATGACATTCTAAGACCTCAGGTATTTCTTGCAAGGCTCTAACGGCCGCTGGATTATTCATGGCTTTATCTAAGTATACCCCAATGTATGCCATAGTGCTATAACCTAGTTTCTTGGTATTAATTACCAATTTTGACCCCTCTAATACACCCGCCTGCTCTAATTTTCGTAGCCGCTGATGAATTGCTGCTCCCGAAATTCCTACCTTTCTTGAAATTTCGAGAATAGGTGTTCGTGCATCTTTCATTAGATAGGATAGTATGGTTTTGTCTATCCCGTCTAGTGTATAGATTGAATCGGAGTTTTTCATGTGACAAATTTTAGCTGTTCAAGATACATATACTTATAGAATAGTAATAAAATGAAGATAAAAGTTGCAATAACGCTGTTTTTTGGAATGATAGCTGTAATTCTAGGAGCTTTAGGGTCTCATGCTTTAAAGGAAGTATTAAGCCCTGAGCAATTAGAGAGTTTCACTATAGGAGTCCGATATCAAATGACCCATGTCTTACTCCTAATAGTTATTTTAGTAACTTCTTATTTTGAAGAACGGGTAAAGCTGATTTCCTTTTGGTTGACTGTGATTGGAATACTTTTGTTCTCGGGAAGTATTTACCTGCTCAGCCTTCAGGAGTTTATAGGAGTAAAGCTCTCGTTTTTAGGACCTATAACACCGATAGGTGGTCTATTTTTAATTTTAAATTGGGGTTTTTTAGGGCTTAAGGCTCTTAAGAATTCACCTCGCTGATGTACTTCTGTAGTGCCATAGTCATAGATGGAGTCTCAGGCGTAGGAGCTTTGATGTTTACAACGAGTCCTCTAGCTTCTGCAGCTTGAATAGTGCTGCTTCCGAATGCAGCGATACGGGTATTGTTTTGAGCAAAACCAGGAAAGTTTTGAAATAGGCTTTCAATACCTGTTGGGCTAAAGAAAACAAGGATATCATAATAAACATCTGCTAAATCTGACAGATCGCTCATAACTGTCTTATAAAAGATTCCTCGAGTCCAATTAATTCCAAATTCGTTCAAAGTATCTGGTACAATTGGTTTTAATGAGTCAGATGAAGGTAGCAAATAGGTCTCATTTTTATATTTCTTGAAATTCGGAGCCAGATCAGACAGTAGGCGCTGACCTACATAAATTTTACGCTTGCGATAAACTACGTACTTCTGTAAATAAAAAGCAACAGCTTCAGACTGACAGAAGTATTTCATGGTGTCTGGAACCTTGAAACGCATTTCTTCAGCTAGTCGAAAGTAATGATCTACTGCATTTCGACTGGTTAGAATAATGGCAGTGAATTTACTGAGGTCTATTTTTTGAGCACGTACCTCTTTTGAATCTACCCCTTCAACGTGAATGAATGGTCTGAAGTCGACAGTGAGTTTTTCTTTCTCTATAAGTTTTGCATAAGGAGAATTCTCTAGTTTCGGCTCGGGTTGAGAAACTAATATGGTTTTCACTTTCATATTCGAGTTCATTTAATGACCATTAACAGCAACACTGTCAAGGGTGACATTTCAAGAGCGCAAATATACAAAATAAACCCTACACCGAATTGAATGTTACTGCGTTGCGTCTTTTTGATAACGTTGACATAACTTAAAATTTGCAGTGCAAAAAGCACGGCAAAATAAAGAGGTTCAAGAAAGGTATTTGAAACTATTTTGGCCAAATACAACCATGAAAAGAAATAGGTGATTAATCCTTGATAGGCCAAAAAGCTTAACGCAATTTTTCCTGTTAGTTTAGCGGCTTTCTTTTTTTTAAATAGATAAACCCCTGAATTGAATCGAATAGCCTGTTTCAATAGTAGTACACTGAGGATAAAAAGATAGAGATTAAAGTTTAGGCTTTGATTGATTTTCTGAGTACTTAGAAGCTCTTCGGTCAAATAAGAGAGGCCAAAAATTCCCGCTGCCAACCCTCCCCAGAGTGTAAGACGCCATGATCGCAATTTTGAGTCATACAGCCTAATGAACGTGTCATTGAAAGGTAGTTGAAGGAAAAGTCGAAAAGGCTCAGGATAAGCTCTGTTGATAAGAACTAGCAGACCTAAAAGAATCAAGCAAAGAATGAAAATAGTATCCGAGTTCATGGTCTTGAAGGTTGAGCAAACTTATGAATAATACGCGGCGGAAGCCCTGGTGAAGAAATACCTAATCGATAAAAAGGATAAGCTTGGTTGATAGCTGGAATCGAGGCAGGCTCATTCTCTTTAACCTTTAACTCTATTATCTTTTGAGAGCGTCTATACTGGTCTAGCTCTGCTAAATAAAGTTTTCCGGGTAATGCTCGCGTGAAGCTAACATTCTTAGAGTCGATAACAACTTCTTCGGGTAAAATTAAATCGAGATAATTTGTACTACTCCAGAATAAATTTCCTTTTTTAGGACTATCAATGTGCTTTTTGAAATTATAGGGTTTAGAGCTAATTACAAAAACAGAGTCCTTATTAATGCTTGTCCAGCGTGTATCGAAATCGTATTGATTTGGTCGATAATCGAGAGTGTTATATGACAAACCTATTTCTCTGCTATAAAATTCGTAAAGTGCGGCACGTTGATAAGAATCAATAAATAATACGGGCTTTCCGTTAGCTATAGTCGATATTTTACGAGACCATTCTTTGACTCCATGTGGCTCTAAATGTATCGGAGATAATTGTTCAAAAGCCATCAAAAATCTGAGACTAAAAATTAGAGCGATACTGAGGAGTCCTAACCTTTTAATTCGTTTTGTTTCTTTAATAGATAGAGGTTTTTCAATGAAGATGAGAAGTAAGGGGTAAACCACAGGAATAAGCCATTGAAGTTGTGACTTTTTGCTGAAAGATGATAAAAAGAAAAACACAAGAACTATCCAGACCATAAATCTTAGCCCTCTTTCGAAGGTTTCTTTTAGCGTCGTCGAGAATAATGCTCGATAGAAATCGAAAAAGAATAATCCGAAAATGGCGACTGCATTTAGGAAAAATCCTCCAGTAAATGGGAAAAACTCATAGGCATGATTCGGACGTTCTGAAAAATGAAACTTTAAGGTTACCCATTCGTTTTGTGAAAGCCACAAAAGGTGTGGACTGAAAATCAATAAACTTAGAATAACCGACTTCCACGCGCTGCTATCCTTTATTAAACGGGGGTTAGAGGCGATCACTCCAAGAATGATTAATACGCCAGTATATTTACTGTACATGAGACCTGCCATAGCCAGACCGAGTATCAATACGGCGTATTTCGAACCTGAAAGAAATTGTTTGTAGGCGTATAAGAACAGCGAGGTAAAAAGCAATGTTCCTGTATCCGGTAAGGTGAGAAACCCATAAAGATTTACCAAAGGCAAGCCCAATAATAACATAG
>PZPI01000074.1 GCA_003045935.1 Bacteroidota bacterium | reverse complement strand
AAAGATGTTGAGGTTATAAAAGATGCTCAAATAAACACAGAAAGCCCTGCCTGGGCATTCGATCGATTGTCTATTTTGGCACTTAAAATTTATCACATGCAGCAGGAGGCAAGTCGCGCAAAGGCTAGCGAAAATCACCGCCAAGCTTGTCAAAAGAAACTGGATGTACTGCTTGAGCAACGGGCCGATCTAATGAGCGCAATCGAACAATTACTCGAAGACTTTAAATCAGGACGAAAGTACATGAAGGTCTATAAACAGATGAAAATGTATAACGACGACGATTTAAACCCTGTGCTGCGTGAGGCCAAAAGAGCATAATAGCACCCGAAAGCTATTGCTAATACGCTTTTCCGCTTTAGGAGATGTAGCGATGACCATCCCTATGATTAGGGCGTTTAATAGAGCTTTTCCTGATGTTGAACTAAGCATGCTCTCTAAGGCTTTTCCTTTGACGATTTTCTCTTTTGAGAGTGGTTTGAATACGATTGCTTTTGATCCCCAAAAATATCGGGGCCTCTTTGGTCTTTGGCAATTGTCTAAATTTATTGTAGCCGAAGGCATTACTGATGTTGCTGATTTACATTTTAGCCTCAGGAGTCGCACCCTCTGTTTCTTTTTGAGATGGAGGGGTCTTAACATTAGTCAGCGCACTAAACAACGACGACTTCGAAGACAATGGACAAGGAAAGGCCCTAAACCAAAAGAGCTTTTGGACACACAAGTTCAGGCTTATTTAAAAACAATAGCCCGGCTTGGCTTTTTATTAGAAGAGAAGGTTTTGCTTGATGAAATTGTCAGAAACAGGGTTAGCGCTGAATTTCAGAAAGTAGGAATCGCTCCTTTTGCAGCACATAAACACAAAACGTACCCAATAGGTCTTACAGCTGAGCTGTTAAAACAGCTCAGCAAAAAATACCGAACGGTATTATTTGGGGCTAAAGGAATAGAGTCTCAGCAATTCGACCAGTGGGTATCTGATGGAATTGCACATGAAAATGCCGCAACGCGTTCTTTTGAGATGCAGATACAAGAAATACAGTCTTTAGGAGTTATGATTAGCATGGATAGTGCTAACGGACATATTGCTGCGAACTACGGAGTGCCTGTCATTACAATTTGGGGAGCGACCGCGCCTAGCTGTGGTTTTTCTGTCTTGGCTCAGCCCGACGAGAATCAATTTCTACCTGATCCAGAGAAATATCCGTTTCTCCCCTCATCAATTTTTGGCAAGCGCACATTTAAGGGCTATGAATCAGCTATGGCGAGTATTGACCCGCAAGCAATTTTAGAAAGGGTGAATCAACTAATGCTCCCTTGACAAGAACTGCCCGAGCCTGCAGTGCAGCCATAGCAGTGTTGATGAACATTAATTTTTCGGTTTGAATACGCGCTAGATTCGAGATCGGCTAAATAGCGTTTGTCTCCTAATATTGGTATTTGTAGCATTTGATTGAAATCGCAATCGTAAAGGCTACCATCGTATCCGACCGATAGGGTGTTTCTACACATAAGGCCATACAATGTTGAAGGGTTGAATGCCTCAACCAGTGTTTCCATATACTCCTCATAATTTTCTGTAGCCATTAAATATTCTAAGAATCGTGAGATGGGTAGATTGGTAATACAAAACAGCTCATTAAAATCAATATCGAAATCAGCCTTCAGTTTGCGTTTGAAATCAGCCTCTAATTCTTTTTCTGACCCCGGAAGAAATGCACCCGAAGGATTGTATACAAGATCAAGTTTTAAATGCTTTTCACGACCATAACCTAATTCGTTGAGTCGTTTTAAAGCGGTAATTGATTTAGAAAACACCCCTTCACCTCGCTGGCGGTCAGTTGTTCGCATAGAATAGTGGGGCAATGATGATACAACATGAACACCATTTTCTTTGAAAAATTGCGGATAGTTTTTATAGTCATTGTTTGACTCTAGAATGGTCAGATTAGACCTGACAATGATGTCTTTTACAGATAGGGAAACAGCGGCACGTATTAATCGTTGAAATTCTGGATTCATTTCAGGAGCCCCCCCGGTTAAGTCTAGTGTATTCGGCCTGAATCGCCCAATCGCATCAATAACTTGATCGATGGTATCTGAGGACATAATCTCCTTTCGATCTGGCCCTGCGTCTACATGGCAATGAGCGCAAGTTTGGTTACACATATACCCCAGATTAACCTGAAGAATTTCAAGCTTATCGGTTTTAAGCTCTACGTTAAGCCCTTTTAGCCGGTCTGAAAATGTCGGCAAGGCACCCGAAGAGAATGGCCCCGAAGACAAAACTTGGAGTTGTTGTTTAGGGTCTGCAAGCAAGTGCTTCGACCGTTGAAGGGATGATTTTGCCATCTAGTGAGAAAGCTTTTTATGCTTATTCATCATTTGAACCGCATGAACCAGTGTTGCTCCGCTTTCAATTGCTGCGCCCGCGTGCACAGCCTCCATCATCTCTTCTTCTGTGATTCCTCTTTGAAGACCATCCTTGGTATATGCATCGATGCAGTAAGGGCATTTTACCACATGGCTTACCGCCAAAGCGATTAATGATTTTTCCCTCGCCGAAAGAGCACCCTCTTCAAAAACTTTGGAGTAGTATTCGAAAAATCGTGTACCAAGAGGCTCGCTCCAATCGGTGATTTTTTTGAAGTTTTTAAGGTCTTTTGGATCATAGTAGGTCTCACTCATAGCTTAACTTTTTCGAAACTCTAAGTTAAGACTTTAGGCTTCATTTTGTGGTTATCTTTGTATTTAAACCTCTCCTTATGAGTTTCGATAATTCTAAACACACCTCTCTTGTTCTTTCTGGCGGAGGCGTTCGTGGAATGGCCCATATTGGTTTTATAAAGGCGCTTCAGGAGCACGAAATTCAAATTGATCGGGTTGCTGGATCTAGTGCCGGCGCTCTTGTTGGAGCATTATTTGCGAATGGAAATTCGACAGAGGACATGCTTTCTTTCTTCAAAGAGGCACCGCTTTTTAAGTACAATTACTTTAGCATTACTAAACCAGGCCTTATTGATACAGAGCGCTATTACGCCCTGTTAAAGGGCTTTTTAATGCACGACAGTTTTGAAGAGCTTCAATTGCCGTTGCATGTGGCCGCCACTAATTTATTAGATGGTAGTCTGAAAGAATTTAATAGCGGGGAATTGATTAAACCTTTACTAGCTTCAGCCTCATTGACCCCCGTGTTTAGCCCTGTGACGATAGGCAGGCAGCTCTATGCTGACGGAGGAATCCTTAGTAATTTTCCGTTAGAATTGGTAACGGATTATTCGGATAGAATCATCGGATCTAACACCACCGAACTGAGCATGGTTGAACCTCATCAGTTGAAAAACGCGATTCAACTTACCGCCAGGGTAAGCAGCCTAATGATTTACTCGCGTACGATTGAAAAACTAAAGGCTTGTGACTTTTACATCCAACCTGAAGGACTTAAAACGATAGGGTTCTTAGATAAATCAGGAATCGAAAAGGCATATCAACTTGGATACGAAGAAGGCAGCCGAGTGATTTCAGCCTACCTCTCGACGATTTAAACGTTGTCGAAGTCTACAGCTATAGTCGTTGAAGTAATCTTAGCCTGACAGCTCAGTATAAACCCGTTCGTGATCTCATTGTCTGTGAGTACCTGATTACGCGCCATATCAGCACTCCCCTCTGTGATTTTACAAATACAGCTACTACAAGACCCTCCCTGACAAGAATACGGAGCATCAATACCCTGTTCTAAAAGACTATCTAAAAGGAATTCTTCTTTAGGCACTTGTATCTCATGGGTCTCCCCATCTAGCAGAACACGAACAGATGCCATCCCACTGACATTAATATCTTTGGCATTTTCTGAGGCCACGAAAAGTTCAAACAAAACATGCTCTGCGGCTATGCCTTGGTCTAAAAGTGTATCTTTTGCAAGATGAATCATTGTTTCTGGGCCACAGAGGTAGGTTTTGTCTGGCTCTCCTATCCCGGCAAGTTTATTTTTCAACGCGTGCAGAATGACACCCCTATCGATTCTTCCGAAGTAGTCGCCTACTTGTTCACGAGAAAAGGTGTGAACTGCAAAAAAACGGTCGCTAAAGTTTTGAGAAAGTTCCTGAATCGAATCCTTAAACATCATCGAGCGTTCACTCTGATTTCCATAGATCAAACCAACTTTTACATTTGGGTTGTTTGACAGGGCCGCTTTCATAATACTTAGTAGCGGCGTTATACCACTCCCTGCGCCTATTGCCAAGATTGAACTTGCCTCTTTATCGAGAACAAACCCGCCTTCAGGAGCAGCTACCTCCAAAACGCCCCCTTCTTTAAGCGTTTTATTAGCATAAGTAGAGAACAACCCGCCGGCCACTTCTTTGATCCCAACGGTGATCATCTCGTCTTTGGGGACTGAGGCGATAGAATAAGATCTGCGAATTTCTTTTTCGCCTACCGAATGCCTAAAGGTGATATATTGACCGGGCTCAAAGCGAAAAGTTGACTTTAAATGAGTAGGTATAGCCAGGCTAATAGCCAAAGAGTCAGCATTAAACCGCTCAATTTTAGATATCGTTAAGGAGTGAAAATTCATGGCAATTCTTTTTAGCAAAAATACGAAGCTTACATAGATTTTAAGATGTACTGATTAGGACTTAACTTAGTCGGGTGAAGCGGATACGACTTTCTTTATTTCTTGGGCTGTTGTTAACTCTGGGCTCGTGCGCAATCATTCCTTCGTCGCGAACTAGACTGCAGTCGAAGCGATTAAACGCCAAGTTTAATACCCTATATAATGGTGAGCAGGCACTACTAAAGTTTTTAGATCAGCGAAACTCGAGCCAAAACAATCTATTAGAACCGCTATCTCCTTTACCCAAGTGGTATTTTACACGCCCAACAGATACCGCTACAAACAATTCTCTTGAACGGGTTGAAGAGAAAGCGGTTAAGGCAATACAACGCTTTTCGATCGAAGTTGGCCAAAAGGAAAAGAACGATAGGTTGGATCGTGCCTACGAACTTTTAGGATATAGTCGGTATTTTAACGCAAGACCCTTTCCTGCACTGGAGGCGTTTAGAAAGCTTAGGTCCTATTCAAATAGAAGTCAGGCTATTGCTGCAGGTTACTTAGGCGAAGCGTTCGTTTTCTTTTCAACAAAAAACTACCCGGCTGCCGAAGAGGCCCTAGATAAAGTAGAAATTCTAGCTCCGATAAAATGGGATCAGCGTTATCTCGCCTTGCTTCTTCGCTCGCAAATAAGATTGGAGTCGCAAGATCCCTCGGCCGCGCTTAAAAATCTCGAATACGCTCTAGAACAGAAAATTCCTGATTCATTACTGCGACGAACCCAGTGGGTTCTTGCCCAATTGCTTCAAAAACAAAACCAACAGGTTTCATCAAATCAGTTTCTGAAACAATTGGCTAAAGATAGAAGCTATCGTTATGCTCCGTACCGAATACTCGCTCAAATAGCCTTGACAGATCAAGAGAATCTAAACACCGAAGATTATCACAAGGCCTTAGACCGGATGCTCAAACGATGGAACAACTACGAAGATCGAGCTCTTATTTACCGCTCCAAGGGATTAAAAGAACTGAGCTTATTCAGAAACGACACTACCGCCAATGACTTTCTTCAAAACGCTATTTCACATTTTGAAAATTCGAATGATTTGGGATCACCGGCGCTACAAATTGCAAATTTTGACACTCTTATATCATTTGAACTACAGCGAAGAAATTATCGTGGAGCACTTTCGTATTTAGACAGTTTACTAGAGCATCAATCGCTTATCGAGCCCCTGAAATTAGAAGCTCGTAAAGGAGCTCACAAACATATATCAGAGTTATTTGTACTGCTAGATCGCGCAACAGAAATAGATACACTTCTCGCTTACACTGAGCTTACTGAAGAGGAAAGAGTAAGTCGAATAACATCGAAGGTTCGCAATGAAATCGAAGTCAAACAAAAACAAGAGCGCGCCGAACAATTATTGGCTGAAATGGACCAAGAGGAAAACGAAGATTCAGAGATAGAGAGTGTATCAAACTTTTATTTTAATAATGAGCAATTATTAAAATCTGGGAAGTTAGCATTTGAAAAACAATGGGGAGCTCGATCAAACGTTGATTATTGGTCACTTCGAAGTGTTTCTCCAGAACGCGCCATTGCAGATGCTGAGATTAAAAAAAGCGAAAAACCAGATGAACGCGTTTCAGCTCCGACGTCTGTTATAGAGAGCGAAATCAATTCTGCTGTTGCGCAAAAGCTTGGAGAGATTCCGGTGAATCAAGAGGCTGTTGACGATTTAATCAAAGAAAAGATTGAAGCTCTTTTTACAAGCGCCTCTATTTATTATTACACCTTTGAAGATTATTCAAGTGCTGTAAAATTACTTGAGCCATTATTAGAGGGTTCTTCTGATTTGATACAGGCAAACACGCTTTACACCCTCTATTTGATTAGCATTGATACAGATGAGGTCACCGCTCAGGCTTATAAAAACAGATTGCTTAAGGAGCATCCGAACAGTCTTTTTTCGCGGCATCTCAATTCGAAAGGAATCGAAACGATTGCATTAGAGCAAAGATTGGCTAAGCTATATATTGATCGCAAGCATCAAGAGTTGCGAACAACATTTGACAGCATTAACAAAGCTCAATTACGAATTAGCCCTTCTGCGGCCCTATTATTTGCAAAAAACGAATTCAAGATTGCAGGCCTTGAAGCTTTTGAGAAGGCCCTAGAACAGTTACGACTGCTCTACCCCAATAGTTATTTATCAAGAGAGGCCATTCAAACCCTTAAGGTAATCAACCTGCAGTCTAAAAAGGCAGCAAATAGCAATTCTGCTAAAAACAGAGTTTCATTAGTATTAGATGTCAGCAAAATGACTTCAAAGGAACAGGTTAAATTTCAGAGCAGACTGTCCGAAGCGCTCAAAGCTCAGAATTATTTAGCTAAGGCTTATTTAGAACAATTTGACGCCGACCATACTCTGGCTGTGCTTCATCGCTTTTTTGAGACCGCTTACATCCAGGAATTTATCGACAACAATGCAGAACTCCTGTCTTTAGTGCCTTTATATGTCCTTACAGAATCAGAGTATATCGCGGCTTATCAGACGAAGAACTGGGCCTTTTTTTATGAAAAACAGGTTTT
>PZPI01000006.1 GCA_003045935.1 Bacteroidota bacterium | reverse complement strand
AGATCTTTGTTTACATGAAGACTTTATTCGCAGCTTAATTGATCAGCTTGGCAACTTTCACCCAACCTTAAAGCGAGTATATACCACCAATGACATCCGTTACTCCGCCGTAATTGCAAAAGACAGACCCCTCCCTAAGTACCTTCAATTCGACGTCAACGATGTAATAAGGCATCATCACCCTATTTAAAGGATAGGCAATTTTATTACTTTTGTTTTCGAAATAAAATTACCGAAATGGGAAGAGCGTTTGAATTTAGAAAGGCTAGAAAAATGAAGCGTTGGGCAGCAATGTCTAAAGCCTTTACTCGAATTGGAAAGGATATTGTGATTGCTGTGAAAGAAGGTGGACCAGACCCAGACAGTAATGCAAAACTACGTGCGGTAATACAGAACGCAAAGGCGGCAAACATGCCTAAGGATAATGTAGAAAGAGCCATCAAACGGGCTACAGATAAAAACTTAGGTGATTTTAAAGAGATCTTATACGAAGGATATGGCCCTCACGGTATTGCCGTACTAATTGAAACAGCTACTGATAATTCAACGCGTACTGTTGCTAATATTCGTAGCTACTTCAATAAATGTAACGGTAACCTAGGCACCTCAGGATCAGTTGAATTCATGTTCGATCATACCTGTAATTTTCAAATTTCAGCAGAAGGAATCGACCCTGAAGAATTAGAGCTTGATCTAATTGATCACGGTGTAGAAGAGGTCTTTCAAGATGAAGACTCCCTGATGATATACGCTCCTTTTGAGGCCTTTGGCGCATTACAGAAAGAACTCGAAAATCGCGGAATCGAAATTCGATCTTCAGGTTTTGAACGAATTCCACAGGTAACTAAAGAGCTTACAGAAGAACAAGTTGCTGACATCGAAAAACTACTTGAAAAAATCGAAGAAGACGATGATGTTCAGAATGTGTACCACACTATGAAAGAATAGGAAGAACCTCGAGTAATTCCTTAGCATTTGAAAGCGTCAGAAAGTCAGCCTCTTCGGCTCTCTCTTTTGACACCTCTTCATGCGCCCATGTGGTATGAAACGGGATATGTATGGCCTGCGCCCCGATTTCAATAAGTGGAAGTACGTCAGACTTTAAGCTATTTCCAACCATTAGAAATTCAGAGGTTTTGATTTGCAAATGATCAAGTAAATGTTTGTATTTCTCTGGCGTTTTATCACTCATCACCTCCACATGGTGAAAGTATTCGCTGAGTCCTGAAGCTTCTAATTTTCGTTCTTGATCAAGTAAATCTCCTTTGGTAAGTACAATCAACCGATACCTTTTCGATAATTTTTCAAGTACTTCTTTGATATGAGGCAGCAGTTCGACCGGGTGCGCAATCATTTCCTTTCCCATCACTAGAATTTCTTGCAAGACTTTAGGTGATACCTTTCCATTAGAAAGTTCTAAGGCCAATTCAATCATAGACAACATGAAGCCCTTGATACCATATCCGTAAACTGGAAGATTCTGCATCTCTTTTTTAAAAAGCTCCTGATCTATCGTGTTTTTAGTTTCATAACTCTCTAATAAAGAGGCAAAACGCTCTTCTGTATCTCGAAAATAGGTTTCGTTAACCCAAAGAGTATCGTCTGCATCAAATGCTATGGTTTTTATTTGATCAAAATTCATGTATTCAACTTCTTGAAATTTGCAATAGCGTCTTCTAAATCAGCTCTAGTATCGATGCCTGGGGCATCCACAGAAGTTTCGATCATCTGTAATCGTTTGCCGTGTTCTAAGTAACGAATAGCTTCAATTTTTTCAGCGCGCTCCAGCGGCCCCATAATTAGCTTAGGAAATTCTAAGAGTGCAGATCTTCTAAAGGCGTATACTCCTTTGTGTTTATAACAACGCGACAAAGGGCTAGGATCTCGATGAAACGGGATAGCTGAGCGAGAAAAATAGAGTGCCTTACCGGTGAGATCAGTAACTACTTTGACCACATTGGGGTTGTCAATATATGTCTTATCTGCTATCGCGACCATCAAGGAGGCTAAATCAATAAGCTCCTCATGATCTTCTCTAAAGCATTGAATGAGCGCACTTAACGAGTTACTATCTATAAAGGGCTCATCACCTTGAACATTGATAATGATATCGGCCTGAACACTTTCAGCCGCCTCTGCGATTCGATCGCTTCCTGTTTCATGATCTTTTTTACTGAGGATCGTTGTCACGCCGTGTCCCTCAGTGAGAGTGGCAATTTTCTTGCTATCGGTTACTATAATTACTTCATCAAAAAGTGCTGTTGCCTTAACAGCCTCGTAAGTTCTTAAAATGACTGGTAAACCACATAGGTCTAAAATCATTTTTTCGGGAAGCCTAGAAGAAGCCAGGCGAGCCGGTATCATTGCGACTACTTTCATAGGGGATAATTATTCATTAAAATAACGATTTTCAAAACCGATCAAAAATAGTTTCTCAGTGGCCCTTGTAAAGGCCGTATACAACCATCTAAAATGTCCTTCATCAAAACCATCAGGCGCATAAGGTTGTTCTACAAAAACGCGAGACCACTGGCCACCTTGCGCTTTATGACAGGTCATCGCATAGGAAAATTTTACCTGAAGGGCATTAAACTCTGGATTGGTTTTAACCCCCATATATCGCTTGTATTGCGAATTAAGATGTGCATAGTCTTCAGATACCTTTTGATAGAGTGTATTCGAATCTTCGTAAGTCAGTGATGGGCTGTCACTTGATAATGTATCTAAAAGCAGTACGGTATCAAAAGAGGCCATCTCAGGATAATCGACCATCCGCACTTCTACTTTGGCAAATTGAAAATCGTAACGTTCATAGAATTTGTGAATACGTAAAACTTCGATTAAATCTCCATTCGCAATGAAAGTGGCTGCACTAGAACTGTCGATCCAGAAATAATTGTTTTTAACCACCATCAGTTGATCTCCGGGAGAAAGCATTTCTTCTAGAAGTAAAACTCTCGATCGGATGTTCTGATTATACAGGTTAGCCCTTTTATTTGACCTAACAATTATCGTAGTACCACTCACTCCTACCTCTCTATAAGCATCCTCTAGAGCCTCGAGCATTTCACCACCACTGAGTGGCCTAATGACGTCATCAAAGTCACCCACTTCTAATTTTAAATCATCAAAATAGGTTTGTCCTAATTGTGAACGTAAATGGGTGGCATTATGCAGAACCCCACTATCCCGTTCTTGTCGAACGACATCGGTAAGGGTTGCTGAAAAAACCTCTTTCATTGCACGCATACCCATAAAATCATCATTAAGCGCAACACTCTCTTCAGATTGAACAGGGGGCAACTGGGCAGTATCTCCGATCAGAAGTAACGAGCAGTTCTTTCCACTATACACATATTTCAATAGGCTCTCTAACAAAGAATCACTCGAAGAAGAAGCGCGTTCTCCAAGGTCATCTGACAACATCGACGCCTCGTCTACAATAAAAAGAGTTTGGGTGTGTTTATTCGGGGCCAAAGTGAACTGAATTCCCTTTCCGCGGACCGATTTTGGAAAAAAAATCTTTTTGTGAATCGTGTAGGCTGGACGCGAAGTGTATTGACTGATCACCTTGGCAGCCCTACCTGTAGGAGCTAATTGAACCGTTTTCATCCCCGTTTCAAGCAACACCTTATTCAAGGTATTGATAAGAGTTGTCTTGCCAGTTCCTGCATATCCACGGAGTATAAACAATCTATCCGACTGATTTTCAGATAAAAAAGAAGCTAGACGTTCAAATGCTTTTTCCTGTGAATAAGTAGCAGTAAAAGGAAATTTGGAACGAAAAAGTTGAATAAAACGGTCAGACGACACAGAGGTGTTCATAGGTGCAAGATATCACCCTTTTCATTCTGTCACCAAAATCTTTAGTGATTGAAAAAAAATTGTAGATTTGTTTCCGTTCGAAACCAAAAATTTAAACGATGAAAACCGGAATAAAAGCAGTTCTTTATGTCATTTCTGTAGTGCTAGCCTACCTAATCTATCTATCGGTAATGGCACCTATCACTTTTAATAAAAACCGTGAAGAACGTTTTTCAGCGGTTATCGAAAAACTAAAGGATATTCGTGACGCTCAGGTAGCTTACAGAACCGTAAATGGTGAGTTTGCCAAAGATTTTGAAACTCTAATCAGTTTCATTGACACTGGAGTTTACACCATCACTCAACAGAAAGATTCTTCTTTTATGAGATACAACCGAGTTTACCGTATCGATATGCAAGTAGACACTGTAGTAGTAGATACTTTAGGTACGGTTGCTGTGAAGGATTCTCTATTTAAAGGAGATAATAGTTACAAAACTTTATTTAGCGTTCCTTTTGCGCAGAACGGAGAGCGTTTTGAAATGAAATCAGACGTGGTAAACAAGCAAGGATTTGACGCTCCAGTATTTGAGGCATCCGTAAAAAAGGATGTAGTTCTATATGATCAGCCTAAGGAACTTTTAGCTCGTGAAAATGCACATAACAGTATTGAAGAGGTCAATGGAAACACGATTAGAGTGGGTTCATTAACTGATGTAAGTACCTCTGGAAACTGGCCTTCTATTTACGACAAGAAAAATAACAATTAATACCTTTTGGCTTTGATCTATCCAAAGTCAACAGATGAAACGATATCCATCCATATCACAACGGATGGATATCGTTTTTTTAGCACCAAACGAAATCTATCACTTAAGGGTTTATTTAACGAACAATCGTTACTTGAAGGGTTTGATAAGTTCATCGATGAACACGAGGATAGCAATTCCTTAAAACTAATCTACACCGGCACTAATACACTGGTAGCCGAAGAACTTTTCAAGAAAGACAAAGCCGCCAACTATCTCAAATTTCAGCTTAGAGCCCCCTATCAATCGGCCTATAACGAAATTAGATCAGCTGGTATTTATAATGTTTTCGAAAGTAATACCGAACTCGAGGCAGAACTTCAAGCAAAAGGAATCAACCTTACAATTTCGCACAGTGCCACAGAGCTTGTGAAGCGTGCCTTAGCTACACCAGATAAATCGCAGGTTCGCATGGTAAGTGTATTTCACGAGAAACATTTTGAAGTCGCAGTTCATAAAGGATCAGAACTATATGGTTACCACCAGTTCCCTATCGTAAATTCAGAAGAAGTAAATTATTATCTATTACTCATTCATTCACAAACCCCTGAGACTAAAGAAGGATTTGATCTAATCTTCTATGACTGTCATTCAAATTATGGCGGAGAAGCTATTAAAAAAGTTGCGGAATGGAATGATGCTTTGCAATACATCACTGAAATTTTTCCATTCATATAAAATATTTTGAGAATTATTTCAGGTACACATAGGGGTCGTAAAATATCCGCTCCAAAAAATCTTCCTGTAAGACCGACCACAGACCGAGCAAAGGAAGGACTCTTCAGCGCACTATCACATCGAGTAAATTTCATTGAAATCAGCGTCTTAGATTTGTTCAGTGGTACCGGCAACCTCTCTTATGAATTTAGCTCAAGAGGTACCACAAGAGTTGATGCCGTAGATGCCCATCGTGGGGCTTGTCAATTTATTAGTAAAACCTCTGACTCGTTAGGTTTCAGTATTAGAACCATTTGTTCTGATGTGTTTAAATTCATTTCAAAAAGCACTCAGCCTACTTATGATCTAGTGGTCGGAGACCCTCCCTATGATATTGGCGAAGACAAGTATTTAGAACTCATTGATCGACTTACTACTCAGCCATCATTGCTTAACCAATCAGGAATTTTGATTTTAGAGCACACTTCAAACTTGTCCTTTGACAATCACCAATGCTTTGAGATGAAAAAAAAATACGGAAGTAGCACCTTTAGCTGGTTTGAAAAAAAAGCAGGCCGTAAGCCGGATTCTGTCTAGCCCTGTCATTTATCTAGGAATCCAATTACTCAGATTCTCGAACCGCCTACCCTCCAATATCGAACGTGCCGCTCTCAAGCATTGGTTTACATGGCGTTTCACCGCGTAGAGTTTACCTGGTTTCACTACAGCCGAACTGTACTTGCTTTCTGTTGCACTTGTCCTCACCTCACGATGGACGGGTGTTACCCGCTACGCTGCACTATGGTGTCCGGACTTTCCTCTTTATCTCAAAGGATAAAGCGACAAGGTGGCCTGCTTTAGATGGTAAAAGTAGCACTATTGTTAATAATTCAAGGACTAGAAACCTTCGAAGTTCATAAATGATCGCTCAACGAAACTTATATTTGTGTTTATGGAATCTTTCGTTGTTTCAGCGTTAAAATATCGTCCTAAAGAATTTTCTGAAGTGGTTGGTCAAGAATCAATTACTAAAACTTTAGAAAACGCTATTGCCCATAATCGTTTAGCCAATGCGCTTCTATTTTCTGGGCCAAGAGGAGTTGGTAAAACCACCTGTGCTCGAATCTTAGCGCATAAAATCAACGAACAAAGTCTTGGAGACAGCGCCGACAATGATTTTAGCTTCAACATTTTTGAACTAGACGCGGCATCGAATAACTCGGTAGACGATATTCGGTCTCTCATCGATCAAGTTCGAATTCCACCTAGAATTGGCACGTACAAAGTGTATATCGTCGATGAGGTTCACATGCTCAGTACACCCGCCTTCAATGCTTTTTTAAAGACTCTAGAAGAGCCTCCTAAACACGCTATTTTCATTTTAGCGACCACAGAGAAACACAAAATTCTACCCACCATCTTATCTAGATGCCAGAGCTATGACTTTAAACGCATTGGTACTAAAGACATGGCAAATCATTTAAGAACTATCGCTGAGGACCAAAATGTCGAAGTGGAAGAAACTGCACTTCACATGATTGCCGTTAAAGCCGATGGGGGACTTCGTGATGCACTTTCTCTGTTTGATCGACTAATTAGTTTTGGGGGGAATAAATTAACAGCAGAAGATGTCAGTAAGCATTTAAACCTCTTAGACTTCAATAGTTTTTTCGAAATCACCAATAGTCTTTTAGGAAAAGACACCCGATCAGTATTATTACAGCTGAATGAACTCATTAATGCAGGTTTTGATGCACAATTAATCATCTCAGGCCTAGGAGCTCACTTTAGAAATTTACTAGTATCGCAGAAAGAAGAAACTATCGCACTCTTAGATAGTTCAGAAGAACTAGTTCCAATGTACCAAGAGCAGGCATCCAGATGTTCTATCGAATTTTTAATCCAAGGCATCGAGATTGCTACCAAAGCTGATGCAGCTTATCGAGCAGCCAACAACAAGAGATTACTGATCGAACTCAGCCTACTTCAAATTGCTGGATTCTCAAATTCAACTGAAAAAAAAAAGCCTAGCCTAATCCCGGTTGATGCTATTGAAATTAAGGTCGTTAAAGAAGAATTAGATCAATCGAGTGTTAAGGAAGAAACCATCCCTATTCCAGATACCACTCCTAATGTATCTATCCGCATTGAAAAACCTTTTTTAGGTAATTCTGTATCTGGATTATCTCTAGCTGCAATACAGAAAAAGAAAGAGATTAAGCAAAAGCAAAAAGAAGCCAATAAAGTAGCTGTCCCTGAGTCTAATGAGCCATTCACATTAGAAGATATTCAAGTGTACTACGATCAATATGTGGTCAGTCTTGAACAAAAAGGTAAAAAAATACTGGCTTCTAATCTTCAAATCGCCACCATTGATTTAATTGATTCTGAGACACTCCGAAGTAGGGTTCCTAACGATACGATTCGAAGAGAAATCGAACAAGAAAAGGAGGCACTTCTTGTCTTCTTAAGAAAACGAACGAAGAACGATCGTATCCAGTTAAAGATAGAAGTTTTAGAAACAGAAAAGTCTGAAAACCTCATTTATACCCCAGAGGAAAAACTAGAGCACCTCATCTCTAAATACCCAGCCGTTGCAGAATTGAAACGAAAATTCTCCTTAGACCTATAATTATGCTTGGATTAAAATTACCCACCGACCCAAGATGGGTGAATATCGTTGAAAAGAATATTGAAGAGATCCTTACAGATCACGCCTATTGCGAGCAAAAGGCTGCGAGTACTGCTATTTCAATTATTATAGGTTTTCCTGACCGTTCTGAACTGGTCAAAGAAATGACTGCATTAGTACGAGAAGAGATGGGTCATTTCAACATGGTACATGAAAAAATCGTAGAAAGAGGATGGAAACTCGGAAGAGAGCGTAAAGATGAATACGTTATTGAGTTGATGAAATTCTTTCCAAAAGGAGGAAGCAAAACCACTCACCTTGTGCACAAATTATTGTATGCTGCCCTTATTGAAGCGAGAAGCTGTGAGAGATTTAGGCTACTTTCTGAAAATATTGCAGACAAAGAATTAGCCGATTTCTACCGCAATTTAATGGTAAGTGAAGCGAATCATTATACCATGTTTCTCGGCTTCGCAAGAACATATGGTGACCGGGAAGTGGTTGATCAAAAATGGCAAGACCTATTGGCGTACGAGGCAGAAATCATGGCCAATCTCGGTAAGAAAGAAACAATGCACGGCTAATTATCTAACTTCTTAAGGTAGTAGTCGTACATATCAAACTGAGACCGGATAGCAACTTTTTTGTTCTTGCGATAAGCATTGTCGTGTTTAGCGGTAAAACGTCTACCCTTAACATTGTCATTCCAGCTCATCTCAAAACCATCGATCACTTCTTGCTTGAGGTTTTCCTGGTAAATCGGAACTCCGACCTCCACCCTATTTTCAATATTTCGGGTCATCCAATCAGCAGAGGATATATATACTTTTGGATCGCCTCCATTTTCGAAAATAAAAACACGCGGATGTTCCAAAAACTTATCGACCACACTGATAGCTTCAATATGCTCACTTTGTTCCTTAACTCCAGGTACTAAACAGTTAATTCCTCGGATAACCATTTTTATCTTTACCCCAGCTTGACTCGCTTGGTATAGGCGATCAATCATCTTGTAAGAGGTAAAACTATTCATCTTAATTCTTATCGAAGCCGGCTTCCCCGCTTTGGCATGTAGAATCTCTTGTTGAATTAAACGCGTAAAGGTGCTTTCTGTGTAATGAGGAGAAACAATCAGATGCTTGTATTTTCTAACTCTATAAGTAGTAGCTAAGAATTCAAACACCTTTTCTACTTCAGTGAGTATTCCTTTATGCGAGGTGAATAAAGTGTAATCGGTATAGATTTTTGCCGTCGATTCGTTGAAATTACCTGTACTAATGAATCCAAAATATTCTAAAGATCTCGGCTTTGTTTCTCGGGTGATCACGCAAATCTTAGAGTGTACCTTTAAGCCACGAATACCGAAGATTAGATTAACACCAGCTTCTTTAAATTTATTCGCATAATCAATATTCGATTGCTCATCAAAACGAGCTTGAAGTTCAATCTGAACCGTTACTTTTTTGCCGTTTTTAGCTGCATTAATTAGAGCGGCCGCTACCTGAGAGGTTTTCGCTAGACGGTAAATGGTAATCTTGATTTCCTTAACCTTAGGATCTAACGCTGCTTCTTTCAAGAATCGAACAACGTATCCATAATTCTGAAATGGGGTATACATGAGATAGTCTCTCTTTCGAATCTGATCGAAGAGACTACCCTCCATTTCAAAACCCGCTATAGGTAATGGATCAATTCGCTCATACTGCAATTCAGATCTTCCAAAGTTGGGGAAGCTCATGTAATCACGTCGATTGTGATAACGACCTCCAGGAATAACACTATCGGTATTCTCTATATCAATTTTCTTCTTCAGAAAAGTAAGTGTATCCAGTTTGATCTGTTTATCATAGACAAAACGAACAGGATCACTAATTTTTCGATTACTAACCGAGGTAGATATTTTTTCTACAAAACTTTTTTCAAGATCATCGTCAATGTCAAGCTCGGCATCTCGGGTAATCTTTATCATATGTGCTTCGATTTCATCATAATCAAACATGAAGAAAATTCGATCAAGACAATGTCGGATAATATCATCAAGTACCATTACATAATTCTTACCTTCTTTTTTAGGTAGAACTACAAAACGATCTAAGCTATTTGGAATTTCAATTAAGGCATATCTTATCGATGCCTCTTTATTATTCATAGAACCCCCGGCGCTGTTATATTTAGCTAAGCGAACCGCTAAGTATGCAGCGGTTTCTTTTAGCATAGGAAAACCGTCTATACTGTGAAGATCAATAGTTATTAATTCAGGATTAACCTTAGACAAAAAGTAGTCTTCAACAAACGGCTTTTGGTCTTCATGAAGTTCTGATTCATTAATCAAATAAATCTCGTGATCCTTCAATTCCTCGGTAATATCATTCAGAATTTTCATACTACGAGACTGAGATTTAATCGTCAAAGCAGTAATCTGTGCTAATAAATCAGTGGCTTTGGTCCCACCGAGCAATTGCTTCCCAGTCGGATCATTATCAACAACCCGCTTAACCGTGGCATATCTGACCCTAAAAAACTCATCTAGGTTGTTGCTAAAGATTCCCAGAAAATGAATACGATCAATAATAGGAACTCGTTTATCAGCACTTTCCTGCAAGACTCGCTCGTTAAACTGAAGCCAGCTTATTTCACGATTAATATATTGATACTTCGAAGAAGACATAAATCAACTATTAGAGGGGTAATATACGCTTTACGGAGCTAATCGTACTGAAGACCAAGACTTATTCTCATAATCATAACGAATTCGATCATGAAGCCGGTTTTCTCTACCTTGCCAGAATTCAAATTGCTCGGGAACAAGGAGGTATCCACCCCAATGATCGGGACGTCTTGGCAATTCAGATTTAAATTGCTCTTGAACCTTTTTTAACTCATCCTCTAAAAAAGCTCTATCAGAAATCACCTCACTTTGAGGTGAAGCCAAAGCCCCAAGACGACTACCTAAAGGTCTAGAGTTAAAGTAAGTATCAGATTCTTCAACCGAAATCTTTTCAACTTTTCCTTCAATTATTACTTGACGTTCCTGAGAAGCCCAAAAGAAAGAAATACAAGCAAATGGATTTTCTGAGAGCGCCTGACCTTTTTTACTCTTATAATTAGTGAAAAACACAAAACCTTGAGCATTGAATTCTTTGAGGAGCACTACCCGAGTGTGAGGTTTCATATCCTTACCCACCGTAGAAAGAGACATCGCGTTAGCCTCCTCTATTTTAGAGTCATTATCAGCCTCTTCAAACCAATTTTTAAAAAGCTCAAAAGGTGACGCTTCTAGATGTGATTCATCCAGTGATGATTTAATGTAGTTTTTACGATAGTTCGCTAAATCTTTTGCGGCCATGGAAATTCAAATAACTCGTGATCGTCAGAGAGAAGTATTTCACCATAACTAAAATGATTCAAAGCTTCTAGCTTAAAGAGATCAAGATTTTTATATCGGGTTGAATAATGACCTAAAATTAAGAATTTTGACTGAGCTAATTGCGCAATTTTACCTGCCTCAGAAGCGGTCGAATGCCTTGTTTTCTCACAGAGATGATCTTCAGTCTCTAAAAAGGTGGATTCATGGTATAAAACATGAACCTTATCGATAATCGAAGTGATCTGAGGTAAAAAAGCGGTATCACTGCAATAGGCATAAAGTTTGTTCCAAGCTCCATTATCAAAAACTTCAAACAAGAAACCATTCGTATAAATACGGTGTTTCAAAGGAATAGTGGCAATCCGTATTTTATCAGATTCAAAAATAACTTCAGAATCGGTTGATTCTATTTCAATAAAACGTAGCGGATATCGAGTCCAAGAATCAGAAGCCTTTAATATTGAAGTCATCAGCTCCTTGATCCCTTTCGGGCCGTAAATCTCAAGTTCATCAGCGCGTTTAAGCGCATTCATAGTTGCTATTAGACCAGGGAGGCCATAAAAGTGATCTCCGTGTAAATGCGAAATAAAAACCTTCTGAATTCCAAGAAGATTTACGCCACAAGCTCTCAAGGAACGTTGGGTTCCCTCACCGCAATCAATAAGAAAATGATTTCGATTAAAACTGATATACTGGGCACTAGGATTAGCCAGTTTTCTAGGAGTAGCGGCGTAAGCACCAAGAGTACGCACACTAAACATCATAGCCCTAAATCTCTTTGTATTTCTTCAAATTCGATGAGATCAATGGCTTCTTCTAATGTAGGGCAAAGGTTTACAGTTTCAGGTAATATCTCGTAGGTTAATTTTTCAGATAAAATCACAAAGGATAATGACCTGTTAATAAGATCAGAAGCAAAGTTTTCAATCCATTGAAAATCTCTGTCATTAACTTCAGAATCGCTTAAGGCTACGATTAAATGCTCCTGGATTTGATCAATTTCATACCCGCGAAGCTTATCAATACTGTAATTCTCTAATAACTTATAAGCCATACTACTTCATTTATTGCTTACCGGCCAATAAATACATTACCGCCATACGAACTGCAACTCCATTAGAAACCTGGTCTAAAATAATCGCATGTTCTGAATCTGCAATTGATGACGTGATCTCTACCCCACGGTTAATTGGACCCGGATGCATAATAAGGGGAACACGATCAAGGCGGGATAGACGTTCATCGGTTAAGCCATACTGCATCACATATTCTCGAGTCGATGGAAAATAAGATTGATCTAATCGTTCATTTTGAATTCGAAGCATATTTGCTACATCAGCATCAACAAGCGCGCGATCTAAATCATGCTCGACTTCAACACCCAGAGACGTTATATATTTGGGAATTAGGGTTTGAGGACCGCACACTGTAACCTTTGCCCCTAACTTTTTCAGTAAGAAAATATTAGAAAGTGCTACTCGCGAGTGTAAAATATCACCTACAATAAGTACCTTCTTGCCGCCTAAATCCCCTAATCGCTCTCGAATTGAAAATGCATCTAAAAGGGCTTGGGTTGGGTGTTCGTGTGCACCATCTCCGGCATTTACGATACTGGCATCAATATGTTTTGAAAGAAACACTCCAGCTCCAGGGTTTGGATGGCGCATGACTACCATATCCACCTTCATGGCTAGAATATTATTTACGGTATCTACAAGGGTTTCTCCTTTCTTAACCGAAGATTGACCGGCAGAGAAATTCACTACATCTGCAGACAATCGCTTTTGGGCAAGTTCAAAGGAAAGCTTGGTGCGCGTGCTATTTTCAAAAAAGATGTTGGCTATAGTAACATCTCTAAGGCTTGGTACTTTTTTAATCGGCCTTGAAAGAACTTCTTTGAAATGGTCAGCGGTTTCAAAAATAAGTTGAATATCATCCTCAGTGAGGTATTTGATTCCCAACAAGTGTTTTACGCTCAGTTCACTCATTTCAAATTCTTATTTTCGATATATACCGCATCTTCTCCGTCCTTTTCTTTCCAAAGAACACGAACTCGCTCTTCGTTAATTGCATCTACCTGTCGACCTCTATAATTGGGCTGTATCGGTAAATGACGAGAAAATCTTCGATCAATAAGCACCATAAGTTCTACAGATGAAGGTCTTCCAAAAGATTGGATAGCAGATAATGCAGATTGAATACTTCTTCCTGTATAGAGCACATCATCAATAAAAACTACCTTTTGATTTTCAACGAGAAAGTCAATCTTCGTCTTACTCGCGCTCAGTGGTTTTTCAGATCTCCTGAAATCGTCTCTAAAGAAAGTGATATCAAGATAGCCTAGTCGCAGGTCGCTTACCGCATAGTCCTCACTCAGAAGTTTAGCAAGTCGTTCAGCTAAATAAACCCCTCGAGGCTGTAGACCAATAAGAACGGTATTTTTAAAATCAAGGTGAGTTTCTAAAAGCTGATTAGCTAGTCGATGAAGGATTACTCCAATAGATTTTGAATCGAGAAGCAAGTTAGAAGACATATATAAAGTCAGCTTTAACGCAAAAGTAACAAAAAAAGCCCGGGTAACATCCCGGGCTTTATTATTCTAGAAAGAAAAATGAATTACTCTCCTTTCGACTCCATCTTATCTTTAAGAGCCTGAAGTTGTGCGTTTGCATCTCCTAGAGTAGTCTTAGACTCCTCTGCTTGAGCTTCCATTTTCTTCTTGGTAGCAGTTAGATTTTTGGCCTCCTGTTCTCTGAAGATGGCTGTATGACTTGCAACTACACGCTTGAAGTCTTTGTTAAATTCAATCACCTTGAACTCAGCTTCATCACCTTTTCCAAGTTTGCTTCCGTCTTCTTTTTCAAGATGACGCGCAGGAATAAAGGCAACGATATCTTCATTAAATGTAATGGTAGCACCTTTATCTACTAAATCAGTGATTTTAGCTGTATGAACAGTACCTTCACCAAACTCAGACTCATACTTATCCCATGGATTTTCCACAGTTTGTTTGTGACCTAGACTTAGTTTACGACCGTCAACATCTAACTCAAGAACCTCGACTTCAAGAGTGTCACCAACAGCAACAAACTCAGATGGATGCTTGACTTTCTTAGTCCAAGAAAGATCTGAAATATAAATAAGACCGTCAATACCTTCTTCTAGTTCAAGGAAAACACCAAAGTTGGTAAAGTTTCTAACGATTCCTTTGTGGCGTGAGCCAACAGGATACTTAGAAGTAATATCAGTCCATGGATCTGGAGTTAGTTGTTTTACACCAAGAGACATTTTACGCTCTTCGCGATCAAGAGTAAGAACTACTGCTTCAACCTCATCACCAACATTCACGAAATCTTGTGCAGATCTTAAGTGAGTTGACCATGACATTTCTGAAACGTGTACAAGACCTTCAACTCCTTCAGCAACCTCAACAAACGCACCGTAATCAGCAATAACCACGACTTTACCTTTGATTTTAGAACCAATTTGGATGTCATCGCTAAGTGCTTCCCATGGGTGCTTCTCCAGTTGCTTAAGACCTAATTGAATACGTGACTTGTTATCATCGAAGTCAAGAATTACAACATTTAATTTCTGATCAAGCTCAACAATTTCTGATGGGTGGTTGATACGACTCCAAGAAAGATCGGTAATGTGGATAAGACCATCAACACCTCCAAGGTCAATAAATACACCGTAAGAAGTAACGTTTTTAACCACCCCTTCAAGTACTTGACCTTTTTCAAGCTGTCCGATAATTTCTTTTTTCTGCTCCTCAATATCTGCTTCGATAAGCGCTTTGTGAGAAACAACAACGTTTTTGAATTCATGGTTGATTTTAACCACTTTGAATTCCATGTTTTTACCAACGTACTGATCGTAGTCACGAATCGGTTTAACATCGATTTGAGAACCAGGAAGGAACGCTTCGATACCAAATACGTCTACAATCATACCACCTTTAGTACGGCACTTAACAAAACCTTGCACGACTTCTTCTTTGTCGTGCGCATCGTTAACACGGTCCCAAGCCTTGATCGTTCTTGCCTTTCTGTGAGAAAGTACTAATTGTCCTGACTTGTCCTCGCGAACATCGATAAGAACTTCAACCTCATCGCCTACTTTTAAGTCTGGGTTGTAACGAAATTCGTTAAGAGAAATTACGCCTTCACTCTTTGCGTTGATATCGATGATTGCTTCACGATCTGTAATATTGATTACTTTACCGACAACTACCTCTTCGTGAGCAGTATCTACAAAGTTTTTCGTTACTAAATCTTCGAATTCTTTTAGTTTTTCATCATCAACACGCTCAATACCTTCTTGGTATTTATCCCAATCAAAGCTGTCTAAAAAAGCTTGTGGATTTGGGTTAGTACTTGTTGATTCTGTAGAAGCAGTTTGCTCGTTTTGAGTCTCTTCTGCCATTTTTTCTTCAGCCATAATGCTGTTTCATTTGTATTTCAGCGACTTCTGTGAAGGTTAGCTAAAGCCCTGAAAGTTGTTAAAGTTGACAACTAGTCCTTTTCACCTTCACACCGGTTGGCAGCTTGAAAAGGAGCGCAAAAATAACGATAAAATATTGATTAACAAATAAAAAGAAGAGAGTTTCAGACGCGTTCTTGATACAACTGAATGGCCTTTTCGAGCTGTTGGTCTAAACTAAGATCTGAGTTGTCAAAATAGATCGCATCCGCTGCTGCACGAAGCGGATCAGTATCCCGGTTTTCATCTTGAAAATCTCTTGATTTCAGATTCTCAAGCACTTCTTCTAGACTAACTTTATCACCTTTAGCAATCAGCTCATTATATCTTCTTTGAGCCCTAATCTCTGTGCGCGCAGTCATGAATAACTTCAGTCGAGCTGAAGGAAATACCACAGTACCAATATCTCTGCCATCCATAACCACCGACTGGGGTACTTTTTGCTGAAGCTCTACAAGCTTTCTTCGAACTTCGGGTATCTGAGCCACCCCGCTCACCTTATTAGACACCTCCATCTTGCGTATTTCATTTTCAACTACCACTCCATTAAGGCAGATTGCGTTTTGAGCATTGAAACTAACCTCGACTCTATCTAGTTGCTCAATAAGTTCTTGATCATTTAGGTTATGTCTCATTTGATACAAGGCTACTGCTCTATACATCGCACCTGAATCTAAGTATAAGATACCCAGATGCTTTGCAAGAGCTTTAGCAAGAGTAGACTTACCGGTTGAAGAATGACCATCAATAGCTATTTGGATTCTTTCTGACATGCGTTTAAAGCGTATTACTTCCCTTTTGTTTGAGAAGTGATTCGTCGATCACCTGACTCATTCGTGAAACGTAGGTAAATTTAACACCCTTAAGATATTCTGGCTCAATAGCTTCAACATCTTTTTTATTCTGTTCTGAAAGAATGATTTGTTTAATACCTGAGCGTTTAGCGGCCAAGAGCTTCTCTTTAATACCTCCGACTGGCAATACTTTACCGCGCAATGTTATTTCTCCACTCATCGCAAGATTTGCTTTAACCTTTCGAGAAGTAAACGCCGAAACAAGTGCCGTAAGCATCGTTACCCCAGCTGAAGGTCCATCTTTCGGTGTGGCGCCTTCAGGTACATGTATATGAATATTTGTACCCTCAATTTTTTCCATGGGGATTCCAAGTTCATCATGATGAGATCGGATAAATGCCAGAGCGATACTTGCCGACTCTTTCATTACGTTCCCCAGATTACCGGTAATGGTAAGCGTCCCTTTACCTTTTGAAAGACTAGCTTCGATGAAAAGAATGGCCCCCCCTACTGAAGTCCAAGCTAGACCGGTAACTACTCCTGGGATAGCATTAGACTCACTCAAATCATTCATATATCTTTTAGAACCCATAATCTCATAAAGTTCTTCCAAAGAAGGACTTACAGCATAATCGATCTCCATCGCAACCGATTTTGCAATAGATCGAACGAGTTTGGCGATCTGTTTTTCTAAGCCTCTAACTCCTGATTCTCGAGTATACTCTTCTACGATAACTCGAACCAGTTTATCGCTTAATTTCAAGTGCTTTTTCTCTAGGCCATGCTCCTTCAACTGCTTAGGAAGCAGATATTTCTTCGCAATTTGAATCTTCTCCTCAGTGGTGTACCCACTAACCTCAATAAGTTCCATTCGGTCACGTAAGGCGGGCTGGATTTCTCCTATATTATTTGCCGTAGCGATAAACAACACTTTAGAGAGATCGTAACCGATTTCTAAAAAGTTGTCATAAAAACTATCATTTTGCTCAGGGTCTAAAACCTCTAATAGAGCTGATGAAGGATCTCCTTGAGAACTGTAGCTCACTTTATCAATCTCATCTAAAACAAAAACTGGGTTTGAGGTTTCTGCTTTTTTAATTTGACCAATAATCCGACCCGGCATAGCACCAATATACGTTTTGCGGTGCCCTCGTATTTCGGCTTCATCACGCAAACCTCCCAGAGACATTCTAACGTATTTTCTGTCCATAGCTTCAGCAATCGATTTTCCTAGTGAGGTTTTACCCACACCAGGAGGCCCGTATAAACAGAGAATTGGAGATTTCATATCTCCTCGTAACTTCAGAACTGCTAGATGCTCTATAATACGACGCTTTACCTCTTGCAAACCATAATGGTCCCGATCTAGAATTTCGTGAGCAACCTTAAGATCAATGGCATCTTCTGAAAAAATATTAAACGGTAGGTCGAGAAGGAGTTCTAGATAATTTCGTTGAATGGTGTATTCTGCTACTTGCGGATTCATTCGTTGCAACTTAGCGACTTCTTTCTCGAAATGGTTAGCAATTTCAGCACTCCAGACCTTGGTCTTTGCCGTTTCTCTCATTTGAGCAATTTCTTGCTCGTAAGAAACACCACCAAGCTCCTCCTGAATCGTTCGCATTTGCTGTTGCAAGAAATACTCGCGTTGCTGTTGATCAAGATCAGAACGAACTTTTGATTGAATATCATTCTTGAGTTCTAATCGTTGATGCTCTAAATTCATCAGCTTTAAGGTGCGTAACGCCCGCTCTTTCAAATCTCCTAATTCAAGCAATTCTTGCTTTTCAGTTACAGTTAAATTCAGATTAGAAGAAACAAAATTGATTAAGAAAGATCCGCTTTGAATATTCTGAATCGCGAATGAAGCTTCACTGGGAAGATTAGGGTTCACCTTAATGATTTTTAAGGCGAGTTCCTTGATTCCGTCAACTATTGCTGTGAACTCAGCATCATTAGCGTTTGGGCGAACTTCGACTAATTCTGAGACTTTTGCCACTAGAAAGGGTTCAGTTTGCACCATTTCTGAAAGGTGAAAGCGTTTTTTGCCCTGTATAATAATCGTGGTATTACCATCAGGCATCTGCAATACGCGAAGAATTTTAGCAACAGTACCTATCGGATACAGGTCTTCAATACTCGGATTCTCAACTGCTGCATCGCGTTGCCCAACTACTCCGATAGTTTTGGACCCTTGATTAGCAGCTTTAATCAAGGCAATAGAGGTATCTCGACCTGCGGTAACTGGAACTACAACTCCAGGAAATAAAACGGTATTTCTAAGGGGAAGAATAGGCAGCTGTTCTGGTACATCCTCTTTATTCATCTCCTCCTCATCTTCAGGAGTGAGTAGTGGAATTAATTCTGCATCATCTTCGATTGCAGAAGCGGACAAATTGTCAATACCGATATATAATTTTGAATCCATTAAATAGATTTAGGTCAATATGTCAGCGTTCAATACATAAAATTGGTATTGAGCGGTGATTTTAAAGTTCAATCAATAAAGGTTCAATTCCTATGCCAAGTGTTGCTTGTAACATTTAAAAACGTTTATCGTCATCAAATAAACCACATACACTATGAAAATATTCTCAAAATTAAGTTTTGCAATTATTGCTTTGTTGAGTTTCCAACTACAAGCTCAGAATGAAATGACCAAAGATACGGGAGCTTATGATGCCATTCAAATCTCAGGCCCCTTTGAGGTTACACTAATCAAAGGGCAAGAAGGAAGCATCAGTTTCGAAGGTGATGAAAAAGAACTAGAAAAAGTGACCTATAAAATTAAAAATAATACACTCTATATCGGTTTAGAAAACACTAGGTTCTGGGGGTCATGGAATTCTATTAAAGGTAAAATCTATGTAGAAATACCTGTTCAAGATATTAATGAATTAAGTATTTCAGGATCTGGTTCTGTGAAAGGAAGTATTCCTGAAAGCGACGATCTTAAACTTGCCATCTCAGGATCAGGAGACCTCCATATCGAAGCTAATGCTGAAACGTTAGATTGTTCTATCTCAGGCTCTGGAAATATTTACGCGACAGGAACTGCAGAAGCCTTAAAAGTATCCATTGCAGGCTCTGGCAGTGTTATGGCGGATACCATTAAAGTTAATGATGTTAAGGTTCGCATAGCAGGCTCTGGTGACGCAAAAGTTCATGCAACTAAAAGCTTAGATGTGAGTATTGCAGGTTCAGGAGATGTGAGTTACAAAGGAAATCCGACTAAAATCTCTCAAGATATAGCTGGATCTGGTAAGATTCGCGCAAATTAAGGGTTCGGAATCCCCTTTCGAAGTCTTCGGAGTAAAATGGCTCCGATCAGAAAAAATACACCAAGGAATAGCGCTGCACTGCGCATACTTCCTGTTACCTGGGCAATGTAACCATATAAGAAGGTACCAATAACAATCCCAATTTTCTCAGCCACCTCGTAAAAACTAAAGTACGAGGTGGTATCTTCTGTATTAGGTAGATTTTGAGAATAGGTCGAGCGAGACAAAGTCTGAATACTACCCATCACTAAACCTACAAAACCTGCAGCGATATAAAATTCATTCGGCGTTTCAACAAAAAAAGCATAAATACACAGGAGCATCCAAATGGCGTTGATTACCACCAGTAGGCTGATATTATTGTAGCGTTCTGCCAATCTTCCCGTAATTACCGAACCTACAATCGCTACCAATTGAATGAGTAGGATACTAACTATCAGGCCAACAGTTCGTTCAGTATCTCCTCCCCAATTAATTTCTTGCTCTCCGAAATAGGCTGCAATCAATAGAATTGTTTGAACAGCCATGCTATAAATAAAGAAGGCGACTAAATACTTCTTTAAAAAACTGAGTTCTTTGATCTCCGCTCTTACTTTCTTTAATTCATTAAATCCTCCAAGAAAAATCTCCTTACGACTCCCCTCCTTTTTATTCCCTTTAGGCATATACCAAAAGGTGTATTGACTGAAAAGCATCCACCATAGACCAACAGTAATAAAGGAGTAACGCATAGCAATCATCTCCGCAGGTTGATCAGGAGAACCTTCGATTCCGAACAAATCGGGCTTCATCACCATCGCTAGATTGACCACCAGCAATAGAACACTACCTGCGTAACCCATAGAAAATCCTTTAGCACTTATTCGATCCTGCTGTTCTTTATGGGCGACATCCGGTAAATAAGAATTATAGATGGCAATACTCATCCAACTACCAACCAGTCCTCCGAAATAAAAAAGTAGGCTTAAGTAGATGTAATCTAGAGAGAACCAATACAAACCGATACAAGACAAGGCTCCGAGATAACAAAAGAATTTTAGAAAAAACCGCTTATTTCCTAAGTAATCTGCAATTCCCGACACCATTGGTGTAGCTAAAGCAATCACCACGAAAGCAGCTGAACTTACGTAAGAAATAAGTACACCTCTTTCTAAATCAAGACCAAAAACACGAACCGTTTCTACATCATAAAGACGAAATAAAGCGCCGTAAAAAATGGGGAAAACTGCCGAAGAAATAACCAAACTATACACTGAATTCGCCCAGTCATAGAAAGCCCAAGCATTCAACATTTTCTTCGATCCCTTCTCTAACTCGATTCTCTTCATTTCGATTGTTTTTGCGCCTCAAAATGTACAACACTTTTTTAAAAATTAAGGTTTGGCCCGAATTTTGAAAACAAAGTAAGTAAAAGATAACTCTATGAAAAAAGCAGTTTTATTCAGTCTACTAACTCTTGTTCTACTTGCATCTTGTAATGGTCCAGAAGGTCCCATCGGCCCACAAGGTCCAGAAGGAATATCTGTTTTTAGTAACGTTATGGAAGTTTCAGTTGACTTTACTGCGTCGAATAATTATGAGGTATTGCTCAACTTTCCTTCAGACTGGGTTGTTTATGAAGCTGATCTAATTATGGTTTACCTCTCGTACGAAACGATAAGTGATTCGAGTGGTCCAATAAATGTTTGGAGAGCCCTCCCACAAACTTTGCTAACTAACGAAGGCTTATTGCAATACAATTTCGATCATACGTACAAGGATATCAGACTCTTTATACAAGCAGATTATGATCTCGAATTAACTACAACTGCAGATCGTGAAAACCAAGTCTTCAAGATTGCCGTAATTCCTGCACAATATGGAGATTTGCTTCCGCATCTTGAAGAATTATCTGAATTTGATTTCGACTACTTCAGCTCGAACTAAACGTTAGCAATTCAAGGCTATAGGTAGTAACTTAGCATCAAAACACGCTATGAAAAATTACTACTTTTCTCTCCTATTTTTTACCTGTTGTTTCTTCACCTTCAGTCAAGAAAATGAAAAACAACCCGTTTTTCCTATCGTGAAAACAGATAAGGAATGGAAAGAACAACTAAACGGCATGGAGTACTATGTTCTTAGAAGATCAGGTACCGAATATGCATTTAGTAGTGCATTGAATGATGAAAAACGAAAAGGGATTTATCGCTGCGCGGGTTGCGATGCACCTCTATTTCGTTCTGAAAATAAGTATGACTCAGGAAGTGGATGGCCCTCTTTTGACAGGCCGCTTTCGGAGAAAGCTATTTTCTACGCGGTAGACTACGAAATTGGTGTGGCCCGAACCGAAGAACGCTGTGCGAATTGCGGTAGCCACCTAGGTCACGTTTTCGAAGACGGCCCCAGAGCAACCACAGGGCTTAGACATTGTATTAATGGGGTGGCATTAAAGTTTGTTCCTGATGAAAAATAAGCTAAATGAGAATGAGTGGAGAGAAAAATTAGGGGACAAAGCCTTTCATGTAATGAGAAAAGGAGGCACCGAAGCACCTTTCACAGGGTTATACACCGACTCTTTTGAAGAGGGCGATTATCATTGCAGAGCTTGCGGAACACTCCTATTCAAATCAACTCATAAATTTCATAGTGGGTGTGGTTGGCCAGCTTTCGATACTGCAGAGGCCGGGGCGATTAGCTATCTAAGAGACACAAGCTTTGGTATGATTCGAGTCGAGACGCGCTGTTCAAATTGTGATAGTCACTTAGGGCACATCTTCGAAGATGGCCCTGCAGAAACGACAGGAAAGCGATACTGCATCAACTCGATCTGTCTCGAGTTTAAACCCAATTCTTAGGCCGATAATTTAGAGTTATTCCTTACTTTTGAGGCCAATTAAAAACGGCTTTTACCATGCAAAATTTTGATCTGATTGTATTAGGAAGTGGACCAGGGGGTTACGTTACAGCAATACGCGCCTCTCAGTTAGGACTTAAAACAGCTATCGTTGAGAAAGAAAACCTCGGAGGTGTTTGTTTGAATTGGGGATGTATCCCTACCAAAGCACTACTTAAATCAGCTCAAGTTTTTGAATACTTAAATCACGCATCAGATTACGGTCTTTCTGCAGAAAACGTTTCTTATGATTTCGATAAGGTAATCGGGAGATCCCGTGGAGTGGCAGAATCGATGAGTAAAGGAGTTCAGTTTCTGATGAAAAAGAACAACATCGAGGTAATTAATGGTTACGGGAATTTACTTCCAGGCAAACAGGTAAAGGTTACCAGCGCTGATAAAGTATCCACCATCTCTGCTACAAACATTGTCATTGCGACCGGAGCTCGTAGCCGTGAATTGCCTAGCCTACCTCAGGATGGTGTGAAGGTAATCGGATACCGCGAAGCGATGACTTTAAAGTCACAACCAAAAAAACTAGTTGTAGTAGGTAGCGGAGCTATCGGAATAGAATTTGCATACTTCTACAACAGCATGGGTACAGAGGTAACTGTGGTTGAATACCAGCCAAATATTGTACCTATTGAAGACGAAGAGATTTCAAAACAGCTAGAGCGCAGTTTTAAGAAAGCTGGAATCAACATCTTAACCTCTGCTGAAGTTACTTCAGTAGACACCAGTGGTGAAGGAGTTAAGGCAACCGTTAAAACTGCAAAAGGAGAACAAGTTATCGAAGCAGACATTGTACTTTCTGCTGTGGGTATCAAATCAAATATTGAAAATATTGGCCTTGAGGAGGTAGGTATCATTACAGACCGCGACAAGATATTAGTGAATGAATACTACCAAACCAACATACCAGGTTACTACGCTATTGGTGATGTAACTCCCGGGCAAGCATTAGCTCACGTTGCTTCTGCCGAAGGAATTCTTTGTGTAGAGAAAATAGCAGGTATGCGCGTTGAACCGATCGACTACGGTAATATACCTGGTTGTACCTATTGTAGCCCAGAGATTGCCTCTGTTGGTATGACAGAGAAGCAGGCCAAAGAAAAAGGGTATGATATCAAAGTAGGAAAATTCCCTTTCTCTGCAAGTGGTAAGGCAAAAGCCAGCGGTAACTCTGACGGATTCGTAAAAGTCATTTTTGATGCTAAGTATGGAGAATGGTTAGGCTGTCATATGATTGGTGCTGGGGTAACCGATATGATTGCTGAGGCAGTTGTAGCAAGAAAGCTAGAGACTACGGGGCATGAAATCCTTAAAGCTGTTCACCCTCACCCAACGATGAGTGAAGCGGTGATGGAAGCCGTTGCTGCAGCATATGACGAGGTTATTCACCTCTAGAAAGAATCGACTCAATGGCGAGACGATAGCTATCTAGTCCGCATCCGATAATTATTCCGGCTGCTTTTGCAGCAATAAAAGACTGGTGTCTGAAGGGCTCTCGTGCATAAGTGTTTGAAATGTGCACTTCGATTACTGGGGTTTGGATTCCTGCAACGGCATCACCTAGGCCCACTGAGGTGTGGGTGTAGGCGCCGGCATTAAGCACAATACCGTCGTAATCAAACCCACATTCATGAAGCTTATCGATAAGTTCTCCTTCGATGTTAGATTGAAAATAGATCAGTTCGTGGCCATCATAGCTTGACTGAAGCTCTTTAAAGTAATCCACAAAGGTTGTCGAACCGTAAATTTCGGGCTCTCTTTTACCTAATAAGTTTAGGTTTGGACCATTTATAACTGCTATCTTCATAACGCTAAAATAGAAGGTTTTCGTGAACTGGGAACAGGCCATAGCAGAATACATCAACTATTTAAAATTAGAAAGGGGTTCTAGTAAAGCCACGATAAGTAGCTACACCTACGATTTAAATAGACTAAAAAAAGCCCTGATAAGCAACGGGGTTGATCGGCCCACTTTAACACAATTAGAGAATTTAAGAGCATCGATAGGATCACTCTCAATTGATTTAAGCGCGAGATCGCTAGCTCGATTAGTATCCTCAATGAAAGGCTTTTTCAGTTACTTAACAGCCGAAAAATATCTCGAAGTAAATCCTTCTGAACAAATTGAGGCTCCTAAACTTTCAAAAAAAATCCCGGTCTTCTTAACCAAAAATGAAGTTCAGGAGTTCTTGAGTACCATTGACTTGTCTCACCCACAGGGTAGTCGCAATCTCGCCATTTTCGAAATGCTCTATGCTTGTGGTCTTCGAGTATCCGAAATTCTTCAATTACGCCTCTCTGACTTATTTTTAAGTGAAGGATTCATTCGAGTAATCGGAAAGGGACAGAAAACACGATTAGTACCTATAGGCACTTACTCGATAAGACGATTAGAGGGATATCTTGAAAATCGTGCATCAGAATATCAACCTCAACCCCTATACGAGGATGTTTTATTCTTAAATCGACGAGGAAAATCGCTCACACGAGCCATGATTTTTACCCTAACCAAACAAATTGTAGAAAAAACGAGAATTAAAAAAGAGATTAGTCCGCATACCTTCAGACATTGCTTTGCTACTCATCTGTTAGAAAACGGAGCTGATTTGCGCGCCATTCAATTGATGTTGGGTCATGAAAGCATAACGACCACCGAGATATACCTACATAGTTCGGTTGAAAAACTTCGGGATACGATAGAAAAACTTCATCCTCGTTCTGATTTTTAAACCTGAAATTTCTCACTACCTTAAACTCGATTAAACCTTAACACATGACAAAACTTAAACTTACAGTCGCAACACTTCTACTGAGCGGTTTTGCTTTTTCACAAAAGACTTCTCAGGTTTTTGAATCCATAGATACCAATTTGAGTGACTATAAAACCATTGCTCTTGAAATTTGGGACTTAGCTGAAATGGGTTACCAAGAATATCAATCAAGCAATTTACTTAAGACACGATTAGAAAGCGAAGGCTTTTCAATTACTACTGGTGTAGCTGAAATCCCTACCGCCTTCGTTGCTGAGTTTGGAACGGATGGCCCTGTAATAGGTATTCTTGGTGAGTTTGACGCGCTTCCTGGTCTTTCTCAGAAAGCAGTACCCTTTAAAGAAAGTGCTAATGCTATTGGAGGACACGGATGTGGTCACCATTTATTTGGAACCGCATCGCTTGCTGCTGCGGTTGCTCTCAAAGAGTGGCTCATAAAAACAAAAACAGAAGGTCGTATTCGATTCTATGGAACCCCTGCAGAAGAAGGAGGTGGAGCAAAGGTTTATATGTCACGTGCCGGGCTTTTCGACGACGTTGATGTGGTTTTACACTGGCATCCTGGAGCAGCTAACCAAGCAAACGAAGCTGCTGCGCTAGCGAATATTTCTGGGAAATTTAGATTTAACGGAGTTTCAGCGCACGCAGCCGGAGCCCCAGAAAGAGGTCGTTCTGCGCTTGACGCTGTTGAAGCCATGAATTACATGGTAAATATGATGCGTGAGCATGTCCCTCAAGAAACACGAATTCACTATGTAATCACTGACGGAGGAAAGGCTCCAAATGTGGTTCCTGACTTCGCAGAAGTCTATTACTATTCAAGACACCCCTCTAGAGAGGTGGTGCGCAATGTATTCGATCGCATCGTTCTGGCTGCAGAAGGAGCTGCAAAAGGAACAGAGACTACCATGAGCTATGAAGTTGTAAATGGAGTTCACGAACTTTTACCCAATCAAACATTGCAAACCCTCGTACATGAAAGCTTATCAATTGTAGGCGGATACACTTACTCAGCAGAAGAACGTGCTTTTGCAGAGCAGATCTCTGAGAGTTTAAATCGTACGCTAGACGAGCGTGTTGCTAAAGAGGTTGCTCCCTACCAAGAAGCTTCTAGAGCCTACGGATCAACGGATGTGGGTGACGTAAGTTTTGTCGTTCCTACGGTAGGTTTTGGAACCGCCACATGGGTTCCGGGTACTTCAGCACATTCATGGCAAGCAGTTGCTGCTGGCGGTACTAGTATTGGATTAAAAGGTATGGAGGTAGCAGCCAAAACTTTGGCACTCAGTGGAGCTAAGCTGTTTAAAAATCCGAAGATTATTGCTAAGGCAAGAGCTGAATTTGAAGAACGTAGAGGAGCTGATTTTAATTATCGTCCTCTTCTTGGGAATCGTCCTCCTGCTCTTGACTACCGAAATTAAAAGGAAACTCTCTCTTCTTGTGATCTTCGTTATAGGCTAGAAGTTCTTCTTCGGGGATCACCTTTAAGAACGAAGGGTGTTGTTCAATAGCATACTCTAACTTCTCAATAATCGAATCGACCGATTCGTTTTCGTAATCAATTTCTAAGGGGTCTTTAATCACCATCGATTGTAGGATCCCTTTCTTTTTGATATAAATACCTTTTCGATCGAATGATCTTCTAAATCCGTCAATGACGATCGGAACAACGATCGGTTGAAACGTTTTAATAATGTGAGCCGTACCCTTTCTAATGGGCTTCCATGGGCGGGTAGTACCTTGTGGGAAGGTAATAACCCATCCGTCATCCAGCGCCTTACTTATATTAGAAATATCGCTGAATTTAACTTGACGATTTACCTCTTTTCCCCCTGCTCTCCAGGTACGCTCAATACTGATCGAACCGGCATAGGCTAAAATCTTTGCAAGTAGACTGTCATTCATTGTCTCTTTGGCAGCGATGTAGTATAAATTCAGTTTTGGCTTCAAGAGGTATGACGCATTTTTTATCGAATCTTCTCTACCTTGAAGACTCGCATTGAATACGTGAAACATAGCAACCACGTCTGCAAAATACGTCTGGTGGTTACTTACGAAAAGCACTTTCTTACCTGGTAAATTTCTAAGAATATCAGACCCTTCAATTTGAAGAGTGTTAAATCGCTTATAACGAGCATGAGTCGCAAATCCGGCAAATAGGATAAGAAGTCTCTTTAAGAAGAGTAAGTGACCAAATGGATTTCGTTTAAGTAACGGCATAGCGGCGGCTAAAGTACAAAAGCTTTTAGATGTTTTATCTTTGAAAAAACGAATGAAATGAAGAACGCCCTCTGTCTTAGCGCATTTTTATTGTTTTTTTCCTGTAATAACCCCGAGAAAAAAAATAATTCTAACCCGACCACTACCCCAATTTTAAAAGAATCAAAGGCATCTGTTAAGACAGAGAAAGAACCTGCGCCTGATTCATTTATTCTAACTGAAGAAAATGCTATTCCTTTTTTCTTCGAGTACGAAAAAACATTAGAGGAAGATCATCTTACCTTTGAAACTAGTTTTGGCAGTTTCACTGTTCGTCTATACCAAGATGTTCCTTATCACCGAGCGAACGCAGTATACCTTGCTCAGAAAGGATACTTTGACAACACCATGTTTCACCGTGTGGTAAAAAACTTCATCATTCAAGGAGGGAATGCAGATACTGCAGAGTTGCCGAAGAAACGTAAAGCCATTGGTAAGTATCTATTACCACCTGATACCGACAAAAACCACCCACATCACCGGGGAGTAATTTCTATGCCCAGTAGTGATATAGATAACCCTCACAAACTCGCCTCTCCTTTCGAATTTTTTATCGTGGTTACCAAGCCTGGTTCCTATCACTTAGACGGTAACTACACCGCGTTTGGAGAAGTAATTGAAGGTATTGAGGTCGTTGATAAAATCAACGCCGTAGAAGTTGATAAGGGCGATTGGCCATTACAAAACGTTTACATTCAAAAAGTGACCGCTTTTAAGCGTTAACAGAAACTTCGAACTCAACTACAGATCTAACAATAATTTCAATACACTCATCGATCTGCTCTTTAGTCATAACTAGCGGAGGAGCAAACCGAATAATATTACCATGGGTAGGCTTGGCCAATAAGCCATTATCTCGAAGCGCTAGACAAAGATTCCAAGCCGTTTCACTCTCTTCTGTGTCGTTGATAACAATTGCATTGAGAAGCCCTTTCCCACGAACTAAAGTTACTAGGTTACAGTCAACTAATTTTGAGCGTAGTTCATTTCTAAAGTATTCACCTAACTGAAATGCGTTTTCTGCTAAACGTTCGTTCCTTACCACCTCTAATGCGGCAATGCTAACCGCAGCAGCTACTGGGTTGCCACCAAAGGTGCTACCATGTGAGCCTGGAGTAATTACTTGCATTATATCGTCGTTAGCTAAAACCGCTGATATCGGGTATACCCCGCCTGAAATGGCTTTTCCAAGAATAAGAACATCAGGTTTTACCTCAGGATTACCACTACAATGCTTATCAGCGCATTGGCAGTTACCACAAGTAGCTAAAAGTCTACCCGTTCTAGCGATACCTGTTTGAACTTCATCTGCCAGAAGCAGTACGCCGTACTCCTTACACAAGGCTGAAACCTTAGCAAGGTATCCTTCATCCGGTACCATAACCCCTGCTTCACCTTGGATAGGTTCTACTAAAAACCCTGCGATGTTAGAATGCTCCTTGAGTACTTCTTCTAAAGCATCCGCATCGTTGTAAGGTATTTTAATAAAACCGCTCGTATAAGGTCCGAAACCCTGGCGAGCCGTTTCATCCGATGAAAACGATATGATAGTGGTTGTTCTTCCGTGAAAATTTTGGTCACAAACAACAATTTGAGCCTGGTCTTCAGGTAAACCCTTCACCTTATAGGCCCAACGCCTTGCGATCTTTAATGCAGTCTCGACAGCCTCGGCTCCTGTATTCATAGGGAGAACCTTGTCGAAATGAAAGGTTTCTGTTAAGTATTTTTCCATCCGACCTAGCTGATCGTTGTAAAAAGCTCGTGAGGTAAGCGTCAATTGTTTCGATTGCTCTGTGAGTGCACTAATAATATCAGGATGACAGTGCCCTTGATTCACCGCTGAATAAGCTGATAAAAAGTCGAAATACTTTTTACCCTCAATATCCCACAAATAAACTCCCTCACCTTTAGCCAAAACCACAGGAAGCGGATGATAATTATGGGCTCCATATTTATTTTCTAAAGCAATAGCTTCTTCAGAGCTGCGAATCGAATTAATCATACTTAATTTTTAATGCTCTTCAAAGTTCGGCAATACAATTCGCATAACCAATTACCTTTGTAGTTATGAGCAGAAAAGCACAGAGAGTTCTAGAGGACTTGAAAATTCAAACCCTAGGAGCTAAAGGAAAGGCAATTGGGAAAACTGAAGAAGGACGTGTTGTATTTATTCCATACGTGGCCCCCGGTGATGTTGTTGATGCACGTGTAATTAAGAAGAGAAAAAATTATCTCGAAGCTGAAGCCATTGCAATTAAAAGCGAATCTGAATATCGAGTTGAACCCAGATGTGAACATTTCACCAAGTGTGGAGGTTGTAAGTGGCAACACCTTCAATATGATCAGCAGTTGACCTACAAACAAAATGAGGTCCTAGAAAATCTCAAACGAATTGGAGAAATTACTCCAGAACAAATCGAGCCTATTTTAGCCTCTGAGACCATCTATCATTATCGCAACAAAATGGAATTCTCATTTTCAGATAGCCGATGGATTGAAAAAGAAGAAATTGAAAGTGGGGAGATTTTTGATCGTAGAGGTCTAGGTTTTCATAAACCGGGTATGTGGGATAA
>PZPI01000073.1 GCA_003045935.1 Bacteroidota bacterium | reverse complement strand
CTTCATGAATAGGCCGATTACTTGATAGCCCTGCTCTTTGAGTAAATAGGCAGTTACGCTTGAATCTACCCCACCAGAAAGGCCAACAACTACCTTGGTCTGATCATTTGGCTTAGCTGCCATTCAAAAGGAACCTATTTTAATTTCTTTTGTTGCTCTGCCTGCTCCATCATCTCGCGCATTCGTCGCTGAAATTTACTCTCCTTCGCTGGTTTCTGCTTATTGGCTTGAACCTGGAGATGAATTCGATTCTCATCGATAATATAATTCTTGATCACGAGCATGATAACGATCGTTAACAAGTTCGAAATAAAGTAATATAAACTTAGACCCGAAGCATAGTTGTTAAAGAAAAACAACATCATCACTGGTGACAAATACATGATGAATTTCATGTTTGGCATGCCCGGTTGCTGCTGCATTTGCATGGTTTGACCAGTAGTCATTTGCATGTAAAAGAAAATCGCAACTGATGCTAAGATTGGAAATAAGCTGATATGATCGCCATAAAACGGAATCGTAAATGGAAGATCTACAATAGTATCGTAAGAAGATAGGTCATCTACCCACAAGAAAGATTTCTGTCTAAGTATAAATGAAGTCGGAAAGAAACTAAACAATGCATAGAATATGGGGAGCTGCAATAAAGCAGGCACACATCCACTCATTGGATTCACACCAGCCAAATTGTATAATTTCATCGTCTCCTGCTGTTTCTTCATTGCATTGTTGGCGAACTTTTCATTAATCTCTTTTACCTCAGGTTGTATAACCTTCATTTTAGCCTGTGAAACGTAACTCTTATAAGTAACTGGAGATAACGCAATTCGAACAACGAAAGTCATCACAATAATTGCAATACCAAAGGGCATGAATCCTGCTAGGAAATTGAAAAATGGATTAAAAATATACCTATTGATGGTTCCAAAAATTCCCCATCCGAAAGGAATTGATTCAATCAGTTCGTACTCGCTATAGTTGGCAAAGGTCTTTGAATCTGTCGGACCAAAATAAAAATACATCGATTCAGTAGCTCCTCGAGAAAGACTTTCTAGCTCAACCGAAGCTTGATATCTTTTAGTATGTGAAGCAGTTTTAGACTCCTCCTCTACTAAGTTTTCAGAAACTAATTCAGCTTTCGAAAACTTCGATTTACTCCCGAGGATAGCACTAAAGAAATGGTGTCTAAACGAAATCCAACTTAGATCACTCTCTTCTTCCTCATCTAACTCAGAGGTTGCACTTAATTTTTTAATCGATCCATCTCCTAAACGATAGGTCAATCTCGTGTAACGATTCTCATACTGAATACTCTGATCGTTTCTTGGAGCGGTATAATTCCAGGATAAAATAGCTGGCTGAGAAGATAGATATGCAGATAATTGAGTGGTATTAATATCAAAATCAACTAAATAGCTATTATTTAAAATTTGATACTTGAACTCTAAAAAGGCTCCTTCTACCACTTCAGATCGCAATGTAACCCTGGTTCGATCGTCTTCCTGAGTTACCTCGGGCTCGAAGTATAATTCATTTGTGTTCAAATTCAGACCCTGAGCGGTGACTAACTTTAAATTTAAATCAGAAAATTCAGGCTGAATAATTTCAATAGGTTGTTCTTGATGGTTGGTAAAATCCTTAAGTGTAATATGCTTTAATTGACCACCAACTCTTGAAAATTCCAAATTAAAATACTCAGTTTCTAAACTTACCGGCTCATATGATCGCTCATTGCTTACCGGTAATTCAGCAGTAGTAGATTCTACAATTGGAGTTAGCGCTGGTTCGGTTTCAGCAATTACCTCTTCGGTATCTGACTGAGCAGCTAGTGCTCTTTGAGCTTCAATCTCTTCAGGTGTCGGCTGATTGATGTAAAACCACCCGATCATTATCGCAAAAATCAGAACGAAACCAATTATTGCATTTTTATCTATCCCCTTTTCTTCCATTTCTAGTTTCTTGTTTTCTTATACTCTAGTGCCGCTCTAACAAAGCTTACAAATAACGGATGTGGATTTTCAACCGTACTCTTGTATTCTGGATGATACTGAACACCAACAAACCATGGATGATCAGTTAGCTCAACAGCCTCGGCAAGTCCTGTATCCGGATTAACACCAACGACTTTAAGACCACCCTCTTCTAGAGCGTTTATATATTCATTATTTAATTCAAATCGGTGTCGATGCCTTTCGTCAATATGAAGTTTTTCGTAAGCCTCAGCCAATTTCGAACCTTCTAAGATAGAACACTTCCATGAACCAAGGCGCATTGTACCTCCTTTTTCAGAGACGGCTTTTTGCTCTTCCATTAGATGAATCACGGGGTGTTCTGTATTTTCATCGACCTCAACACTATTCGCCTCGTTCAACCTTAACACATTTCTCGCAAATTCAATCACTGCCATTTGCATCCCTAGGCAAATTCCTAAGAAAGGTATCTTAGATTCTCGTGCGATGCGAACTGCATCGATCTTTCCTTCTATACCTCGACTACCAAATCCTGGTGCTACAAGAACGCCATCTAATGAAGAAAACAAATGCTCAATAGATTGGTTTTCTAATTCCTCAGAATGAATTGAAACTACATCAACCTTTACTTCATTCATTGCTCCTGCATGAATAAAAGCTTCTAAAATTGACTTATATGAATCTTGAAGTTCCACATACTTTCCAATGAGACCAATTTTGATAGTCTCCTTGGGATGAGCTAGAGTTTCAACAAAATGTTTCCATTTACCCAAATCGACTTCATCACCGGAGGGTAAACCTAATTTTTCTAAAACAACTTTATCTAAACCTTCCTCTCTCATTAAAAGTGGAACCTGATAAATCGTGCTCGCATCAATAGATTGGATGACCGCACGCTCCGGAACGTTACAAAAACGGGCCAATTTAGATCTTAAATCCTGATCTAATTCATGCTCAGTTCTACAAACAAGAACATCCGCCTTAACACCACTTTCCATCAACGTTTTAACAGAATGCTGAGTAGGTTTTGTTTTCAATTCCCCGGCTGCAGCTAAATACGGAACAAGAGTAAGGTGCACCACCATTGCATTTTGATCGCCTAGTTCATACTGAAGTTGTCGAACCGATTCGATATAAGGAAGCGACTCAATATCACCTACAGTACCCCCAATTTCTGTGATTACAATGTCGTAATCTCCAGAATTACCGAGGATTTGAATACGATCCTTGATTTCATTGGTAATATGAGGTACGACCTGAACGGTCTTCCCTAGAAAGTCTCCTCTTCGCTCCTTCTCAATTACACTTTGATAAATGCGACCCGTAGTCACATTATTGGCCTGAGATGTGGGTACGTTAAGAAATCGTTCGTAGTGACCTAAATCAAGATCTGTTTCCGCCCCATCATTAGTTACATAGCATTCCCCATGTTCGTAGGGATTAAGTGTTCCTGGGTCAACATTAATGTAAGGGTCTAGCTTCTGAATAGTGGTACGATAACCTCTAGATTGTAGAAGTTTCGCGAGTGAAGCTGCAATAATACCTTTACCTAAAGATGACGTAACTCCTCCCGTAACGAAAATATATTTTGTAGACATGGTAAACTTTCTTTACGGGGCATAAAGGTACAAACTTTGACTCGAGCGGTAGCAATAAGTTGCGTATCTTTTGGAATAAATCTAGAATCATGAAAAGACGTTCGTTTCTGGCTAAAGCTCCTTTAGCCGTTGCCGCAGGCGCAACATTTTCAAATTCACTTGCACAAGAGGTTAGACTTAAGCAACCAAAAGAATATAAGCTAAAGCATTCCGTTGCCCGTTGGTGTTTATCTCAATATTCTCTAGAAGAAATTCTTCCTCTACTGAAAGAACTAGGGATTTATTCGATTGATCTTATAGGTCCAAACGAATTTGAGGTGTTAAAAAAACATGATTTTCATTGTAGTATGTGCGAAGGCGCAGAAATTAGCTTAACCGAAGGTTGGAATCGTCTAGATCTACATAAAGAGCTGATTAAACGCTACAAAGAGGTGATTCCAAAAGTAGCAGATGCTGGATTTACCAATCTTATTTGCTTTAGCGGAAATAGAAACGGAATGGATGATTATGTAGGCCTTGAAAATTGCGCTCAAGGATTAGAACAAATACTTCCTTTGGCCGAAAAATATGGAGTAGTCATTCAAATGGAGCTCTTCAACCAAATCAATCATCCCGATTATATGGCTGACTCGAGCCTATGGGGAATTAGCCTATGTAGACGATTAGGAACAGAGAATTTTAAACTACTATATGATATCTATCATATGCAAATTCAAGAAGGTAACATTATCGATTCGATTAAGAAATACCATTCCTATTTCGGACATTATCATACCGCAGGGGTACCAGGAAGAAATGAAATTGAAGAAAGCCAAGAATTAAATTATGCAGCGATCATGAAAGCCATTCATCAAACAGGATTCAATGGTCACGTTGCTCAAGAATTTATTCCTTTGCGTGAAGATCCGTTTGTATCACTTGAAAAAGCGGTTACTATTTGTGAGCAACTCCTCCTCTAGGGGATAGTCTCTGAGAAGTAAATATAATTCACAAGAATCCTCGTTCTCAATTGAGTATTCCTCAATACCATCTAGCTCTGCCTTTTCTATAAGCTCTGCCTCTAAAAGCTTGTAAGCCTCAGGGCGCAATTGCTTTTCAGTTTCGAATAAATAGTCGCAAAACCAGTGTTCTGAGATCCTTCTCCAAGGCTTAATTTGCTCCGCAGGAACCTCGGGGTCGATTTGAGTAATTTCAAGATTTGAAAATTTAGCGAGTCGATACCAAACATTCTGAAAATCATCTTTTCCAAAAGGGCGATAATCTAAAGAAGAAGCACTGTAAGCCTGCGGTCGAACCACTTCATCTGTTTTTTCAACTACTAATCGAAGTAGGAAGTCAAAACTAAGATCAAAAGCTCTAGCTGTAATAACCTCAGGCACATACCCTCGATCATTGAAGAATCGATCTACAAAATCCTCTGAAGGAAGACCGTAAACTTCGGGATAAGAAAATTCTAAATTAGAAAGATGGATGGGATCAGTTTCTTCTTCGGTATAAATAGAAGAAGGTGTCGTAGAAAACATACGCATACTTTTCACCGGTTCAGATTCAATACCACTTAAAATCGAACTAACTGAAGCTCCCAAAGCAGCGTTTTTGGTCTCTAGAAAGGTCCAATTAGGAATAATAGTATCAATAATGGTATCTCTAAAATTTTGCACACTTTCAAGTGAAACATTCTTATAAAGTGGGATTTGTTCGGCCTCAATAAAAGTTGATTTTATCTTTTCTACAATCGCTTGATGCCCATTGTCTGCCACCACGAAAACACGTTCTCCACGATACTGCGACAAGGCGTAATTAATCATATCCTCACGCATCTCGCTCTCGTCTGGAACACCGAAATAAACCTGACCCTTCAACCCTTCTTCAGGTGACATGAGCGGTGCAAGAATAGGAATAGAATCTACTTCATTAGCATTCACGAAGGATCTAAAAACTCTGGGACTTAACGGTCCTATTACCGCCTCAGGAAAAACCGAATCTTTAGAAAAAATGGTGTCAACTATAGCAGTACTGAGCTCCGTATCATAGGTTTTTAGAAAAACACTTACGCCCATTTTTGACAGGGAATCGAGGGCGTAGGTAAGACCTTCATAAAATTCTAGAGCCACTCTCATGTCTCTACGAATCTCCATTAATCGATTCAAACTCAAGGTATCAATCTGACTATCAGGAATCACAATACTATCTCCAGAAATAGAATCTATAAACATACGGTCCTTGAATGGAACGAGATCTTTTCTAAATGGTAATAAAACCGCAAGATTTAAAGTAGACTTTGTGAGTTGGAGTCTTTTTAAATCAGCTATGGTATCATTCTGAATGATCGTGTCGAGAGACACCTCAACCTTTTGATCCACAATAGTTTCAGGTATCACCCTCTGAACGGTAGGGGTTGGATTCTTTTTCCTTGATCGTTTCAACCACTGAGCATCTGCTTCAGTACTAAAAACAAATAGTATGAATCCGATTAAAACAAGAATATTATTACTTCTTACTCCCATTCTATAGTTGCAGGTGGCTTAGAACTGATATCATATACCACACGATTCACTCCTTTTACTCTATTTATAATTTCATTAGAAACTTCTTGTAAAAATGGATAAGGCAGATCTACCCAATCCGCAGTCATTCCATCAGTGCTTTCTACGGCACGAAGGGCAACACATCGTTCGTAGGTTCTTTCATCCCCCATTACACCAACACTTTGAACGGGCAACAAGATTACACCTGCTTGCCAAACCCGATCATATAACCCATGTCTTTTTAACGCACCAATAAAAATTGCATCAGCCTCTTGCAATAGACTTACCTTTTCTGCAGTAATATCTCCAAGAATTCGAATAGCCAAGCCAGGACCAGGAAATGGATGGCGACCAATTAAATCTTCGGGCATATTCAAACTTCTACCTACACGACGTACTTCATCTTTAAATAACTTCTTTAAGGGCTCTACTACCTTAAGTTTCATATAGTCGGGTAATCCACCAACATTATGATGACTTTTAATGGTCGCCGATGGGCCACCAGTTGCAGAGACCGATTCTATGACATCTGGATAGATTGTTCCTTGAGCTAACCACTTAGCTCCCTCAACTTCTTTAGACTCATCGTCGAAGACATCAACGAAAATCTTACCTATAGCTTTGCGCTTTTTCTCCGGATCACTAATTCCTGCTAAGGCATCTAAGAAGCGGTCAGTTGCATCTACCCCTTTTACATTGAGACCAAATCCTTTGTATTGTTCGAGAACCTCTTCAAACTCGTTTTTACGAAGAAGACCGTTATTAACGAAAATGCAATGCAAGTTTGAACCGATCGCTTGATGAAGAAGTAAGGCTGCTACCGAAGAGTCAACACCACCCGAGAGACCCAGGATAACTCGATCATCACCCAATGTTCTTTTCAGTTCAGCTACTGTTTCTTCAACAAACGCATCTGGTGTCCAGTCACCGGTAAAGCCAGCAATATCGATCAGGAAATTTGAAATTAATTGGGTTCCCTGAGTTGAATGGTATACCTCAGGATGAAACTGAATAGCGTAGGTCTCTTCATTCTGAAAGCGATAGGCCGCATTTTTCACATCCGCAGTACTTGCCAGACAAATTGCTCCTTCTGGTAGTTCTGTGATGGTATCAGAATGGGACATCCAAACCTGAGAATTCATCTCAATACCTTTTAAAAAAGCATCATCGATATG
>PZPI01000072.1 GCA_003045935.1 Bacteroidota bacterium | reverse complement strand
CAGGTAAATTAAATACCTCACTCCTTAGATTCGCTTATAAGGCTTATTTGAAAAATCAGAATCAACTCCTTGAAGAGCGATTTGATTATGATCGATTGCAATTCGGCGAGGGAATTATCTACGGCGAGCTTCGTGCAAAACACATTGTTTTTGCCGAGGGTTATGGACTCAAGCAAAATCCTTTTTTTAATTATTTACCACTAAATGGTACTAAGGGAGAGTTGCTTCTAATTCGTTGTAAAGGGCTAGATGAAACTAGAGTGATTAAGTCGGGAGTTTTTATCATTCCGGTGGGTGAAGATTTATACCGAATAGGTGCAACCTATAAGTGGAAAGATAAGACGAGTATACCGACTGAAGCGTCAAAGTTAGAACTCATCGAAAAGCTTCAGAAGTTTTTGAAATTACCCTTTGAAGTTATCGATCATGTGGCAGGGGTCAGACCCACAGTTACCGATCGAAAGCCTTTAGTAGGGACACATCCTAGCTATCCGAATTGTCATGTACTGAATGGTATGGGTTCGAGAGGCGTGATGATTGGCCCAATAACCTCAGAGCAATTATTTAATTATATAGAAGAGCAACAGCCCTTACCTCAAGAAATTTCTATTGACCGTTTTCGCTCGCTTTGGCCGTCTCAGGATCATAGCTTATAAAAAAGTTGATCCAAATATTTCGGGCCAAGCGCATATTTACAGGCATTAGTAATACGATAGAACCAATAATGCTTAAAAATGCTGTAATCATGTTAGTACCGATTATGAAGTGACTAGTAATGAAGGCCGTCACGGCGATAGCAACTCCTAGTGCATAGCTAACATACATGGCTCCGTAGAAAAATGAGGGTTCGATTTTGTACTTAGTGCCACATTTCGAACATCTTTCGGGCATATCGTACACCCTAGCGATATTGAAAGGATTCGGATTTTTATACATGCTCTCTCCATGGCATTTCGGACATTTCGAGCCGAAAATACTATAGAGTTTAGTTCCCTTCTTAAACATGGTATTGGCTTTGTGATTCAAAGATAGATGACTTTGAAAGTAATGAAAGTAACCTGTGTTACCTAGCTTTATTTTGTAGGCTGATGTGGTATCTTTGCGCCCATGCTAAATCTACACAACGCCGCCGTGTCGTTTTCTGGTACCTATTTGTTTCAGGGAGTTAGTTATAAACTCAGCCCTGGTGATCGGGTAGGCCTTATTGGTAAAAACGGTGCGGGAAAATCAACCATGCTCAAAGTGCTTTCTAAAGAATTAGATCTTGATGAAGGTACGCTTGCTTGTGACCGAAATATTACTATTGGTGTTTTAAAGCAAGATATCGATTTCGTTCAGGGTCGTACTGTTCTCGAAGAATCCTATGAAGCGTTTTCAGAAATAAAGAGTGTAGAACGAGAGATGGATCGTGTCAATCACGAATTAGCAACAAGGACCGATTATGAGAGTGAAGAGTATCACGATCTTATGGTAGCGGTTAGTGATTTGAACACTAGATATGAAATACTCGGGGGTTATAATTATCAAGGAGAAACAGAGCGTGTTTTACAGGGTCTCGGATTTAAACGAACCGACTTTGATCGCTTAACCGATACCTTTTCGGGCGGATGGCGTATGAGAATCGAACTCGCCAAATTGCTCCTTCAAAGGCATGACGTTTTGCTCCTCGATGAGCCCACAAACCACCTAGATATCGAGTCGATACTTTGGTTAGAGACGTTCTTGAATTCGTATCCGGGAGCGGTAGTAATTGTATCTCACGATCGTATGTTCCTAGATAACGTAACTAACCGAACAATCGAAATCTCTTTGGGTAGAATTTACGACTATCAAAAACCTTATACCCAGTTCTTAGCCCTCCGAGAGGAGATCAGAGAACAGCAAATGAATGCGCTTAAGAACCAAGAGAAACAAATTCAACAGACCGAGAAATTGATCGAAAAATTTCGGGCGAAGGCAACGAAGGCCTCGATGGCTCAGTCTTTGATCAAAAAGCTCGACAAAATTGACCGAATCGAAGTGGATGGCACTGATACAGCCGTTATGAACGTTCGTTTCCCGGTATCCAAACAACCCGGTAAAGTCATTTTAGAACTCCATAAGGTTTCTAAGTCTTATGGCGAATCTTTGGTTCTCAATGAAGTTTCTTTTCTATTAGAACGAGGGTCGAGAACCGCCTTTGTCGGTCAAAATGGTCAAGGTAAATCTACCCTTGCTAAGATCATTGTCGGCGACTTAAAGCACCAGGGACAATTTAAACTCGGACACAACGTTGAAATCGGATATTTTGCCCAAAACCAAGCAGAATACCTAGATGGTGATAAGACACTCTTGGATACCATGATCGACGCGGCCAACGAATCAAACCGAGCTCAGGTTCGAGATATTTTGGGCTCATTTCTATTCGGAGGCGATGATGTCGATAAACAGGTGAAAGTGTTATCGGGAGGTGAGCGTAATCGACTCGCTCTTGCTAAACTTTTATTGCAACCTTTCAATGTGCTCGTGATGGATGAACCTACTAACCACTTAGATATTAAATCTAAAGAGGTATTGAAGCGTGCACTTCTCAATTTCGGAGGTACACTGCTCGTTGTTTCTCACGATCGTGATTTTTTACAAGGTCTTACTGATCAGGTTTTCGAATTTAGAGATCATAAAGTGAAACCTTATTTGGGAGATATTGATTTCTATTTGGAGCAGCGAAAGGTGAATGACTTTAGAGAAGTTGAAAAGGCAACGGTTAGGGGTCAGACCTCCGATACCAAGGGTGAAGAAAAGTCTTCTAATGATATTAGCTACGCTGATCAGAAGAAACTAAAAACCCTCAGTAATAAACTTGGTTCAATTGAAAAGCGAATCACGGAGTTAGAGGAGGCGATCGCCGCTAAAGATCAAGAGCTTTTAGAACGTTATGAGGAACTAGTTAAGACAAGTGGTTATATGGATCGCTATCAGGAACTCAAGGCCGAATTAGAAACGAAAATGGAAGAATGGGGCTCGATCAGTGATCAAATCGAATCCTTTAATGCCTAGATAAATGTTTGAGCATTTTTTTCAGTGTCCTTACTGTTGGGAAGAAATTTCAATGATTCTTGACCCTATCGACGGTAGACAAGTCTATGTCGAAGATTGCGAGGTATGCTGCAATCCCATTGAGGTTGATTACCGTTTTGAATCTGCCGAAATCGTTGATTTTGAGGCAAGAGAGATCGGTCAGTAATTTGGCTATTTCTTAATCTTTTATTAAACTTTGTCGCTAAGGTTAGACATTCTCACATTTTTAACCCATATTTGTTTAACCTTTTAAGCGATTCGATGAACAATTCTGTAGAAGATTTACTGACACAAGCCGAAGAATACGAGCAACTTGCTATGAGCCACATGAGTACAAGTGATCGGGTAAAATACTCAAGAGAAGGTAAAGCTCTGGTTCTTGCTATCAACGAGATTTATAAGGAGTCAAAAGATCCTGAACTTATGGATTGGATGAAGCGCGTGACAGCTAAGAAACAGAAAATCGAAAAGCGTATTAAGAACGTTCCCACGGTCTAAATGTCTATGCCTTCTTCTGACATTGCCATCCTTGGTGGGGGTATCAGTGGTATTATTGCTGCATTAGAACTTGAAGCAAGAGGCGTTTTCCCTACTTTATATGAATCTTCAGGCCGATTAGGGGGCCGAGTGAAAACAGATTTTTTTGATGACATTCCCCTTGATCATGGATTTCAGGTACTACTAACTGCTTATCCTGAAGTAATCAAATATTTAGACCTGTCGGTACTCGAATTAAACTACTTCAAGCCAGGAGCATATATTTTTCGAAAAGACGGTAAGGTTGAACTTATCGGAGATGCTTTCAGAGATCCCTCTTTTTTATGGCCTACTATTAAGGCGAATTCTGCGGGTCTCTTAGACAAAGTCAAACTGCTTGGAGAACAGCGAAGAATTAGTGCTTTGAGTGTAGATGAAATTTTCAATCAGATTGACCGGCCCACAATCGATTCTCTTCATTCAAAATACAGTCGGCGATTTATTAATCAATTCTTTAAACCCTTTTATGGGGGAATTTTTCTAGAAAAGCAACTTAAAACTACAGTAATACAGTTTGAGTTTGTGTTTCATATGTTTGCCAAAGGCTATGCGGCTATGCCAAAGCGCGGTATGCAGGCTGTAATTGACCAACTTTGCGAAAAGCTCACGAAAACTAAAGTGTTATTGAATCAAAAAGTAACGATTGAGGAGGCTCTAAATCGTCACGATAAGGTAATTCAAACCTTTGCAGAAAAGGACCAGAAGTGGCATGGCACTGAAGTATTCTATTTTGAGTTGCCCAATACCTCCAAATATTCTGATATATTGCAACATGTGATCGGATTGTTTCCCGACTCAAATTCGGTGAATTCGATACATGTGCTCAAAGGTCGTAACACCTCTATTCTTTCTGCTACAGCCATTGGCGTTTCAGAAGATTCAGAGCGTCTTGAGATGTCAATCAGAGAGGAGATTAAGATGCGTTCGGGAATTGAACCGGGAAAGCTTGTCAAGCATTTTAAAATTGAAAAAGCGCTGCCTGTTATTTCTGAAATCCGCTTGAAACCTGACTCATCTAATGCGGACTCTGCCGTTATTTGGTCTGGCGATTACTTACTTTATCCATCATTGAATGCAGCGATGAGCAGTGGAAGAAATGCTGCTGAGAAAGCACTTCAGGCCTAACTATAACAAAAAGCTTTTGAGCAATTACAGATCATAAGAATATCTTATAATTGAATTAGTACAACTTATTTGAAAGAGAGCTTATTTCGCTGATTATGAATTAATTTGCAAAAAAATATACTATGCACTCACACGATACAAACGAAGGAATTGAAAAATGCCCAGTAATGGGGGCTAAGCACCGTCACACGGCTGCTGGTGGATTTTCGAACGCAGATTGGTGGCCTGAGCAATTGAACCTCAGAATGCTTCACCAAAACACTTCTGAAATGAAGCCTACGGGAGCAAATGTAGATTATAGAAAGGCATTTGCTTCGATTAACTACGATGAATTAAAGAAGGATTTAGCTCACGTAATGACTGATTCGCAAGATTGGTGGCCTGCTGATTATGGTCATTATGGCCCGTTTTTCATCAGAATGGCATGGCACAGTGCGGGTACTTACCGTATTCAAGACGGCCGCGGTGGTGCAAGAGCAGGAACATTAAGAATGGCTCCTCTAAATAGCTGGCCAGATAACGGAAACCTGGACAAGGCTCGTCGTCTTCTTTGGCCAATCAAACAGAAATATGGAAATAAGCTGTCATGGGCAGACCTAATGATTCTTACTGGTAATGTCGCACTCGAGACCATGGGCTTTAAAACTTTTGGTTTTGGTGGTGGTCGTGCAGACGTATTTGAGCCAGAAGGAGATATTTATTGGGGACCAGAAACCGAGTGGTTAGGAGATAAGCGTTACACTGGTGATCGTCAACTAGACAATCCACTAGCAGCGGTTCAGATGGGTCTTATCTATGTTAACCCAGAAGGCCCTAATGGTAAACCAGATCCTCTTGCTTCAGCACGTGACATTCGCGAAACATTTGCTCGAATGGCTATGAATGATGAAGAGACGGTAGCACTTGTTGCAGGAGGACATACTTTTGGTAAGACGCACGGTGCTGGTGATACAGCGCATGTTGGTCCTGAGCCTGAAGGGGCTCCAGTGGAACAACAAGGGTTCGGATGGGCCAATAGCTTCGGAACCGGTAACGGTGAATACACCATAACATCTGGTCTTGAAGGTGCTTGGACACCTACTCCAATTCAGTGGGATAATAGCTATTTTGAAACTTTATTTGGTTATGAGTGGGAACTAACGAAGAGCCCTGCTGGTGCTTATCAGTGGAAGCCGAAGAACGGTAAGGCTGCTGATGCGGTTCCTGATGCGCACAACCCAAACAAGCGTCACGCTCCAATGATGGCAACATCTGACATTGCATTAAGAGAAGATCCTGCTTACAATAAGATCTCTAGAAGATTCTACGAGAATCCAGATGAGTTTGCAGATGCATTTGCAAGAGCGTGGTATAAGTTAACGCATCGTGATATGGGGCCTAAAACTAATTACGTGGGGCCTGAAGTTCCGGCGGAAACTTTAATCTGGCAAGACCCTGTTCCTGTAGCTGATTACAAGCAGATCGAAGCCTCAGATGCAACTGAATTAAAGGCAGCTATTTTAGGTTCAGGATTATCTACTAGTGATCTAGTTTTCACTGCATGGTCATCTGCCTCTACTTTCAGAGGTTCAGATCTTAGAGGTGGAGCAAATGGAGCTCGTATTGCTTTATCTCCACAGAAGTTCTGGGAGGCCAATGAGCCAGAGCGTTTATCTAAGGTAATTTCTTCACTAGAGAAAGTAAAAGCAGATTTCGACGCGAAAGGAGATAAAAAAGTTTCTCTAGCAGATCTTATTATTCTCGGTGGTAGCGCAGCAGTGGAAAAGGCTGCAGCAGATGCTGGCGTTAAAGTTGAAGTTCCGTTTACACCGGGACGCACCGATGCTACTGCTGAAATGACTGATGTCGATTCGTTTGCGGTTCTAGAGCCTAAAGCTGATGGATTTAGAAACTTTGTACAAGGAAAAGTAGACCGTCCGTTAGAAGAATTACTTGTAGATAAAGCGCAATTATTGACTTTAAGTGCGCCAGAGATGACTGTTTTAGTCGGAGGTTTACGCGTACTTGGTGCCAATCACGGTTCTTCTTCAAACGGTGTATTTACAAGTAATGTAGGTGTGCTATCGAACGATTTCTTTGTCAATTTATTAGATATGAGCACTAAATGGGAAAAAGGTGAAGGCGGAACTTACATCGGTACCGACCGTTCTACCGGTTCTCAAAAGTATACCGCTACTAGTGTTGACCTAATCTTCGGATCGAACTCACAACTGCGTGCGCTCGCTGAGGTTTATGCTGGGGCAGATTACAAAGAACAGTTTGTACATGACTTTGTAGCTGCTTGGAATAAAGTGATGAATTTGGATCGATTTGATCTGTTAGACTAATTCATTTTGAGATTAGCTCAAGCCCTGAAAGTCTGACTTTCAGGGCTTTTGTTTTTAATTAAAGTTGTGCGATCTTCGCAGCATGAACCGACCACAAACCCTTTCATCTAGAGAAAAAGTATTGATCGCCTTTGTGATTATCGCAATACTCAGCCGACTCATACCTCACTTACCTAATTTCACAGCGGTGACGGCAACAGCTCTTTTTGCAGGACGTCACTTTAAGAATAGAGTATTAGCCTTTGCA
>PZPI01000071.1 GCA_003045935.1 Bacteroidota bacterium | reverse complement strand
TAAAAAAGACAGTGATCAAAAAATCGTTGTATTTGACTTTGGGGGTGGAACGCACGATGTTTCTATTCTTGAGTTAGGGGATGGAGTATTCGAAGTTCTTGCAACAGATGGTGATACTCACCTAGGAGGGGATGACGTCGATCAAACTATTATTGACTGGCTAGCTGCTGAGTTTGAAGCTGAGGAAGGTATTGATCTTCGTAAAGATGCCATGGCTCTTCAGCGTTTAAGAGAAGCTGCTGAGAAAGCGAAAATTGAACTTTCATCTTCAGCCTCTACAGAGATTAACCTGCCTTACGTGACAGCTACTGCTTCAGGTCCAAAACACTTAGTGCGTTCACTTAGTCGCTCCAAGTTCGAGCAGTTGATTGCTGACCTAGTAGCTCGTACCATTAAGCCTTGTGAATCAGCGCTTAAATCTGCTGGTTTATCGAAGAGTGATATTGATGAAATTATCCTAGTTGGAGGATCAACACGTATCCCTGCAGTTCAAGAAGCTGTTGAAAAATTCTTTGGAAAGGCTCCATCTAAAGGGGTAAACCCAGACGAAGTAGTAGCTGTTGGTGCTGCGATTCAAGGAGGTGTTTTAACAGGAGATGTTAAAGATGTACTTCTGTTAGATGTGACACCACTTTCGTTAGGTATTGAAACTATGGGAGGTGTTGCTACTCGGTTAATAGAATCAAACACTACGATTCCAACCAAAAAATCACAAGTGTTTTCTACGGCGGCAGATAACCAACCATCTGTAGAGATTCATGTGATTCAAGGAGAGCGCCCAATGGCGGCAGATAATAAAACTATCGGACGTTTCCATTTAGATGGTATTCCACCTGCACCTCGCGGTACGCCTCAAATTGAAGTGACTTTTGATATTGATGCCAATGGTATTATCAAAGTATCAGCTACGGATAAGGCAACAGGTAAGTCTCAGGACATTCGTATCGAAGCCTCTTCTGGATTAACACAAGAAGAAATTGACCGAATGAAAGCGGAAGCTGAAGCAAATGCAGAGGCGGATAAGAAGGTAAAAGAGTCAGCTGAAACTTTGAATGAGGCAGATCAAATGATCTTTCAGACTGAGAAACAATTATCTGAATTTGGAGAAAAATTATCTGAGGATAAGAAGAAGCCAATTCAAGATGCTTTAGATGAACTGAAGAAAGCATTTGAAACTAAGGAGTTAGAAGCAATAAAACCTGCTCTAGATAAGATCAATGAGGCATGGAAAAATGCTTCTGAAGAAATGTATAAGGCACAGGCAGAATCTGGTGGAGCTCAAGCAGGACCAGACTCTAATCCTAATGCTTCTTCGGGAGATTCAAATACTGATTCGGTAGAAGATGTTGATTTCGAAGAAGTGAAGTAATTCACCGATTTGAAAAATTAATAAAAAGGCTGCGAATTTTTTTCGTGGCCTTTTCTTTTAAAAGAAAATCACATTATATTTGCCACCCATTAGGAGAGATGGCAGAGTGGTCGAATGCGGCGGTCTTGAAAACCGTTGAGGGTCACACCTCCGGGGGTTCGAATCCCTCTCTCTCCGCCAGAGTAAAGCCCAACACGCAGTGTTGGGCTTTTTCATTGAGACCCATCCGAACACAGGTTCGAGATGGGGAGCCAGGAGACAAGGTAATTGTTCCTCCGCCGAATAACCTAGAAGAAATGGACGCTAGAATTGCTGATACTAGTTGCGAGAAGATTGACTTTTACCTTGCTAAAAAACAATTGTAGTCTTTCTTTTATTAGAAAATCAAAAAAGGGGTGGTTTTAAACCACCCCTTTTTATTTTTGCAGCATTAAACTTTCAGATGAAAAAATTATTTACCCTTTTATTTTTGTTAAGTATATCGTGGGGATTCGCACAAAACATACTTGATACATCAGCGTTTGCGCATAAACTCGATAGTATTTGGTATCTAGAATCGAAACTTAGTTTGAATTACTTTGAAGGCAACCAGAGCTTATTTGTAGGAGCAACAGATATCGTAGCAGGCCATAGTTTAGGGGATTCTTCTGCAATTTGGTTTATAGGAGGATTCAACACTGTAAGCTCAGAAGGGACATCAATTCGTTCGTCAACCTACGGTCATTTGAGATACAACAAGACGATCTCGAAAAGAACTACGTTGAACACCTATTTTCAGTTTCAGTCGAATAATGTTTTAGATCTGCAGGCAAGGTATCTGATCGGAGTTAATGCTACTTTAGATGCCAAGGATACCAGAGATTTTTTATCCGTTGGTATTTTTTATGAGCGAGAGGAATTCACGATCGACCCTTCGACAACTATTTTTCGTGGAAATGTAATGGGATCACTGCAGCTTGCAGATAGGCAACTGAAGAGTGCACTAGTACTCTATTATCAACCAAGCCTTCAGTCAATGAGGGACTTTAGGGTATTAGCAAACCTAAATTCTAAGGTGCCTGTATCAGATAGAATGTCTGTAGGATTAGATATCGCAACACGATTTGATAATCTACCCAATACCGATCTCAGGTCATTTGACCTAAATACCTTATTTACACTCTCCTACAAGATCAAATAAAAAAGGCTAAGAATTTTCATTCCTAGCCTTAAATAATGACTCACAACTTTGTTTAGTTGATTATAGCTTGTAGCCCTTTTTGAGAGTCAACAATTGCATCTAAAGGAGCTTGATTTCCCGTGTTATCTTGTTCTGCTAGGTAGTATTTCATACCTGCATGGTCTGCATGTTTAAAGATCGCTTTAAAATCAATCTCTCCTTTTCCAACAACTGCCATATTTCCATCTGCGTCTCTATCTTTTACGTGAAAAGCTTTGAATCGTCCAGGGTATTTTCCGAAATACTCAATAGGGTCAACCCCTGCAACCGTTGCCCAAAATAAATCGATTTGAAAGTTTACGTGTTCAGGATTAGTCTCGGATAAAATACGATCAACCATAGTAACTCCATCCGGATCTGCTTTAAATTCAAAGTCGTGATTGTGATAAAGTAATTGGATGCCAGCATGGCTAGCTTTTTCTCCTACAACCGATAAAAATTTAATAAGCGTCTCAGTGTTTCCATTCATTCCCATGGCATGAGTCTCGAAATCATAAGTAAACATTCCCATCGGTGGCACAGGAACAACGAGGTATTCGAAGCCTGCCTCAATGGCGTCTGCAATCTGTTGATCTGCATTCTCGTAACTGATTGATCCTTGGTGTGAGCTTTTAGGTTCTAAGCCTATTTCGCTTAAATAATTTTTGAATTCTGTAGGAGGCATCCCGTAATAGGTGCCATTATCGTATCCTGCGGCTTCAATATATTGATACCCTGCATCAGCAACTGCTTTTAGGGTGCCTTTAGGGTCCTTGCTCATCTCGTCGCGCACAGTGTATAGGGCAAGACCGCCTACACCACTTTCCGTACTATCCATTTTATTTTCAGTTTTAGAGCCACAGCTGGCTAATGACAATAAGCCTAAAAAGGCATAAACTAGTCTCATTTCTGTTTCAGATTAATTTTCGTTTCAATATAGAAATTAAATATTCATGGGATGAATTAGGTTTGTTAAAATATCGAGTATAGCGGTATCTTTGCCGCCATGGAAGAGCAGCTCATTTGGATATTAATGGTAGTCATTGGTTTTATAGCAGGATTCATTAATACAATTGCGGGAGGAGCTTCGATATTAACGCTTCCAGCTATGATTTTAATTGGGTTAGATCCGACGGTTGCCAATGGAACTAACCGCTTAGGAATAGCGATTTCCGCCTTTTCAGCCAGTGCGGGTTATAAGAGTAAAAAAATCAACACCTTTCCTTTTAGTATTTATCTAGGTTTATCTGCAACCATTGGCTCGGTTATAGGAGCCATGATTGCAGTAGATTTTGAAAAAGGAATGTTTAACAGGGTACTTGCGGTTATTATGATCATCATCGTTTTACTGATGATATTTAAACCAAAAATGGATGTTACCGATATTGCCGAACAACTGAGCGGAAAGCGCTTATGGATATCAATCGCAGCTTTCTTTGTGTTTGGGATTTATGGCGGGTTTATTAATGCCGGTATGGGACTAATCATGATGATTTGGTTGAACTATTTTAACAAAATGGATTTGATCAGAACGAACGCTACGAAAGTACTAGTCGCTGGCATTTATACGGTTGCAGCCATCGTCGTCTTTTTAGTAAATGACTTGATTGATTGGAAAATAGGTCTTCTACTTGCCTTTGGTAATATGGTCGGAGGTTGGATCTCGGCTCGTCTCTCGGTCAAAAAAGGAGAGGGGCTTGTAAAAGCCGGAATGATAGTTATGGTAATTATAATGGCGATTAAACTCTGGTTTTTTTAATACCGGATCACTCCATCGATTTCAATTCCGTAACCTGCTAATCCCACTCTATTTTGAAGGTCTGAATTGGTCATTAAACGAATGGCAGTCAGATTTAAGTCGTTTAAGATTTGAGCTCCTATCCCAAAATCTTTTTCATCCATTTTTATTCCAGATTCGCTGTTTTCTTTGGCATTAGATAATGATCTAAAACGGCTCAACAACCCACTATTACTTAATCTATGGTTGATGAAGATAATGGCAGCTTTATCCTCCTTTTTTACTGCACTAAAAACATTTTCTAGCCCATTATCTTTTGAAGCAGTGAGAAACTCCACTAAACCATCGGTTAAACGTTGGGGTTGAATTCTAACTGTTACAGTCTCACCCTTTTGCCATTTCCCCTTTGTAAATGCCAGATGAATTTGATCATTGGTAGTTTGACGATAAGCGTTTAGTTGAAACGCACCAAAGCGAGTTTCAATGGTTTCTGAAAATTCTTTTTCGATGAGACGATCATTTTGCATACGATAGGCGACTAGAGCCTCAATACTCACCATTTTTAAATTAAATCGAGAACGAACAGCTAATAAATTATTGAAACGAGCCATGGTTCCATCTTCATTCATGATTTCGACAATCACACCTGCCTCTTTTAGACCTGCCAGTTTAGCAAAGTCTACGGCAGCCTCTGTATGACCGGTGCGTCTTAGTACACCACCCTCCTTAGCAATTAAAGGAAAAATATGTCCAGGGCGCGTTAGGTCGTGCGGTTTAGTTTCCTGCTCGGTTAATGCGAGTATAGTTTTTGCTCTATCTTCTGCAGAAATACCTGTTGTTACTCCATTTCCTCTAAGGTCGACAGATATGGTAAAAGCCGTTTTCAAGGGGTCTGTGTTGTCATTCACCATTCGAGAAAGACCTAGTTCAGTACAACGTTTTTCTGTAAGAGGAGCACAGATTAATCCACGCCCGTACTTTGCCATAAAGTTGATATGCTCTGGAGTAACCTTCTCAGCAGCCATTAAGAAATCGCCTTCGTTCTCGCGATTTTCATCATCTACAACAATGATGATTTCTCCGTTTTTAACGGCTTCGATGGCACTCTCAATAGAATCTAACTCTTGATGCATAATAAAGCTTAGCAATTATTTATTAAAGCCCTTAATAAGGCGAGTAATTGATTTAAAAATATTTAAGTTGATGGCTATAAGTCCTCGATCTAATAAGGCTAATCGACTTAAATAAAAAGCAATAGGTAACATGACAAAGGTAGAAAACCATGCGCCGATAATAGGATGTATATTTCCTCTTTTTGCATAGTTTTCTGCAAAAACACCCAAGAAATGATAGCTTAAAAAGAAAATGATAGCAGTCACCATTGGAAGTCCTAAACCTCCTTTTCTGATAATTGCACCCATAGGAGCTCCGATAAAAAACAGTAGAATACAAGAAAGGGCTAAAGCGAACTTTTTATGTAGCTGTATGATGTGTCTATTGTAAAATTCAAAACGTTTACCCATCTCAGATCCTTTCTGAGCCACGGTGATTTTTAGACCGGCTAAATTATTTCTAGCAGACTTTAAAGCTTGTGAACGTTGCCAAGAAGGAATAAGTCTTAAAATGCTATCCTTCGGCGTGCTAAGCTTAGCGAAAAAAATACTATCAGGATCAGTGGGTTTAGGCCCTTCTTTAGCACGTAGTTCTAGAGCTTTACTTTTTTCGGCTGTTGATCTAAGAAACTCATTAGCTCCTACATCTAAAGCCCCAATTCGGGTAAGCGTATTTTCGGTAAATGCTTCAATTTGTTCATTGTTATTGATACGTAATGAATCTATATCGCTCAACAACTGACTCATAGGCTTCATCTTGTCCGTTGTTATAGATGACTCTTTATCTAAATCAACCTCATTAAGACTAGATAAATCAATGTACTTGATATAGGTGTCAAAATTAGCTCTCGCAAAGGGATGATTCTCTCGGTCCTTTGCTTTGGAGGGTAAAATTTCCTCGTAATAATATCCGTCGTACAGTACGAGTTCTAACAGATTAGAATTCTCATTGCTGATAAATTCTCCTGAGGTAGCGCTTATTACTACTGTATTTTGTTGATTTTCAGATTTTTGATGAATCAACACATCTTTTAATAAACGATCATTATCACCATACTTTTGACCAACCTTTATGGTCATATCTGTATTCTCAATATCAGTGAAGATACCCTCTGCAATAGCTGCAGATGGTTTTACTTGAGCAATATTTCTCCTTAAATTGAATATTTTCTGCTCTGAGGCAGGGATGATATTATTTGCTACAAAGAAGGTTGCAATTGCCAGTACAATCGAAAAAATTAAAGTACTTCGCATAGCTCTGAAAAGCGATATCCCGGATGCTTTTATAGCGGCGAATTCATAATATTCGGCTAAAGAACCATAGGTTAGTATTGAGGTTAGTAACACAGCAAGGGGCATCACATCGTCTACGATGGTAGGGAGGTAATAGATTAGAAATTTACCGATGATGGTGATGTCTAAATCTTTACCTGCCAATTCATCGATGAATAACCAAATTGCTTGAAAAATAAAAATGAAAAGAACGATAGCGAAGGCACTAAAGAAGGTAGAAGCAAAGCGCTTAAGTAAATAACTATCGAGTATTCGCATGCTGGGGTTTAATCTTCGATGAAGTAGAAGCCTAATCCTTCGTAATAAGCTCTGTCAAAACTAGTTTTTGAGGGCATTTTCGTCGTTAGTTCTTCGTAAAATTCTACAACTAGTATCGTTTGTGTTTCGTTAAGACCGATCTGCGATAGGCTAATTAACTGGTCGGTATTTAAGTCTACTTGAGCAATAATTTCAGAAATCTCAGATGAACTATCAATGGGAAACAATTGTATGAAGGCTTGATTTTCTGAAGTTACCTCCTTTAACTCGATTCGATACCCATCCTTGTAAAAACTAAAGAGACTTGAAGGATCTAGTCCTCCTTCATTGTTAGAACTATAGGTGCTAATCATTACCTCTTCGTTATCTG
>PZPI01000070.1 GCA_003045935.1 Bacteroidota bacterium | reverse complement strand
TGGGACATCCAAACCTGAGAATTCATCTCAATACCTTTTAAAAAAGCATCATCGGTATGAATTGTTTTAAGATTTGCTCTACCATATTCTCTAATACTCGATGCCTCAACTTTACCTCCATAATGTGCCGCCATAAATTGAGCGCCAAAACAAACTCCCAAAAGGGGTATTTTACCCTTAATTTTTGAAAGATCTGGCCTAGGAGCATCATCAGAACGAACTGAATGTGGAGATCCCGAGAGAATCACCGCTTTGTATGAACTTAGGTCTTCAGGCGCCTTATTAAATGGTATAATTTCAGAGAAAATGTTGAGTTCGCGAACTCGTCTTGCTATGAGCTGTGTGTATTGCGAACCGAAATCGAGGATAAGTACTTTTTGATGCATGGACAAAAATAGTCAAATGAAAAACGGCCGCAAGGCGATTTGAAGTATTTTTAACTAATGAAATTAACACCTTTTACCTCTGCTGAGGAATTTGCAATTTACTGTGCTAAATCACTGAAAGAAGCTCCTAAACGTCGTAGGTCTGCTTTTAAATATTTTAGTCTTAACACCTTATCATCAGTAAATGATGTCCTTTATCCGCAAAGCAGAATGGTCGTTTTACGTGAAGTATTCGAAAACTTTGACTTTAATATCTACACTGACTCACGAACCGAAAAAGTAGTTTCTTTAGAATCCCATAAAGAGGCCTCTGCACTTTTTTATGACCCTAAGAAAATGATCCAAATTCGTCTCGAGGGTGTACTAGAAAAGGTCGAAGATTCTCAGAATTATTTTGAAAGCCTTAACGACCAGCAAAAAAGAGACTATCGAACCAAAATGGCACCAGGAAGCCAGACAGATTCATTCAAAACGATTCATGAAAGTGAAGGCGGATATTTTCAAATTCTAAGATTTCATGCGCAACGATTCGACCTTGTTCAATTGCATTCAGAAGGGCATCGTAGAGTAAAAGGCTATTTAGACATCAAGGGTGCTATTAGTAGTCTCTGCTGGGTAACTCCTTAAGTATCCCATTCCATAACGATAAACTTCCCTTGAATCGAAACTGATTCCCGAACTAGCTTTTCGATGAGCGTTTTGCCCAGCTGATTATAGAAATATGAAAAATTTTCAATGCGCTCTTGATACCCCCCTAAAGGCTTAATAACATCGTATAGCTCTACTATTCTTGAAACATGATCTGACAAAACTCGTTTCTGAGCTTTGAGCAATCGTTTTTCAAGTTGTTGCAAACCCTTTTTCTGCTTTTTCTCTTGAGCATTAACCGCTCCCTCAAAGCTCTTATCTGTTTCACTCGCAATTTGACGAAGTCGAATGAACTGATCTTCGAGTAATTTATGTGCTTGGGTAAAATCTAAATCAATATTGGATACTCTACGAATCTCAAAATTAATTAGGGCGTCTTTCGATTTGAAAAAATGAATCCAATCCAAATCTAATACCTTACACTTCTTTACCGTTTTTTGATCAACTAATAAAAATGAATTTCTCGCTAAAAGTATAGGAAATCGGAGGTTAGCCGACTCAAATGTAGTCTTTAGTTGAAGCCAATATGAAAGTTCACCACCCCCACCAATATATGCTAAATTGGGAAGTATCGTTTCTTGATAGAGCGGACGTAAAAGTACATTGGGAGATATCCTTTCAGGATGCGTCTGAACCTCATCAAGAAGCTCTCTTTCAGTCCATCGCATGCTTTGATCGGCTAAGGAATAAGCACCAACACCCTCTTTAGTTATTCGGGTTCGCTTATTTTCTTCTAAGTAAAATAAGTTGATTTCTCTGGGGTTCACCTGTATAGGATAGCCCTTTGCCTCTAGCCTAGTGTTTTGTTCTGCCACCCGTATCGCTGAAAAACTAGTCTTTAACTCTTTTAACCACAAATCTGTCGCCAATCCCTTAAGATCTTTACAATCTGCATCAATGACCACTAAACCTTTATCCCCAAAAAGTTGATGAACTAGTTTTCTAGTAGCCTCTGAAAGAGATCTTTCCTTGTAAGCATCCACTAACAACGTATTTAATTCATCATTAAAGGGAGCTGAAGTATACTGTCCAATTAAAGCATTAATTATCGACTCTATACCCTTTGTAGAGAATCGTCCGACCGCACCCTCTTGCTCACTTTCCCAAACAAACTTTTTGCCCTCGTTAAAAAAGTGATTGATTTCTGCAAAATCGTGATCCTCGGTAGCCATCCAATAAACAGGAACAAAGTGGCAGTTCGTGAACTGGGTATTCAGGTATTCACTTAATGAAATAACATGTGCGATTTTATAAAGAAAATACAGTGGACCAGTCGCAAGATTTAATTGATGACCCGTAGTAATTGTGTAGGTATTTTCTCGAGATAAAGACGTAATCTGATTGATTGTTTTCTCAGAAGAAAAGCCTTTGTACTGTTGCTTCAGGCTTGCTACCAAGACTTCACGCTTTGACTTTGAAAATTGAACCTTCTCGATTTGATTTTTAAACCCTTCGAGATCTGCCTGTTCTCCGTAAAAATCTAATGAAAGTTCACCAGACAAATAGTCCTTGACTAAGGAGTTGAAAAAAGGAATATCGGTAAAATCAAATGTGGTGTTAGCCATAAAGATCACAACAGTTACGGGTAAAGATACGGACTAATTTTTGTAGCTTTCGGTCTCAAAATAGTTTTAAAAATGTTCAAAAACCTCTTCGTTATTTTGGGAGTCATCTCTTTCTCCTTCGGACAGATTCAGTCGCCTTCAGAATTCTTAGGATATGAACTGGGTGATTCGTTCACTAGACATCACAAAGTAGTAGAATACTATCAGCAACTCGCAGCAGCCGACCCCGATCGAGTCGTACTTGAAAAATATGGTGAAACCAACGAAGGAAGACCACTCTACCTTGTTTTTTTAGGAAGTAAGGACATTATCTCAAATCGTGAGGCGATTAGAATAAATCATCTAAAAAGTTTAGTTGGAGAATCAACTAACGACCATTCTATTGTTTGGCTTAGCTACAATGTTCACGGTAATGAAAGTGTGAGTACCGAGGCCTCAATGAAAACCGCTTTTGAATTACTCACCGCAAAACGCGATTACCTTGAAAATACTTTGGTGATTATCGATCCTTGTATCAACCCTGACGGAAGAGATCGTTATGTGAATTGGTATAATCAAACCAAGAATAATAGAATTCAACCTGATCCGAACAGTGCAGAACACTTCGAACCTTGGCACTCTGGAAGAACCAACCATTATGTGTTTGATTTAAATCGCGACTGGGTTTGGATGACTCAGGTAGAAAGTCAGGCAAGATTACCCCAATACCAGAAGTGGCAACCGCAAATTCATATCGATTTTCATGAGCAGGGTGTTGACCAACCGTATTACTTTGCACCAGCAGCAGAACCACTACATGAGGTAATTACGGATTTTCAGAAACAATTTCAGGATGAAATCGGCCGCAATCATGCCAAATATTTCGATGCGAATGGATGGTTATACTTTACCAAAGAACGATTTGATTTATTGTATCCGAGTTATGGAGATACTTACCCCACCTACCACGGGGCGATCGGGATGACTTACGAACAAGGCGGAAGCGGTAGAGCTGGTCTAGCCATTCGAAACCGCGAGGGAAATCTACTTACCCTGAAAGATCGTATCGCTCACCACTTTACAACTGGGATTTCTACCGTAGAAATGGCTTCTAAAAACGGAGAACGTCTTCAAAAAGAAATGGCCTATTTCGTGCAAGAAGGGCTTGACGACCCAAAAACCTATGTGCTTAGTGGGAATGCTGACAACCTTAAAGCATTAACTCAATTGCTAGAAAAACATCAAATCACCTATGGCCGAGGAAAAGGAAGCCTTGTCAGTGGATATGATTACCGTACACAAACCCAAAAACGAATAAAAGCAGACGAAAACAGTTTAATCATCCCATCTGGTCAAGTAAAAAACAAATTGATTCATGTTTTATTCGAACCTAACACTAAGCTAAATGACAGTATTACCTACGATATTACCGCATGGTCTCTTCCATTCGCTTACGATGTGAATGCACTTCTCTCCACAAAGAAAGTACCCTTTAGTACGACAGAATCTGTAAATACACTAGATGCAATCTCAAAAGACGCTTATGCATATGTATTGGATTATCAAGGATTTGCAAGTCAAAAAGCACTTGCTGCCCTTTTAGATCGAGGAATGACTGTTAGAACAAGCTATAGCGACTTTAAGATTAATGAAGCTTCTTTTCATGCCGGAGCTAGTATTTTATTAGCTGCAGAGAATACGAATCTAGAAAATACACTAGCGCAAATCAGTGAAGAATTCGAAGTAGACTTCAATGGGGTTTCTACCGGATTTGTAGATAGTGGCAAAGACTTTGGTTCACCTTCAGTCACAAAAACAAAGGCAGTTAAAGTAGCCCTATTCAAAGGCGAAGGCATTTCTTCATACAACTTTGGAGAATGGTGGTACTTCTTAGAGAACGATCTGAACTACCCAGTTACTGTTTTAAATTCAGAATACCTAGGGTACTATGATCTAGACAATTATGACGTATTGATTATGCCAGATGGCAATTATCGCAACTTTGATGAGAATACTTTAAACACCATAGAAAAATGGATTAATAATGGAGGAAAACTTATTGCTCAATCAGGAGCATTGGGTGCCTTAAGCCGTCAGGGCAGCTTCAATATCAAGTTAAAAGAGATAGACAGACCTAGCACCGACCCATTACTGCCTTATGAACTAAAAGAAAGAGAGGGGATTAAGAATTACATTACAGGGGCAATTTTTAAAACAAAGGTGGATACGACTCACCCAGTGGCCTATGGATATGATTCCAACTACTATGGTTTAAAATTAAATAGAGGAGCCTATGAACTATTACCCAATGGGAATCTCGCTAGCTTTGAAGCAGACACCACACCTATTGCAGGATTTGCAGGATCTAATACCCTAGAGCCTCTTTCAAATAGCTTGTTTATTGGTGCTGAAAATCACGGGAGAGGTAGGGTGGTATACTTTACCGATAACCCTGTCTTTAGAGGGTTTTGGTACGGGGCAAAAAGATTCGTAGCAAACGCCATCTTCTTTGATTTTTAATCCTACTCTATTTCTTATTTTATTTACAAAAAAAGGGGTTGCAGCCCCTTTTTCTATCTTATTTGTAAGCTTACTCTTCGATCGTTTTGGCTTCGAGTGCTTCTTTTAAGGTTCCCGAGTTCAGTAAAAGATTATACCAAGAAAGTATTTTCTTCATATCGCCGGCATAAACTCGATCTTCATCGTAATTCGGTAGTATAGCAAAGAAGTATTCTTCAAGTGCAAGATTATCTGCTTTAGGACTAACTGAAGTTTCTTTACCATCCTCCTTTTTGTGAATTGCTTCAAAAACCTCTAATAATGGAACCTCTCTATCGAGCGCATAGATTGCGATCTCCGACAACACACTTACCTTCGCTCGAATGGATACAGTAAGACGTTTTTTATCTACCAATGATTCACCTACAAACCCTCCTTTAGTTTGAGCGATTAATTCATATAAACCGGGTTTTCCTCCAATTGCAATAATTTTGTCAAGTGCCATAGTTACTTATTTCTTTTTAGGTTGGTAATACTTCATGCGATAATCGGCCTGGACTTGTCCGCGCGATATCTTTTCTAATTTTCCTTTGACTAATCTTTTCTTCAGTGAAGACAGCTTATCTGTAAATAAGACACCTTCGATATGATCGTATTCGTGCTGGATGATACGCGCTGGTAAACCGAAATAACTCTCGGTATGCCAATCCATTGACTCATCTTGATAACGTATGGTTAGTTCATCTTTTCGAATGACATCCTCTCGAATATCTGGAATGCTCAAACAACCCTCTGTAAAACTCCAAGATTCTCCTGTTTCTTCAATAATGGTCGCATTGATAAACACCTTCTTAAAAGTTTTTAATACTTCACGCTCTTCATCTGTTGCGTCCTCATCCGTTGCAAAAGGGGATCCATCGATAACAAATAAACGAATCGACTTACCAATTTGAGGTGCTGCTAACCCTACACCTTCGGCATTATACATGGTTTCCCACATATCAGAAATTAACGTCTCTAAGCCTTCATAATCAGCAGAGATTTCTTTGGCTTTCCTTTTTAATACAGGATCTCCGTAGGCTACAATAGGATAAATCATAAGGTTCTATCTAAGTAAGATTGTAAAAGTAGGGTTGCACTTATACGATCGATTAGTGTTTTGTCTTGTCTTTTCCTTTTTGACATTCCAGATTGGGCGATGGTTTTAGAAGCTAGTTTCGATGTAAATCGTTCATCTTGCCAAGTAATTTTGAATCCAGACTTTTCAATTTTATCTGCCATTTGTTCGATAAATAGCATAGACTCTGAAGCAGTCCCGTCCATTTGAGTAGCCTTTCCAATTACAACCAGTGAGACCTTTTCTTCTTTATTTAACTGAATCAGTTTTTCTATCAACTGTTTAGACTCAATCGTTTCAAGCGAAGAGGCAACACCCAGCCCCTGATAAGCTGTAGCAATTCCGGTTCTAACAGAACCAATATCAAGTCCTAAAATTCGCTCCAATGGTGAAATTTGCAACAAAAATAAGTCAAATTGAAAAGTCCTATCCTTAGAAGCTATCTTATCTTTGCAACAAAATTACGAGAATCATGGAGAGACTAAGACCTATCATTGAATCTGCTTGGGAAAATCGAGAATTACTAAAGGAGGCAGCTACTCAAGAAGCAATCAGAAATGTCATTACAGCAATTGACAATGGAGAATTGCGCTGTGCAGCACCAGAAGGTGATAAGTGGGTGATTAATAAATGGGTTAAAAAGGCCGTGGTTTTATACTTCCCTATTCAGCAAATGGAAGTATTAGAGGCTGGCATTTTTGAATATCATGATAAAATGCCTCTCAAGAGAGGATATAAAGAAAAAGGCATTCGAATTGTACCAAATGCGGTGGTTCGTCACGGGGCTTATGTAGCCTCAGGAACTATCCTAATGCCCAGTTATGTAAATATTGGAGCTTATGTAGATAGCGGTACTATGGTTGATACATGGGCTACCGTAGGTTCGTGTGCACAAATCGGAAAGAACGTTCACCTCAGCGGAGGAGTTGGGATTGGCGGTGTTTTGGAGCCGCTTCAAGCGAGCCCTGTAATCATCGAGGATAATGCTTTTATTGGCTCTAGATGTATTGTAGTTGAAGGAGTTCGAGTAGGAAAAGAAGCCGTTCTAGGTGCCAATGTTGTACTTACCGCATCAACCAAAATAATTGATGTCACTGGGGATGAACCAGTATTCTATCAGGGTGAAGTACCTGCTAGAAAGGTCGTAATTCCTGGAACTTATACCAAG
>PZPI01000069.1:1269-7526 GCA_003045935.1 Bacteroidota bacterium | reverse complement strand
AGACTGTGCTCTTCCGATCTGAGTATGAATATTCCAATAATGTTGATAGAGGCTACAATTCCGAATTCTCGGAGGAGACTGCTGCTTAATATAATAAAGGTGGCAAATCCTGAGGCTGTGGTTAGATTGGTCATTAGGGTCGCATTCCCTACTTTGGATATCACACGGATAAGTGATCGCGCCTGATTCCCATGCTTTTTTACCTCCTGCTGATATTTGTTAATAAGAAAAATGCAGTTGGGGATTCCGATTACAATAATTAAAGGGGGTATAAGTGCCGTTAAAATCGTTATTTCGAAACCTAATAAACCGATAATGCCAAACGACCAACTTACTCCAATTAGCACAACCACCATGGATATGAAGGTTGCTCTATAGCTTCTAAAGAAAAAGAAAAAGATGAGAGCGGTGACTAGTAATGCTCCGATGACAAACAGAATCATTTCCTTTTTTAGAGTTTCTGCATTTCTGGTTTTGATATAAGGCATCCCAGAAATTTTCGCATCGGCTCCAGAGACTCTTTCAAAGTTCTCTACGAGACTTTTGAACTCATTGAGAATAAATTCACTTCGAACTTTGGTGTTGACCACATCGGGGTCCATGAACGCTATGGTGCGAATTGCTCTACTATTCGGATCGTAAATAAGGTTTTCGTAAAAGGGGAGACGTTCGAATAAATGGTAGAGTTTAGATTTGGCATTTTCGTCACTGAGCGCCTCTCGTGGATTAAATGCTTGTGCTTCGAGCTGATTCCCCGTTCGGACGATCTCTTCAATATTTTCCAAGGAAACGACAGAAACTATTTCGGGGGCAGCTTCTAGTTGTTTGCTAAGTCTATTCCAAGCGTTAAAGGAATTAGCTGTAAAGAGATCTCTACCTTCTACCGCGATTAAAATGGCATTGTCTTCTGCACCAAACACATCGGTAAATTGAGTGTATTTGATGATCTCTGGGTGGTCGGTGGGTAGTACCGAAGTCTCCTCATTAGAGAATTTGACATGTTTCCATTGAGAAACAAAAAATGCGGTAAGCAGCACTAAACCAGCAATCCACCAAACGCGATTTCTCAAAATGATTCGCGCCACAAAAGGCCAGAAGCCTTCAAAAAATGTTGCTAGTTTCCCCATGCTGGGTTATACCTTCATGATCTCTGCCTCTTTCACGCTAAGGGCGTTTTCGACCTTTGTAATAAACTTGTCGGTTAGGTCTTGCACATCTGACTCGGCGTTTTTTAATAGGTCTTCAGAGATTTCTAATTTCTTTAACTCTTTATTGGCTTCCTGACGTGCAGAGCGGATACCGATTTTTGCATCCTCTGACTCTGATTTCGCCTGTTTAGCGAGGTCTCTACGACGTTCCTCAGTTAGTGGAGGAACGTTAATGATGATAATGTCTCCATTATTCATCGGATTGAACCCTAAATTCGAATTGATAATCGATTTTTCAATCTCACCAAGTAGGTTTTTCTCCCAAGGCTGAACAACTAAAGTTCTCGCGTCGGGGGTGTTGACATTCGCTACCTGTGATAGCGGAGTTTGAGCTCCATAATAGTCGACAGTGACTGAAGAAAGCATTACAGGGTTGGCTTTGCCAGCTCTAATTTTGATAAATGCTTTTTCAAGGTGAGTAATAGAGGCAGTCATTTGTTCTTCTGCCATATCTAAAATCATCTGTATCTCTTCGTTCATGGTCTTATAAATTAACAACGGTACCCACGTCTTCACCGGTGACTACCTTCATTAGGTTTCCTTCTTTATTCATATCAAAAACAACGATTGGGAGCTCATTTTCTTGACTCAGTGTGAAGGCGGTGGTATCCATTACCTTTAAGCCTTTTCTCAAAACGTCCTCAAATGTTATTTCGTTATATCGTGTTGCGTTCTGATCTTTTTCAGGGTCAGCACTGTAAATACCGTCAACTCGGGTTCCTTTCAGAATCACGTCTGCTTTAATCTCGATAGCTCTCAATACCGCAGCAGAATCGGTTGTGAAGTAGGGGTTTCCGGTACCACCACCGAAGATCACTACTCTTCCTTTTTCAAGGTGACGCATTGCTCTTCTGCGAATGAATGGCTCTGCAACCTCATCGATTTTGATTGCTGTTTGAACACGTGTCTCAATCCCTTCGTTCTCTAGACTACTCTGCAGAGCGAGTGAATTAATCACTGTAGCTAGCATCCCCATGTGATCTCCTTGTACACGGTCAACTCCTTTGCTCGAACCTGATAGGCCTCTGAAGATATTACCTCCACCGATTACAATGGCAACCTCAACTCCCTTGTCTACAACGGCTTTGATTTCTTCTGCGTATTCTTTTAAACGGTAAGGGTCAATACCGTATTGCTGGTTCCCCATCAGAGCTTCTCCGCTCAATTTTAGTAGGATTCTTTGGTAGCGCATGAGTATAAGATTCTAGCGGTAAAAATAAACAAAAAAGCCATCCTTATTGAGGATGGCTTTTGCTTTATCAGTGAATTAGGATTATCCTAATGCTACTCTTTTGAAACCAGTAACAGTTAATGAAGTGTCAACTGATTTTACATAAGCAGCAACACTCTGCTTGTTATCCTTGATAAAATCTTGGTTTACTAAGGTGTTATCCTTAAAGAATCTACCTAGTTTACCTTTAGCGATTTTCTCTAGCATCTCCTCTGGTTTACCTTCTTGACGAAGTTGATCTTTAGCAATTTCAATTTCTTTATCAATCGTTTGTTGATCTACACCAGCTTCATCAAGAGCTACAGGATTCATAGCTGCTGCTTGCATTGCTACGTTTTTAGCAGCCTCTTCAGCACCTTCTACATTCGCAGAAAGACTAACAATGGTAGCGATTTTATTACCAGCGTGGATGTAAGAACCGATGAAAGGAGCTTCTAAAGTTTCGTAGCTTCCGATCTCTAGTTTTTCACCAATTACCCCAGTTTGCTCGATTAGCTTGTCGGCAACGGTTAGTGCTCCCATAGAAGAAGCAAGAAGTTCTTCTTTTGAGTTAGTGTTTAATGCAATTGCTGCGATTTCGTTTGCTAAATCTACGAAAGAGTCATTTTTAGCAACGAAGTCTGTTTCACAGTTAAGAGTAATGGCAACTGCCTTGTTTTTCGCATCGTTAACTAATGCGATAGCAGCACCTTCAGTTGATTCGCGATCAGCACGGTTAGCAGCAACTTTTTGTCCTTTTTTACGAAGGATCTCAATAGCTTTATCAAAATCACCTTCAGCTTCAACTAGGGCTTTTTTACAGTCCATCATTCCAGCTCCGGTAGTTTTACGCAGTTGATTTACGTCTGCAGCAGAAATTTTGCTCATTTCAATTTTATTAAAGATGGGTGGTAAAGTTCAATACATTTACCGGGCCCAAGGTTAAGATAATGTTGTACTTAAATTATTTTGTTTCTTCAGTTACGTCTGAATCGTTTCCAGCCTCTTCAAGAACAGCTGCATTGGTGATTTCTTCTTCTAGATCCCCTTCGCTTTTGTCCTGTTTCTCTGCCTTACGAGCGCTTAAACCTTCAGCAATAGCCTCAGTAGTTGAAGCCATAATTACCTCGATAGATTTTCCAGCATCGTCATTCGCAGGGATTACGAAATCGATAGGTCTTGGATCGCAATTGGTATCTACCATCGCGAAGATTGGAATATTCAGTTTAAGAGCCTCTTTAACCGCGATGTGCTCACGCATTACGTCAACTACAAAAAGAGCTCCTGGAAGACGCGTCATGTCAGCAATAGAACCTAAGTTCTTCTCTAGCTTAGCACGTAAACGATCTACTTGAAGTTTTTCTTTCTTAGAAAGCGTGTTGAATGTACCATCTTTTTTCATTCGATCGATAGCACTCATTTTCTTAACCGCTTTACGTATAGTAACGAAGTTGGTTAACATACCACCTGGCCAACGCTCAGTGATATACGGCATACCTACTGCACCAGCTTTTTCGGCAACGATGCCTTTGGCTTGTTTTTTAGTAGCTACGAAAAGAATTTTACGGCCTGAAGCAGCAATTTTCTTAAGCGCTTCGTTAGCTTCTTCTAGCTTGGCAGCAGTTTTGTAAAGGTTGATTACGTGAATCCCATTGCGCTCCATGTAGATGTAAGGAGCCATGTTTGGATTCCATTTGCGGGTTAGGTGTCCAAAGTGTACACCAGCATCTAAAAGATGTTTAACGTCAGTTTTTGACATGATTACATTTAGTTTACGTTCTGATTTAGCAATAATTCAGTGGTTGAAAATTTTCGCGCCTGAAATATTTAGATGCTAAACTAAACAGGGTTATACAAAAAAATAAAAAGGAACAATTGTTCCTTTTTGGTATTAACGTTTTGAGAATTGGAATTTCTTTCTCGCTTTCTTTTGTCCGAATTTCTTTCTTTCTACCATTCTTGGGTCTCTAGTTAGAAGCCCTTCGGGTTTAAGAGAGGTTCTGAATTCTGTATCAATTTCACATAGCGCTCTAGAGATTGCTAAACGAACTGCCTCAGCTTGACCGGTGATTCCACCTCCGAAGACATTTACTTTAACGTCGTATTTACCGACAGTCTCGGTAAGTTCGAATGGCTGATTCACTTTGTACTGAAGTGGAGCAGTTGAAAAATAGTTTTCTAGGTCACGCTTGTTAACAGTTACTTTTCCAGAACCTTCGCTAAGATAAACTCTAGCAACAGCGGTTTTTCTTCTTCCAATCTTGTGTACTACTGACATGTACTACTATTTAAGGTCGTTAAGATTAATTGGTGTTGGCTTCTGAGCCTCTTGACCGTGCTCGCTGCCAGCATATACTCTAAGGTTTCTGAATAATTCAGCACCTAATTTGTTCTTTGGAAGCATTCCTTTCACAGCATTTTCAATGATACGCTCTGGATGCTTAACAAATAGTTCTTTAGTAGTTACCGAACGCTGACCTCCTGGGTAACCAGTGTGTCTTAAGTATACTTTGTCGGTCGCTTTGTTACCTTTCAATATTACTTTTTCAGCATTGATAATTACAACGTTGTCACCACAATCTACGTGAGGGGTGAAATCGGTTTTGTATTTACCACGAATGATTTTAGCTACTTTAGAAGCAAGACGACCTAAAACTTCGCCTTCTGCATCTACTAAAACCCATTGTTTATTGACGGTCGACGCGTTTGCCGAAATCGTCTTGTAACTTAATGTATCCACTACTTTAAACTATTTAATATCTGCTCGTTAGATATAACGGGCTGCAAATGTACAATTATTCAATAGAATTCCAAATACTTGAAACTAAGATTTTTTAGTGCGTTTAATGAGCCTCTAACCAGTTGGTTCCCCATCCGATATCTATTTTTAATTTGACACTCAGTTCAAACGCGTTTTCCATTCGCTCTGTTATCAGTTTTTTCAATGCCTCCACCTCGTTTTTATGGGTGTCAAATACCAATTCATCATGCACTTGTAATAACATTTTGCTCTTCATTTTTTTCTCCTGTAGTTCGGCATGAATGTTAATCATTGCTTTTTTTATGATGTCTGCTGCTGAACCTTGAATAGGCGCATTGATGGCATTTCGTTCTGCCGCTGATCTTACAATAGCGTTGGAAGACTGAATTCCAGCTAAATATCTTTTTCTACCCATTACAGTGCTTACATAACCTTCTTCTCTTGCATGAGCAACTTGATCGGCGATGAACGAAGTGAGTTTTGGATAGGTTTTATAGTACAATTCAATGAGTTCTTTTGATTCGCTTCTAGAAAGATTAGTTTGATTGCTCAATCCGAATGCAGATACTCCATATAAAATTCCAAAATTGACAGTCTTGGCTTGACTTCGTTGTTCTCTGGTGACTGCATCGATTGAAACGTTAAAGACTCTTGAAGCCGTGTCAGCATGAATATCCTGATCTGATTCAAATGCAGCCATCATAGTGTCTTCTTCGCTAAGGGCCGCTATGATTCGAAGTTCGATTTGAGAATAATCTGCTGCCAGTAAAATATGATTCTCATCTTTAGCGATAAACGCCTGTCTAATTCTTCGCCCTTGTGCGGTGCGTATAGGGATGTTTTGTAAGTTAGGATTTACACTACTTAGCCTACCTGTAGCGGCTACTGTTTGCATGAACTCTGTGTGAACTCTTTGAGTGCTCGGATTAACCTGTTGGGGGAGCGCATCGACATAAGTGCTTTTCAGCTTTGTTAAGCTTCGATATGCTAAAATATCTTTGGCAATTTGATGCTCTTTTGCCAATTCGGTGAGTATATCTTCTCCGGTAGCGTATTGTCCGGTTTTGGTCTTTTTAGG
>PZPI01000069.1:0-1259 GCA_003045935.1 Bacteroidota bacterium | reverse complement strand
TTTGTTTTTTTAGGTTTATTCGAGAGTTGTAGATTTTCGAATAATACGATTCCGAGTTGTTTAGGGGATCCAATATTAAAGGTCTCTCCGGCTTGCTCATAGATCTGATTTTCGAGCTTCTCAATTTGACTTGAAAATTCAGAATTCAGTTCAGATAAATAGGGAGTATCCAGGCGTATTCCGTTGAGTTCCATTTGCGCTAATACTCGAAGCAGTGGAATTTCGATTTCTTCAAAAAGTACTTTTAAATTATCCTTTTGAAGCTCTAGCTTGAAATGATGGTATAATTGTAATCCGATATCTGCGTCTTCGCATAAGATGTTGATTTTAGTTTCTTCAGGCCATTCGCTAAACCTTCCTTTCGGATGTAACTCTAGTCTTTTTCCCAAATACGTTTCGCTTAGAATTCTCCGATCATGTCTCATGTCGGGGTTAATCAGGTAATGGGCTAGTAAGGTGTCGAATAGCTCCCCATTTAAATCAATCCCTTCGCGAATGAGGCTTTTCAGTGCCATTTTTAATTCCTGACCAATGAATTTTTTGTTGGATGCGAAAATTGATTTAAGTTTTTCTAGTTTCAGAATACGCTCCTCTGACAGATCGAGATAGTATCCTTTATGTGCCTCCCACGAGAATCCGATCGCTATTATTTGAGGTTCGAATGCATCGATATCATCATAAGAAAAGCTCAAGCTGATCTCGTCCTTGGTTTCTAGAACCTTCATGAATCGACTAAAAGTTCCTGGGCTATTGATTAATTGATAAAATGAGGCATTATTTGGAGCCTTTGATTCTTCTGAAGCTTGATTGGTGTCGAAAAGAGAAAATTGACCCGAACCTGGAACAGCAGCTTTTTCTTCTTTAAATGGCGCTGAGGCATTGTCTTCATCTGAACCGCTCTTTGAGAAGGTTTTGACAAACTGATCTTTCATTCGACGAAACTCGAGTACCTCAAAGAGTTCGGTTACCTTTTCAATATCTGGTTCAGATAGTTCAAAACTTGTAGGGTCAAATTGTACATCACAATCAATCTTAATAGTCGCTAACTCTTTCGATAGCAACCCTAGTTCTGCATTCTCTTCAATACGTTCTTTAAGCTTTCCTTTTAACTCGTGGGTATTCTTAAGTAGATTTTCTAGACTGCCATACTGTTCAATAAGTTTCTTTGCAGTTTTATCTCCCACCCCAGGAAAACCAGGAATATTGTCACTAGCGTCACCCATCATGCCAAGATAGTCGATCACTTGCTTGGGTTCTTT
>PZPI01000068.1 GCA_003045935.1 Bacteroidota bacterium | reverse complement strand
AGCTAGGAATGTTTAGTGATATAAGATTAAAAGAGGATATTGAGTTAGTCGGTAAATCACCATCAGGAATTAATATTTATGAATTTAAATATATAGATATCCCTGGTAGATATCAAGGTGTTATAGCGCAAGAAGTACCAGAAGTTTCGTTTGAAGTTGATGGATATTTAGCTGTAGATTACGATAAGCTTGATGTAGACTTTAAGAAGATAAACTAATATGGCTGCATTAGATAAAATTGCAGAACGTTTCACAAGTTTATTTAAAATTGATGAAACGACTTCTCCTCAAAACGACTATAAATATTTAAAATTTCTATCTGAAACAGAAGTCCCTGATCAATATGCTTCTCAAAAAGAAAATATTATTAATAAATATGGAAGTGAAACAGAGTTTTTAAATCAAGTATTTCAAGAAGAACAGCCTAAAGATACTACACTTGTAGATATAGCTAAAAGCCAACCAGTAGAAAAAATTCCATTTGAAGAATTACTAAAAGGTGCGACTGCTAAATCGACAGTAAGTGATGCTGATACCATTACTACAAATACCGGTGATACCATTACTACAGGTGACGCTTTAAAATCTGAAATTGAAAATGTAGTAAATAATACTTTAGCTGAAAAAGAAGATACTAATAGTATGAATGATAATATAGTAGAGATGATATCATATGTATCTGGCTTAGATGATAGAGTTAAAGAAAGACTTCAAGGGGCTTTAGGAATAAAACCTAAAAAATCATTTCTAGAAACTATTGTAGGAGCACCTGAAGCTATATATCAAACTTTAACAGAAAGACCTGAAACTTTAACGCTTCCTAATGGAAGAGATATTCAATTACCAGGTGGTATGGAAAGAATGGGTCAACGATTTGAAGAAGGATTACAAGACCCTAAAACTCAGTTCTTTATTAACTTAGCGAAACGATCAGGTCAATCTTCATTTACTTCACCATTTGGAAGAGTATTCGAAGCTTTAGAAGATACTTCTAACGCAATGATTCAATCTAAATTACTAGATGCTAAATTAGTAAAAGGAACGACTGGTCTAAAAGATAAGAAAACAGATTATGTGTTTGGATCAAATCCAACGAAAGACGCTGCACTCAAAGCTGCACTTCCTGGCATGGATTTTGTAAATAAACAAACTTATATCGTAGAATCTAATTTAAATGATGATGGTAGTTTCGGTTCTATATTCTCAGCATCTATAAAGAAAGATCCAAAAGGTGGTGGTGGAGATGAACTTGAAGGATATTATAAAGATAATTTTAAAGAAATAATCGCTACAGCAAATGGAATAACAAATGAAAGAAACGCTATTATGTCAAATATTAATCTAGCGAAAGAACTATCAGCTGGTGGTGTTACTGAATTCGATAAATTAGTTGCTCCTGTTGCAAGCTTTGTAAGAGGTATAGATGAAGGTGCATATCTTGAAATGATGGATGCTATTGGTAAAAATCCAAACGATATCGCTAATGTTAATAGGATTATGGCGAATACATTCCAAGCGATACTTCCTCGAATGAAAGACCTATATCCGATATCAAATAAAGACGTAGAAAACTTAATCGCATCATTCCCAAATGATGCTTTTGGATTCGCAGGGCTATCAGCTCAACTATTAGCGTTTAATGAATACGCTCAACTATACTCAGATTATTCAAGAGAATACGTTGATAGAGCAGGAAAATCATCAGGAACTGAATACGAAGGCTATATGAACTTTATGGATTATGCGAGAAATAAACAGTTAAAAGAAGTTAGTAAAAGATTTAAAAATAGTGGAATCACTGATGAAATGATGAAGTCATATGGATTTGTAAAAGAAAAAGATTATGGAACTGATACACTTCCAGAAGATTATACACCGATGGCAAAATTAATGGCGTTAAATGGAACGAAAGTTGCGGATCAAATGGGAATTGATCCAATAGAAGTATTTAAAGGAAAAGAAGTATCTAAAGTAACTACTCCAGAACAGTATTGGAATTCGTTTAAAAACGCTGAAGAATTACAAAACGCTTTTGATAATCTTACTGTAACGATTGAACAGATGAGAACTCTTGATGAAACTGGTCAATTACCAGATGGTGTATTAGAAAACTTTAAAAAGAAATATGGATTTGATGCATTTGAAATGACTCCTAATGATTATTATTACACAGTATTTAGTCAACCAGAGGAAGATTAATGGTCGATCAAATTGATACTCAAACAGCTGAGATACTTAATAATCTTAGAGATCAAGGTCTTATTACGACTGATACTAAAGTTAATGAAGATTCTTTAAAAAGAATAGAAGCTTTTGGACTTGACGTTGACACTATTCAAAAAGGAGTTGACTTATATGAAAATAGAATTCAAGGCGTAGAAGATGAAATAACGAAAAAAGTAAACTCCATGTTTGCTCCTCAAGTAATGCAGTATGGAGAACAAATATATGATTCTCCGATCTATCTTCAAGAAAAAGAAAATCTTAAAAACTTATACAGGGATCAAGGATCATTTACTCCTGATTTAAAAGAATCTATTTATATGTCAGGAATTTCTGATGAAGAAGCTTTTACTGCTCCATTAAGATTTGTTGTTTCTCTTCCTGGCATGACAGGAAATTTAGAAGATCAAATGGGTATGGTAAAAGGAATATTAAATTATCAATATCCAGATCAAAAAATAGAAGTTACAACAGCAGATAAAACTAGTTTAGGAACTCCAGAAACTTCATCTGATTTAAGACAGGATATAAAAGATATTACTGGTCTTGATACAATTAGCAAAGAAGATTTATCTGACGTTATCGTCTATCGAGTAGGTGATGGTAAGTATAACGTTATTAACGCACCAGGATTTGATAAAGGGGATTTAGGACAATTAACTAGAGATTTAGGACCTGGTGTTCTAGGAGCAGTAACAGCAATGCTTGCTGCACCTGCAGGCCCTGGTGGAATGGGAGCAACTGGTGCTGGAACTGCTATGGGAGCAGAATTTCTTTTAGGCGTAGCTAACTTAGGAATACAAGGATATTTAGAAGGAAATGATCCTTTATCCATGACTGATGTAATAAAATCATTAGCAGCAAATCCTGCGATAGAAGGCGCATTAACTTATATACCAGAGAAAGCTGTCTATGCTATATATAAATTCTTTAGAAGAAATGCTGTAAGTTATATTGGTGGAAAAAAATTAACTAAAGAATTAGTTGATGTAGCTAATAATAATTCACCTTTCGTAGAACAGGGAAAACTTAATGCTGAAAAAATAAAACAATTAAATCAAGATTTATTAAATATATTTGGTGATAACGCACCTCAGTTAAAAGTATCAGCAATGGGAGTAATGCCTGAAGGAACATTATCAAGAACAGTTGGAAAATTTACTAAAAGCGAAGTTGCAGATACTGGCACTATAATGACTCTTAATAATATAGCTGAAACTAACGTAGCTATGAAAGAAATGATGATGAATTTAGCAGGTGTCGATAATCTTCCTCAAGGCTCACAATTAAAAATATTAGAAGCTTTTAGAGGAGAAGCAGTTAAATTAAATGATGCTGAACAAGCTGCATTAAATAAATTAATTGATATGGGAGAAACTAATTTCCTTACTACTTTAGCTGCAGTTGAAGATACTATCGGTGGTTGGCAGAACTTAGGAAAAGGAGAAACAGGAATTAGTTTAGATGCTATTCAAAATGTATTAACTAAGGAAAAAGATCAAGCTTTAGATGCATTAGATAAAGAAAGAAATAGTCTTTTAAGTTTATTATCAAATGAGCAAAAGAAAAACTTTGGTCAATATTCAAAATCTCTTCAACAAGTATATGATACTATGGGTAAGTATAAAAAAGATATTACAGGAGCATTTGATTTTAGCAAATCTAAAAGCAATATCTTAAATACTTTAAAAACAGGTATGGCAGAAGAAACAGGAAAACCTGGTCGTAAAGCATCTAAATTTGTATCTCTAGAAGCTATGGAAATTACAATTAAAAATTTATCTGATATTTTACAGCAAAGTGAAGATGCTATCTTTAAGAACTTTAAAATTAGTAAATCAGATTTAAAAAATTTAACTGCTAATGTTAGAAATGATTATAAAATTGCTTTAGAAAAACAATTCGGACCAGAAAAAGCTGCAGAATATCTTACTAATAGAACTAAATATAGAATTACTAGAGCGAATAAAGAAAGAGAATTATTAGATGAAATATTAAAAGTAGATAATACAGGTATATACCTAGATAACGATACTACTTTATTAAAACAATTATTAAAAGGTGGAGAAAATTCAGCTGACTTAGCAAATCAATTAATGAGGTCTATATCAGGAGCCACAAACGGTGCTGAATTAGATCAAGCAGTTAAAACCTTTGTAACGGAAGATTATATTAAAGATGTATTTGGTTATGAAGCATATCAGTTATTGAAATCTGAAGGCCCGAGTGCTTTAAGAAAAATTGCAAATTTACCTGGTTTTAATTATAAGCAAACTTTAAAGAATATGAATAATTACTTTGGAAACGAAAGTAAACAGCAAGTATTAAAAGAATTAATTGGAGAAGAGGCTCTTCAAGCATTTAAAAATCCTAGAAATGCTTTAAATAGTTTTATCGATACTCAAGAAAAAGCTTTAAAACAAATAGATAGTTTAAAATCATCTACTAACGGTTTTATCGCAAGTACTGATTTAGGAACTATCTATAATAACTTATTACAAAGACCTGAATTTACTATGAAAGCTGTAAAGGCATTATCGAAAGAAAGTCAAACTGATTTTAAAGCTTATAGTTTACGACAGTTATTTAATAGTTCTTTTATTCGAGGTGAAGCAGGTGGAGAGATATTTAGTTCAAAAGTATTATTAAAAAACTTAAGAGATAATCAAGAATTCTATGCAGGTATTTATGGTGAAAATAACGTTCTTAAAATGATTGACTTAGCTGATACAATGGCAGGAGTAGAAAAAAGATTACAGAATATATCTAAATCAGGACTTGATACTGAAACTTATAATAATATTAAAGACGTTATCTTCGGTCCTCTTGATGCTAAAAGAAGAAAAATTAAAGGTGTCTTAGGATTACTAGATCAGTTCGATAGGGCTGGTGCCGCTAAATATCTATTTGATGCTGATGAATTTATTAAAAGATTAAATGCTCAAACTATGCGTGATCTTGAGAAAAGAGTATTTAAAACTATCGGTGCTAGTGTCGCACCTACTTTAACAGCGATTCAAGATATTGGAGAAGAAGAGGGAAAGACCGCAATAGAAGTAAGCGATCTCGGTGAGAAAGTTTTTTCTAAAAAAGGTGAAGAATCTACCGATACAGTTCTTAAAAAAATAGTAGAAAGCGCAGGAAGTTTATTAAAAAATCTACTCCCAAACTAAGCAAAGTGGTCAAGGGAACATCAGCAGAATATGCTGGTATTTCTTGGTTATTAAAACAAGGTTATCATGTTTTTAAAAACGTTCATGTTACTGGTTTTATTGACGTTGTTATATTTGATGGCGAGAAACTCATAGGAGTAGATATTAAAAGTGAGACATTTAGAAAGAAGAATGGACAAAAAATATATAGAAAACCTACTAGCAAACAAAAACAATATAGTGTAAAATTACTTTTCGTACAAGAAAACGGAGAGTGTTATTTTGGAAGCGATTAAACAACGTATTATTGAGCACGAAGGTAAAATCAATAAGATATATAAAGATTCATTAGGTCTTAAAACTTTTGGTGTAGGACATTTAGTACTTCAATCTGATGAATTAGAAGAAGGCGTAGAATACTCAGATGACGTTGTAATGCGTTATTTTGAAAAAGATTTTGAAACAGCAGTATCAGACGCTAAGAAATTTATTGATCCAGATGAACATCCAGAGGATATATTTGGAGTAATTATAGAAATGTGTTTTCAGCTCGGATATCCTCGCCTGTGTGGCTTTAAAAAGTTTAAGGCAGCATTAGAAGAAAAAGATTATTTACTAGCTGCAGAAGAAATGTTAGACAGTCGTTGGGCGAATCAAACGCCAGAAAGAGCGAATGATCTAGCCGAAATAGTGAGGGAAGCATAATGATTTGGTCTTTATTAGGAACCGTAGCAAAAGGAGCAGTCGATGTTATTAAAACTAAAACTGAAACTAAAAAACTACTTGCTCAAGCTGAGCAAACACATATTAAAAAGATGGCAGAAGGTGAATTGGAATATGCTATTCAAGCGCAAAAAAGTATGGGAGATTCATGGCGAGATGAATGGTTCACAGTCATTCTGTCGGTCCCTCTTTTAATAGTCTTTATTTCTATATTTGCTAATAAACCTGAATGGATAATTAAATTAAAAGAAGGTTTTATGGCGTTAGATGAACTACCCGATTGGTATATATGGGCGTTAATGGCTGCAATAGCTAGTTCATTTGGATTGAAAGTAACCGATCTTGCAATTAAAAAATTTAAGAAATAATGAAAAAAGATTGGTTTCTTTATTGTTGCGCTGCAGCAATCTTAATAATTTTCTTATTATTCATATGTTCTAAAGCTAATGCTGAAACGAATACAGTATCGTCAACTGTTACGGGCACTACAACGGTTGACAAATCTCCGTCAACAGCATCTGCTCCTTCAGTCGTTGTCAACAACCAAGATGTCTGCACGACAGGAGCGTCAGCTGCGGTGCAAACTCAAATTTTGGGGATCGCTGGAGCGACTGTTAATACTGATGAGAATTGCGAAAGATTAAAACTATCTCGTGCCTTATATGGTATGGGTATGAAAGTCGCTGCAGTATCAGTACTTTGCCAAGATCCAAGAGTATTTGATGCTATGGAAATGGCAGGGACTCCTTGCCCGTATTTTGGTACGATAGGAGAAACTGCACAAGCAGGATGGGACAGTCATCCAGAACATCAACCGGGTTATAAGGAGCCTAGCAATGCTAAGAAATATTGGATCGGTGGTGGCATTCTTCTTGCTATCACTACTGGTATCTTGCTCTTTTAGTTTTGAAACAGTAGAAGCATACGAGCAACAATATTATGTTGGAGATATTGGCCCCGGTGGTGGTACTGTTACAAGCGTTACCATTGAATCTGTCTTATCAGATAGTTCTATTGAGTTGGTAGGTGACTTTGAAGAAACTACTTATACTTATACTCATACAGAAACAGTTATCGAAGAAGTAGAAACAGTTGAATATATTCAACAAACTAACTATGAAATAGTCAGTACTGAAACTACTAATAATCTTATTACAAGCGCATCTAAAACAACTTCTGGCGTAGTGCTAGATCATTCTTATACTAATTCAACCACATCAGGACATATCCATACGGATTATCAAGGAGGCTCTATTACTTGGACAGAAAATCTAACAGATTATTTAGATGTATCTGAAATTAATGAAGGATTCACTCTATATGGTGAAGCTGATGTTTATACCTGTACTAATCAAATTGGAGGGGATTGTTCTAGTGGATTATTAGATACTTTCTCTATTACTTTAAAAGTTATCGACAATCAAACAGGTGAAGATTATATGAAAACAACTACCTGGTCCGTGGGTAACGCTTGGCAAACTTATCAAACATCTTTAACTATTCCTTCTAATACTTTAGGTTCTAATACTTTAGCTTTAGCCACTTTCTATGGATATGATAATGGTTATTGGGCCGG
>PZPI01000067.1 GCA_003045935.1 Bacteroidota bacterium | reverse complement strand
ACAGAATTTGATTTGGCCTTTGGACAAAACACTCCTGAGGCGGGAAAATTAGCTGTAGCCTCCCTAGAGTCGGCAACTAAAGCAATCAAAGAAGGTCAAATAGATGCACTGGTGACCGCGCCAATCAACAAGAGCAATATACAGTCAGAGACGTTTAGCTTTCCTGGTCATACCGATTATTTAGCAAAAGAACTTGGGGCTGAAGCTTTGATGTTTATGGTTGCAGACCGTTTACGAGTAGGCCTCCTTACCGACCACATTGCAGTATCGAAAGTGAGCGATGCGATAACCACAAAACTGATCCGCTCGAAAGTTGCCACAATGATGAAGTCGTTACGAGAAGATTTCGGGATTATACGACCCAAAATCGCATTATTGGGAATCAATCCCCACAGCGGTGACAATGGAACCATAGGTGAAGAAGACGAAAAGATCATGAAACCTGCAGTTGCTGAATTGTTTGAAGAAGGTCATCTCGTTTTTGGACCTTATGCAGCAGACGGATTCTTCGGGTCTAACAGCTATTCTCAGTTTGATGCTGTTTTAGCGGCCTATCACGATCAGGGCCTGGTGCCTTTTAAGACGCTTTCTTTTGGAAAGGGCGTAAACTATACCGCTGGCCTTTCGAAGGTCAGAACCTCTCCCGATCATGGCACCGCGTATGAGATCGCTGGAAAAGGAGTTGCCGACGAAAGCTCCTTCAAGGAGGCGGTATTCTGCGCTTTAGACGTTTTTCACTCGCGACAAGATTATGCCGAAATGAGCTCGGATGTTCTTAAGGTTCAGGAGAGAAAGGAAAAAAGAAGACAAAAATTCGTCTAGACAAGGCGCTTTGAAATTCCTAAATTAGTTCTATATTTGCAGGCCTTAACTTGGGCTCTATAAAGCATCTAATCATGAAGTTAAAGGATTTTGACATTTCCTTTATAGGTCTCAAGCAAGGAAATCATGAGTTTGAATACGAACTTAATGATTTGTTCTTTGAACATTTTGGTTTTAATGAGTTTTGCAACTCAGAGATAAACATTCAAGCGACCCTTGCTAAGGGTAGCACAATGATGGAGCTCGCCGTTAAAGGAAACGGAACCGTTGAGGTCAATTGCGACCTTACCAACGAACCGTTTGAAATGAACTTAAATTCTACGCTCGACCTAGTAATCAAGTTCGGGGAAGAGTATAATGATGAAGATGATGAGCTTCTCGTTTTACCTCATGGCGAATATCAGTTCAATGTTGCACAATATCTGTACGAAATGACGGTGCTTAGTCTTCCACAGAAGAGAATACACCCAGGAGTTGAAGACGGATCATTAGAATCACCACTACTTGATAAGCTTGAAGATCTCAAGCCGAAAATAGTAGAGGAAAAAGAAGAAACCAACGAAAGTGACCCAAGATGGGACGCTTTAAAAGATTTATTGAAATAAAAGACTATTAAATAAGGAAGATATGGCACATCCTAAAAGAAAAATATCGAAAACGCGTAGAGATAAGAGACGCACCCATTACAAAGCGGTCGCTCCAACTCTAGCAAAAGATTCAACTACCGGAGAGGTGCACTTAATGCATCGCGCTCACTGGCACGAGGGTAAACTTTACTATCGTGGACAGGTGCTTATCGATGCTGCAGAAGAAGTAGCGGCAGAGTAAATTTCGGTCGAAAGAAGATCTAGAACTCTCGTGTAATTAGAGACACGAGAGTTTTTTTATGGACTACACCGAAATCTCACCCTTCTTAAAAAAACAGTAATTTCGCTCAACTAAAAGTTGCCTTTTATGCCAAAAACAACGGCTGCAATTACAGCAATTGGAAAATACCTTCCAGAAAAGGTCTTAGACAACGCTACTTTAGAAAAAATGGTTGAGACCAACGACGAGTGGATTACCACTCGCACAGGAATCAAAGAGCGCCGTATTTTAGACATTCCCGGTAAGGCAACTGCTTTTATGGCAACTGAGGCCGTCAAGGACCTGATGAAGAAATCGGGCCTTGAACCCCTTGACATTGATCTTTTACTTGTAGCCACCGCAACACCTGATATGCCTGTCGTTGCTACAGCGGCACAGGTTGCTACGAATTTAGGAGCAAAGAATGCTTTTGCTTTTGACCTTCAAGCTGCTTGTTCAGGGTTTTTATACGGCCTGTCGGTGGCCTCATCTTATATTGAATCTGGACGCTATAAGAAGGTAGTTTTGGTGGGAGCAGATATGATGTCGTCGATTGTTGACTATACCGATCGAACCACCTGTGTGTTGTTTGGAGATGGTGCTGGTGCTGCTCTTTTAGAGCCTAACAGCGAAGGTCTTGGATTTGTTGACGAGTATCTTCGAAGTGATGGCGTTGGCAAAGACCATTTAGGCATTCAGGCTGGAGGATCATTGTATCCCCCGACCGAAAAAACGATAGCCGAAAAGAAACATTATATTTATCAAGACGGACGGGTTGTTTTCAAGTTCGCAGTCACCAATATGGCGGATGCGGCTGCAGAAATCATGTCCAGAAATGGACTGTGTCATCAAGATGTCCGATATTTGATCGCTCATCAAGCGAATAAACGCATTATTGATGCCACTGCACAGCGAATGGGCATTGGAGATGAAAAAGTCTTGATGAACATTGGTCGCTATGGAAACACCACAGCTGCCACTATTCCTCTTCTATTGTGCGATTACGAATCGCAACTGAGAAAGGGAGATAATCTAGTTTTTGCTGCTTTTGGCGCAGGTTTCACCTGGGGAGCAGCATTTATAAAATGGGCATACACAAAACAAGAATAAATAAGTAACGTAATGGATATTAAAGAAATTCAAAATCTCATTCGCTTCGTTGCCAAATCTGGCGCTAGCGAGGTGAAACTCGAGACCGAAGACATCAAGATTACCATTAAGACGACTTCAGAGTCGACAGGTCATGCAGAGGCTACAATTGTTCAGCAAATACCAGTTCATGCCGCTATGGCTCCGGTTGCTGCAACACCAGCAGCACCGGCTGCACCAGCTCCTGCAGCCTCTTCCAAAGAGGAAGAAGATTTAAGCAATTACATCACTGTTAAGTCTCCGATTATTGGAACATTATACCGTAAGCCATCTCCAGACAAGCCAAATTTTGTTGAGGTAGGTTCAACGATTAGTGAAGGAGATGTGCTTTGTGTGATTGAAGCAATGAAACTCTTTAATGATATCGAGTCAGAAGTTTCAGGTAAAATCGTTAAGATTTTAGTGGACGACGCTTCTCCCGTTGAATTTGATCAACCTCTTTTCTTAGTAGACCCTTCTTAAATAAATCGTCATGTTTAAAAAAATACTCATCGCGAATCGCGGAGAGATTGCACTGCGCATCATCCGAACCTGTCGCGAAATGGGCATTAAAACAGTTGCCGTTTACTCTAAGGCTGACGAAGAAAGCCTTCATGTACGATTTGCCGATGAGGCAGTTTGTATTGGCCCAGCCCCAAGCTCAGAATCTTATTTAAAGATACCTAACATTATTGCCGCAGCTGAGATTACCAATGCAGATGCTATTCACCCTGGCTATGGGTTCTTGTCTGAGAATGCTAAATTCTCGAAGATTTGTACAGAGCACGGAATCAAATTTATTGGGGCCTCAGCGGAGCAAATCGACCGAATGGGAGATAAGGCTACGGCTAAGCAAACCATGAGAGAGGCAGGAGTACCTACCATTCCTGGTTCTGAAGGCCTTCTAAAAGATTTAACCGATGCTAAAAAGACGGCGAAGGCCATGGGTTATCCTGTGATGATTAAAGCTACTGCCGGTGGTGGAGGTAAAGGAATGCGAGCTATTTGGGCTGAAGAAGAAATGGAAACTCATTTCAACTCTGCCGTGCAAGAGGCAACTGCGGCTTTTGGAAATGGAGGAATGTACATGGAAAAGCTTATTCAGGAGCCAAGACATATTGAGATTCAAGTGGTAGGAGATCAGAATGGTCGGGCATGTCATTTATCTGAAAGAGACTGTTCTATTCAAAGACGCCACCAAAAACTTACTGAAGAGACCCCATCACCGTTTATGACTGCTAAACTAAGAAAGCGTATGGGAGCGGCGGCGGTAAAGGCAGCGGAGTATATTGGATACGAAGGAGCGGGAACAGTAGAATTTCTTGTTGACAAGAACGGAGACTTTTATTTCATGGAGATGAATACCCGTATTCAGGTAGAACACCCAATTACTGAGGAGGTTGTTGATCATGATCTGATTAGAGAACAAATTTTAGTGGCTGCTGGAGTAGCGATTTCTGGCAAGAATTATGAGCCTAAGCTTCACTCTATCGAGTGTCGTATCAACGCTGAAGATCCATATAACGACTTTAGACCTTCTCCAGGAAAGATTACCACCCTTCATATGCCTGGAGGTCATGGCGTTCGTTTAGATACACATGTTTATAGCGGGTATGTAATTCCGCCGAACTACGACTCAATGATTGCTAAACTTATCACTACCGCTCAAACTAGAGAAGAGGCGATTAGTAAGATGAGAAGAGCTTTAGACGAGTTTGTGATTGAGGGAGTGAAAACCACAATCCCTTTCCACAGACAGCTTATGGATCATCCAGACTATATAGCTGGCAACTACACCACCAAATTCATGGAGTCATTTGAAATGGCTTAATAACCAACAAAAAGGCCGCTGAAAAGCGGCCTTTCTTTATATCTATACTAAAGGGATTAACCTTTGATACTTGCACTGAGATATTCGCGATTCAAGCGTGCGATATTCTCAAGAGAGATTCCTTTCGGACATTCGATTTCACAAGCACCAGTATTGGTACAGTTACCGAATCCTTCTAGATCCATCTGCTTTACCATATTTAAAACACGAGTGGTGGCTTCAACGCGTCCTTGTGGCAACAAGGCATACTGAGAGACTTTAGCAGAGGTGAAAAGCATTGCAGAAGCATTTTTACAGGCCGCAACACAAGCTCCACATCCGATACATGTTGCTGCGTTGAAAGAAGCGTCTGCCTTATCTTTTTCAATAGGAATAGCGTTGGCATCTACCGGACGTCCTGAGGTATTTACAGAGATGTATCCTCCGGCTTGCTGTATGCGATCAAAGGCAGATCGATCTACCATTAAATCTTTAATTACAGGGAAAGCCCCAGCTCTAAATGGCTCAATGGTAATGTGATCACCGTCTTTAAAGCTTCTCATGTGAAGCTGGCAGGTGGTGGTTAGCTTTTGTGGCCCGTGAGGTTTGCCATTAATGACCATTGAGCAAGTTCCACAAATACCTTCACGGCAGTCGTGATCGAACACTACAGGCTCTTTGCCTTCGTTAATTAGACCTTCATTTAGAACATCTAACATTTCTAAGAACGACATGTCCTCGCTGATGTTGTCAAGGTCATACGTTTCGAACTTTCCGTTGGTTTGTGCGTTTTTCTGACGCCAAACGTTAAGATGAATTTTCATAGCCTTATTTGTAAGATCGTGTTTTCAATTCAATGTTTTCGTAGACTAGTTCTTCCTTGTGAAGTTTTGCCCCACTAGGAACTCCAGTGTATTCCCAAGCTGCTACATAGCGATAATTTTCATCGTCTCTTAGCGCTTCTCCTTCTTCGGTTTGGTATTCTTCTCTGAAGTGACCTCCGCAAGATTCATTTCGATTTAATGCATCCACCGCGAAAAGCTCGCCTAGCTCCAAGAAATCGGCAACTCTGTGGGCTTTTTCTAGCTCAGAGTTCATAGCGTTTAACTCACCAGGGATTCGCACGTTTTTATAAAAGTCTTCGCGAAGGTCAGCGATTTCTTTGATGGCTTCTTTCAGTCCCTGTTCATTTCTAGACATACCGCATTTGTTCCACATGATTTTTCCAAGCTTCTTGTGGTAATAATCAACAGAGTGTTTTCCTGAACCCGACATTAACTTCTCGAGACGTTCTTTCACTTCTTTCTCCGCAGCCTCAAATTCAGGTAAGTCGGTTGAGATTGATCCAGTTTGAATGTCTTCTGCTAAATAGTCGCCGATAGTGTAAGGAAGAACGAAATATCCGTCTGCCAGCCCCTGCATTAGTGCAGATGCCCCGAGGCGGTTTGCGCCGTGGTCACTAAAGTTAGCTTCTCCCGCAGCATAGCAACCAGGAATAGTAGTCATTAGGTTATAATCTACCCAAAGCCCGCCCATTGCATAGTGTACCGCCGGATAAATCTTCATCGGTGTCTTATACGGGTTCTCGTTTACAATTTTCTCGTACATCTGGAAAAGGTTACCGTACTTGGCTTCTACGATTTCCTCGCCCAGAGCCCTTACCTTTTTGTCATCAGCATCTTTTAGACCCATGGTGTTGGCTTTTTCACGGCCATATCGCATGATTGCAGAATCAAAGTCAAGGTAAACAGCCTCTCCAGTTTTATTCACTCCGAACCCAGCATCGCAACGCTCTTTTGCAGCTCTAGAAGCTACGTCACGTGGAACAAGGTTACCGAAAGCAGGGTATCTGCGCTCTAGGTAGTAATCTCTATCTTCTTCGGCTAAGTCTGTTGGCTTTAACTTGCCTTCTCGAATGGCCTTTGCATCTTCTAATTTTTTAGGAACCCAAATACGCCCATCATTTCTTAGGGACTCTGACATCAAAGTAAGCTTTGATTGGTGGTCGCCGGAGACAGGAATACAAGTTGGGTGAATTTGTGTAAAGCAAGGGTTAGCAAAGTGAGCTCCTCTTCGGTGAGCTCTCCAAGCAGCCATCACATTAGCGCCCATACAGTAGGTCGATAGATAGAAAACATTTCCGTATCCACCAGTGGCAAGTACTACGGCATGAGCAGAATGTCTTTCTAACTCACCAGTAACGAGGTTGCGAGCGATGATTCCACGAGCTTTTCCGTCAACTAAAACGAGATCTAACATTTCATGGCGCGTGTAAGATTTGATTTTACCACGCTGTATTTGGCGGTTCATTGCTGAATAAGCCCCTAATAAAAGTTGCTGCCCAGTCTGTCCTTTTGCGTAGAAGGTTCTAGAAACTTGAACCCCTCCGAAAGAGCGGTTATCAAGTAGCCCACCATACTCACGAGCGAATGGAACCCCTTGTGCAACACACTGGTCAATAATATTGGTGGATACCTCAGCAAGGCGGTGAACGTTAGCCTCTCGGGAACGATAGTCTCCCCCTTTAATGGTATCGTAGAATAAACGATAAACAGAGTCACCATCACCTTGATAGTTTTTGGCAGCGTTAACTCCACCTTGTGCGGCAATCGAGTGCGCTCGTCTTGGAGAGTCTTGGTAGCAGAAGGTTTTTACATTATACCCTAGTTCGGCTAATGACGCTGAAGCCGAAGCTCCTGCAAGACCGGTACCAATAACGATGATGTCAATATTTCTTTTGTTCGCCGGGTTTACCAGGCGAATATCATTTTTATGCTTGCTCCACTTCTCGGCTAATGGGCCATTAGGAACTCTTGATTCTAGCTTTGCCATACTATTGTATCGGGTTTAAGAAGTGATATACTGCGATGAAGATAAAGCCGGCAGGAATGACTACTGCATATGCCTTTGCAAAGGCTTGAATGGCTTTGCCGTATTTGTTATCAAAACCAATGGTTTGCATTGAAGAAGCAAAACCGTGATAAAGGTGCATTCCCAATAAAACAAACGCTATTGAATAGATGACCGTTCTTGTTAGATCAAACAGTTCAACGGTAAACCCGTAATATCGAGTAGTATCTATCGGATTAGATTCTACATACTTGTAGATCATCTCGTGTAACCAAAAGTCGTACATGTGAAGACCTATAAAGGCAAGAACAACACCTCCAGAAAGCAACATATTTCTTGACAACCAACTGCTATTGGTGCCTTTCGATCCTAC
>PZPI01000066.1 GCA_003045935.1 Bacteroidota bacterium | reverse complement strand
GGTTCTCTTGTCTGCGGCTAAACAATTTTTCTATAGAACCAAGCGTATTCTCTGTTGTCAGGTTTCTAACGGCAAAGGGGTGAGAAGAACTTGCCCCGTGAAGATCGAGACCAATAGTTGAAACTGTGCCTCCTTTTTTCTCAAAAGAGGCAATATAGTTTTCAACGGTTTGCATAGCGCTGTGGTCTACAAATTCACAAAGCGAAAAGTCGATAACAACCGTTTTTGTTGCACCAATAGCGTCCAGTTTTGACTTGAGCTTGAAGAGATTTAAGAACGAACAAAAGTATTTAACACTGACATAGAAAGAGTCGGTGTCCTTTTCTTTGAATGCAAGAACGTTGGGCTGAAACAGGTGCAGTAAAAAAAGCAAGGGCCTTCTAGTGATGACAAAATGAGACAGCAAGGTAATTAGAGTGCCTAGAAAAATTCCCGTAATAATATTAGTACTTAAAGTAATGAGGGAGGTTGCTATAAGAATGAGCAGCTGTTCTTTCCCCACTTTTACTGCCGCAACTAGCTTGAGGGGGTGAGCCAATTTATATCCTGTATAGACCAAAATAGCCGCAAGCGCAGAAAGCGGAACCCGATTTAGAAGCTTGCTAAAGAACAGAATAAACAAAAGCAGAAACACTCCATGAAAAAAGTTGGACGACCGATTATTGGCTTGCTGGGTCACATTTACCGAACTTCTTGAGATCACCGTTACCACGTTAAGCCCTCCGAGAAATCCACTAATCGCTGTAGCGACACCAAGCGCCCGAAGGTCTTTGTTTGCGTTAGACCTTCTTCTTTGAGGATCTAAGTTGTCTACCGCTTTAATGGACAAAAGAGATTCTACACTGCCGATTACCGCAATAGTAATAGCCACCGACCAAAGCCCCCAAGAATTGATTAAATCAAAGTTCGGGTGGTAAATCATACTTTCTACCGAATCAGGAAGCTGTATAAAGAGTTCGGGTCGAATAGGGTTTTCTATCCCCCTCAACTGACAGTAATAACTATAACCAACGGCCAAGAGAATCACCCACATGGGAGAGGGAATTTGCTGATAATATCGGTTTCGTATAGATGAATTGAAAAGTAGTATAACCAGAGAAACAACTCCCAACAATCCCGCAGCAAGCGTTGATGCTGATTCAGGTGCAGACTGAACAAACTCAGTAACGACCAAGGGGAGCTTGAGCAATTTAATTAAAGGGTTTCCGTCCCCTGCTTCAAGCCCAAGCATGATGGGGAACTGCTTTACAAGAAGACTTAAACCAATTGCAGCCAGCATCCCTTCAATAGCAGAGGCAGGAAAAAACTCTGCTAGTTTTCCCATCCGTAGAACCCCTAATAAGGAGATAAGAACTCCAGCCAAAGTAATCGCCGCAAGGGTATGGGTATAGCCTAGAAAAAGATCGCCTCCACCCAGGGTGGTAACTGCGGTAAGAAGTACTACCACTAAGCTATATCCAGGTCCAGAGATGGTAACGTAAGACCCACCCAAAAGAGCAACAACGACACCCCCTACAACCGCAGAAACAATACCTGCGGTGGCCGGCATTCCACTTGCTACGGCGAGACTTAAACCTAAAGGCAAGGCAATAAGAGACACTACAAACCCCGCGAATAGGTTTTTGGGTAACGATGATATGAATTGATTTCTTGTCATTTTGCTCTACAGATCAGTAAGTCTGATGGTAGATCAGACAAAATGAATTCAATATCTCGTGTTATGATTCGGCTTAAAAGAGAGGTTTTGACAGGAGCGTCCATTACCAAAAGATCAGCCCGGGTTACCTCAGCGTAATGACCGATTGAATAACCTCTTTTGCCGAAAATTGCCTGCTTTTGAACATTAATCGAATCGGTAAGTACTGCTGGAAGCTGGTCGATGAGCTCCGCAACCCTTCGATCTTCCTCGGCCTCTAAAACTCGTTTTTTTCTAAGACTTCGAATAAGGCTTCGATCATCATCAACAATTACCTTGACCGATTTGTTGGCAATTTCTTCTACAATGGTAGCCTTGTTTGCACCTAGACACTGGGCTGAATAGAAAGCCTGAAAAAGGGTGTTAGGGAGCGTGCTTGTTTTAAAACCACTAATCACAACATTCTTGCAAGCTACGCGTTCTACCGCAGGCTTGATTAGTAGCAATACCGAACACTTAACGGATCGGGTAAGTTTACGTGCGACCGAACCTACATAAAATCGAAAGAGCGACTCGTGCTGCACAGCCCCTAAGACCAAAAGATCGATAGATAAACTTTCGGTAGAATCTAGAAGAGTGGTGTGCGGGTCACCCGTTATCCAGTGATACTCACAAACTCTTGAGGGTGATGCAGTTGCATCAACAATTGAACTTACTTTTTTCTGCTTTTCTTCAGTTTTTTCACCCACATGGAGCAGAATGAGTTCAGAATCAAAAAACTCAGCGAGACGCACTACCTCATGCAAATTACTCTCAAGGCTTGGCGAAAACGCAAAACCGAAGAGCATTCGTTTAAAAGGGTTGTGCTGGTGTAAGCTTTGATTCATAGCCCGTTTTTAGGGCTAAGAAGATACTAAATTCTATGCTTAGTCATTTAGTTTTAACACCGCCATGAATGCTTGTTGCGGGATTTCAACATTTCCGATTTGACGCATTCGTTTCTTTCCTTTTTTCTGCTTTTCAAGAAGTTTTCGTTTACGAGAAATGTCTCCTCCGTAACACTTGGCTGTCACGTCTTTACGTAAAGCCTTGATGGTTTCTCGAGAGATGATTTTCGCTCCGATAGCTGCCTGAATTGGAATGTCGAACTGTTGTCTTGGGATGAGCTCTTTAAGTTTTTCGCACATTTTTTTACCGATTGTATGTGCGTTGTCAAAGTGAACGAGGGCAGACAAAGCGTCAACAGGTTGAGCGTTCAAGAGAATATCTACACGAACCAGCTTAGATTCGCGCATCCCGATCGGGCTATAATCGAAAGAGGCGTATCCTTTAGAAATGGTCTTCAAACGATCGTAAAAATCAAAAACAATTTCGGCCAGGGGCATATCAAAACTAAGCTCAACTCTTTCGGGAGTCAGATAAGTTTGATTCGTAATATTCCCTCGTTTCTCAATACAAAGCGACATCACATTACCCACAAAGTCTGATTTGGTGATAATAGAAGCTTTGATGTAGGGCTCTTCTACTCGATCTAATCCAGAAGGGTCTGGAAGATCAGAGGGATTGTTTACAATGATTGACTGATCAGGGTTTTTCTTGTTGAAGGCGTGATAGCTTACGTTGGGAACTGTTGTAATCACCGTCATGTCAAATTCACGCTCTAATCGCTCTTGAATGATCTCCATGTGAAGCATTCCTAAGAACCCACAACGAAAACCAAAGCCTAGTGCTGCCGAGCTTTCTGGGGCGAAAACCAGAGAAGCATCGTTTAATTGAAGCTTTTCCATCGAAGCCCGAAGCTCTTCATAGTCTTCGGTATCTACAGGATAAATACCCGCAAAAACCATCGGTTTTACTTCTTCAAAACCCTCGATTGCGGAGGTAGATTTTCTATCGGTTAAGGTAACAGTGTCCCCCACCTTTACCTCTCGAGCATCTTTGATACCCGTAATTAGATACCCTACATCTCCTGTGTGAATCTCTTTTTTTGGTTCTTGTTTCAGTCTAAGCGTACCAATTTCGTCGGCGAAATAGTTTTTCCCCGTTGCCATAAAGGTGATACGATCTCCTTTTTTAATTGAACCGTTAAGAATTCTAAAATAGGTTTCAACGCCCCTAAACGGATTGTAAACTGAGTCGAAAACCAGAGCTTGCAAAGGCTCATCAGGACTACCTTTTGGAGCCGGAACACGATCGATAATTGCCTTTAAAATGTTTTCAATTCCCAAGCCTGTTTTAGCACTTGCAGGGATAACCTCTGAAGGATCGCAACCAAGCAGATTTACGATGTCGTCGGTTACCTCCTCAGGATTAGCACTTGGCAGGTCGACCTTATTCAAGACCGGAATAATCTCTAGGTCATTTTCAAGCGCTAAGTATAAGTTTGAAATGGTTTGTGCTTGAATACTTTGCGCTGCATCTACAATAAGCAAAGCCCCCTCACAAGCGGCAATCGATCTCGACACTTCGTATGAGAAATCTACGTGGCCGGGAGTGTCAATAAGATTCAAGATGTATTCTTCACCTTCATAGGTATAGTTCATTTGAATCGCATGACTTTTAATAGTAATCCCTCGCTCTCTTTCAAGATCCATGTTGTCAAGAAGCTGATCCTGCTTCTCTCTTTCAGTGACAGAACCTGTAAAATCTAAAAGTCGATCAGCCAAGGTGCTTTTACCATGGTCAATGTGAGCGATAATGCAAAAATTTCGAATGTTTTTCATAGCCAAAACAGGGCTGCACATAATGATTTGCAGGCAAGCAAAGATAATCCATTATTTTTGCTATAAAATCGAACGGTTTGGTGAAAATTGCAGACATAGAACTTCCTGAATTTCCACTGCTTCTAGCTCCAATGGAAGACGTGAGCGACCCCCCGTTCAGAGCCTTGTGTAAGGAACAGGGCGCAGATGTGGTTTACACCGAATTTATTTCTTCTGAAGGCCTTATTCGAGATGCTGCAAAATCGGTGATCAAACTAGACATTTATGAAAAAGAACGTCCCGTAGGTATTCAGATTTTTGGCGCTGAATTAGACTCGATGCTTGAGGCCGTAGACATTGTTGAGCGATCTAACCCCGACATCATTGATATTAACTTCGGGTGTCCAGTAAAAAAGGTGGTGTGCAAAAACGCCGGAGCAGGTATTTTAAGAGACATTCCACTTATGGTGAAATTAACCGAAGAGATTGTTAAAAGAACAAAACTTCCGGTAACTGTAAAAACCCGATTGGGCTGGGATAGCGATTCGATAAAAATTGTTGAAGTAGCAGAAAGACTTCAAGACGTGGGAATCAAGGCGATTTCTATTCACGGCAGAACCCGAGTTCAGATGTATAAAGGCGTTGCAGACTGGGGGCCTATCGCTGAGGTAAAGAATAATCAGAGAATGCACATTCCTGTTTTTGGCAATGGCGATGTCAACACTCCAGAAGCGGCCATTAAAATGCGAGATGAGTTCGGTTTAGATGGAGCAATGATCGGTCGAGCGAGTATCGGATACCCCTGGTTTTTTAGAGAGGTGAAACACTTCATGCAAACCGGACAACATCTAGACCCACCAACCATGCAAGAAAGAGTCGAGGCCGCCCGAAGACACCTCAGCATGTCTATTGACTGGAAAGGTGAAAAGCTAGCGGTTTACGAAACCCGAAGACATTATACCAACTATTTCAAAGGAATACCTAATTTCAAGCCATTGCGAATGAGCCTAGTAAGCGCAGAAACTTCAGACGAGGTTTTTGAAACTCTTGAGAAAGCAGGGAAAGAATTTGCAGACTTTGATTTTTCTACGATCTCATAGCCTTTGATACTCTGGGCAATTTACGAGATGAGATAAGAGCAGCGAGAAACCCGAACAACAACAAGGTTGTGAACACTAGTAAGAGGTTGCTTATACTTATTGAGACAGGATAAGATAGTTCGCTTGAGAGTCTAACCCATCCTAGCTGGTTTTGGCCGATAACCAAAGCAAGACCTAATAAGATTCCGAGAACAGCTCCTAATGCGCTAAGTGCTGTTCCTAAAAAAAGGAAGATGTTTTTAATTTGGCTGCTTGTAAGCCCCATTTGTTTGAAGGTTGAAAAGCTACTGCTTTTATCAGCCATAATTAATCGGATAGACCCCGCCAGACTAAATAACGCAAGCACGAGAACCATTGAAAATATAAAATAGGTAGCCCAATACTCGGTGTTTAAAAGTTTAAAGAGCGACCGGTTTTGATCTTCTCTGTTTTGCACAACAATGTCACCATCGACAAATTCGCTTAAACTAGAGGCGATCGCCTCTTTTGAAAGAAAGGTCTCATTAATACTAAGAGAAGTAAAACTATTTTCAGGGAGACCACCCAAATACAGAAGGTCTTCATAACTAGCTACTCCAAGTACTTGAGTCTGATCGTCTTCAAGAAAAACCCCCCTCACCTTAAGTGTTTGCTGTCTAATCTCATCTGCGCCCATTTGAAGCCTAATAGCTCTGTCTCCCGGGATTAAACTTCCCACGCTGAGCGAATGGTCATATGCCTCCCCTCCTAATTCGTAATAGGCATTTAGGCTAAGGAGCATTTCGCCTTGTGAAAATGAGCTTGTTCCATATAAAATCTCAAGAGAGTCAGAAGGAGTAGGGTGATAAGCAATAAGATCTCCTGCCGCCATTTCGCCATCTTTTTGAATAAGACCGACCACTGAAAGTTTCGAAATTACTAATGCTTCATTCGCCTTACTCCATTCTTGAACTCTTTCTAAATCGACGGTGAAAACCCCTTGGTTTAAAGGGGTGATTTTAATAGCAGGTGAGCGCTCATAAGCATATTGAGTGCTTAGCGATCTTAGCCCTTCAAATGCCGAGAGAACTACCGTTAAGGCTGCAGCGGCGACCACCACAACCATAAGGCTGAGGTAGCTAACAAGATTCACCAAAGATTGATTGCTTTTTGAAAGCAAGTACCTCCAGGCGATATAAATTGAAGTTTTCACTTTTTTTGACGACGATCGAGCAGGCTGCGATCCTCGATAGGGTTTTCTTCTCCTTTTAACGAACGCTCTATTGCCTCGGCCTTCTTAGCAGTTTCGTCTATAAAAAATAAAAGTTCAGGAACTCTTCGCATCTGATTGCGGGTACGATTAGCAAGCTCGTGACGAATTAAAGGAGCATTAGATTGGACACCTTCAAAAAGCTCTTTGCCTTTTTCTTCTGGAAAGAAACTTAAATACACCTTAGCAATCATCAAATCAACGGTTACCGCCACTCCTGTCACCGAGATCAGTAGCCCAGAAATACCAGAGTCTTTTGCCGCCTTCTGAAGAATATCAGCGAGGTCACGTTGCAGTAATGCCCCTATTTTTCGTTGTCTTTCACTTTCCATAAGACAAAAATAGCGAATATCTTCGGCCGGAGCGTCTAGCTTTGTTTTTAGGCTTGGAACACCCAAAAATTAACTGTAATTTTAACCCCCGTCTTTTGGTCCTATAGCTCAGTTGGTTAGAGTAGCTGACTCATAATCAGTTGGTCCCTGGTTCGAGCCCAGGTGGGACCACCAACAACAACCCTAACTCCCTACAGATAAGGAAGTTAGGGTTCTTTTTTTCTCCAAAATTGGGTTTGGGTATCACTATGGGTATCAATAATATGAATTTAACCTATTGATATTCACGAAAAAAACTTTATTAAGGTCCTTTTTGGACTCGAACCAACTAAAACAAATCAATTTTAAGTTTCTGTCCCATATGGGACAGGTTTTAATGACACAAAAAACCTTCTGATCAAAACTTGTACATAAATAGGAGAAACTACTGGAAGGGTTTGTGATATGTTGGGGAGGAATTTTGTGAGGTATGACTTACAGAACTTTATTGTCAAAATCTGATTGGTGGGTGATTATATCTTTCATGATCAATAACAGTATTTGCTATTCCCGTTTTACAATCACTATATGAGATTTGCCTGATATTATAAACTATTACATCTACTAAAATAAATAAGATAATTGTCTTTAGTTAATTAAATGAGGGTACTCTTCTTCTCGATGCTGAAAACGGAGAATTACTTCCTTGACCACTACTCCTTCCAAAACATTAATTGCATTATTAATAGTAGCATTATTCTCCCAACTTTTCTTCCCAGCTAATACCTCGGTTAAGTATACAATTAATGCAGCAGAAATCGAGCGAGATGCACTCTCCCAAAAATAACTAGGAGTATGAT
>PZPI01000065.1 GCA_003045935.1 Bacteroidota bacterium | reverse complement strand
AAAATATGATTGCACTCAGTATGACAATGATCAGTAGGGCTCTTATTGGCCCATTAGCATTTGATTCTTTGGTTAGCTGATAATTTAAGCTGCCCTCTACATATTCTTTTAATGAACTGATTCCTTCGTATACGGGCGCTTCGGTAACCTCTGGCTGTGTGCCAAATAGAATCCCTAGGGTAGGAATGAAAATCAGAATAGACAATACATTAAATAAAGCGTAGCCCATGTTAAATAGCACGTTGGCATAGGCCGACTGCTTGTAAGGACCTGCATATTTAAGGATATGACGAAAAGCAGATTTCATTAATTCAATTGGAGTTCACTAATAATTTCATCAATCTTTGCCTCAATATGCCTATTCGTCTTTTCGAAAACCTCGGCATTTTCTAATTGTGTTTTGGTACTGATGTAAAATTTAATCTTGGGTTCTGTTCCACTCGGACGAGCAGCAACTCTAGTACCTTCAGTGGTCTCGTAGATAATTACATTCGAGGTAGGAAGGTCAATAATTTCTTTTTCACCGGTCTCGAGGTTAGTTCGAGTACTGGTGTTGTAGTTTTCAATGTACTTCAGCGTTTCGCCTACAATTGTTTTAGGTGGACGCGCTTCGAAATCACTCATCATCTTGCGTATTTCGCTGGCCCCTTTTTGACCTTTTTTGGTAATCGATATAAGTCGCTCCTTATAAAACCCATAGGTGAGGTAACAATCGATGAGTAAGTTATAGAATGAAGAACCTTCGCTTTTTAATTGCGAGCCTATTTCTGATGCTAAAAGACTAGCTGTAACTGCATCCTTGTCTCTAACGAAATCTCCGACCATGAAGCCGTAACTTTCTTCTCCGCCTCCGATAAAAGTTTGCTGCGGAAAATCTTTGATCATTTTACCAATCCATTTGAACCCCGTTAGCGATATTTTGAAGTCAACATCATACCATTTGGCTAGTTCTTTGAGCATTGGAGTAGATACAATGGTGGAGGCAATGAATTCATTTCCTTTGAAGCCTTTCTTCTTCGCTAATCGAAGTAGGTATTCGGTCATGACAATCATGGTTTGATTTCCATTGAGTAGTTCAAGAGCTCCAGAGGGGTTACGGACAGCTATCCCAAGTCGATCGCTATCTGGGTCAGTCCCGATTACCATATCGGCTTTCTTTGTTTCAGCAAGATCCATAGCCATTGCTAGTGCCTCTGTTTCTTCAGGGTTGGGAGATTTTACCGTAGGAAAATCTCCATTGGGCTCTGCTTGCTCCTTTACGATTGCAACATTTTTGAATCCTGCCAGTTCAAGAACAGGTGGGATTGCCGTTATCGAGGTACCATGAATTGAGGTAAAAACTAATTTAAAATTCTCTTTTCCTGATGCCTTAAAACTCCCGGCCTTTACACTTTCTGCAAAGAAAGCATTATCTACCTCTTCATCAATTAGCTCAATCAACTCGGTATTTGCATGGAAATTAATCTGATCGAAAGAAATCGCATTAATAGCTTCAATGATTTGCTTGTCTTCGGGCGGAACAATTTGTCCTCCATCACTGCTATAGACTTTGTATCCGTTATACTCTGGTGGGTTGTGAGAAGCCGTAAGTACAATACCTGCTTGAGCATTCAAATGTCTAACCGCAAATGAAAGTTCTGGCGTAGTTCGAAGTGAGGAGAAAAGGGATACTTTAATGTCATTGGCCGATAAAATTTCTGCAACAATTCTAGAAAGGGTATCACTGCCGTGACGACAGTCGTAAGCAATCACTACTCTGATATCGCTATATTTTTCTTTCAAGAAGTTGGCTAAACCTTGTGTTGCTCTACCAAGGGTGTATTTGTTTATTCGATTTGTTCCGGCACCTAATACACCTCTCATTCCGCCTGTTCCAAAAGCTAAATCGGTGTAAAAACTATCCTCTAAGGTAGCCGGATCGGTATCGATAAGACTTCTAACCTCTTCTACGGTTTCTTGGTCAAAAGGGCTTTTAAGCCACTGCTTTGCTTTTTCTAAAGAGTTCATTCAGTTGTGTGATTGATGGATTGCTTTATTTGATATCGAATGGTTTGACTTTTTGAACGTATGACTAGTTCACCAATAAAACCGGCAAGAAAAAGTTGAGTTCCTAAAATCATCGTGGTAAGTGCAATGAAAAATTCGGGCCGCTCAGTAATTAGGCGTCCTTTCGGTTCAATGAATAGCTTGTCAATTCCCAGATAAATGGCAAGACCTGCTCCTATGATAAACATGAGTAGGCCAATGGCGCCAAAAAAGTGCATAGGTCGTTTTCCGAACTTTGATATGAAACCAATGGTAATAAGGTCTAAAAAACCATTGATAAAACGTTCAGCTCCAAATTTGGTTTCTCCGTATTTTCTAGCTTGATGTTTCACTTCTTTTTCGGCAATTTTATTAAAGCCAGCGTTCGCAGCAAGAACCGGGATGTATCGATGCATTTCACCATGAACATCTATGTTTTTAATTACTTCGCTGCGGTAGGCTTTGAGCCCACAATTAAAGTCGTTGAGTTTGATCCCAGAGCTTCTTCGAGCTGCCCAGTTGAACAATTTTGAGGGGATGTTTTTACCAATGAGACTATCGTAGCGTTTTTTCTTCCAGCCCGATACTAGGTCTAACTCTTCTTTTTGGAGCTGTTCTATTAGGTCGGGAATTTCTTCAGGACTATCTTGTAGATCGGCATCCATAGTTATAACTACATCACCAACTGCGGCTTTAAAACCCGCATGGAGTGCCTGGCTTTTTCCAAAGTTTTTCTGAAATTGAATGGCTTTTATTTCAGGGTGTCTAGCACATAATTGTTCGATGACTTCCCATGACCCATCAGTACTACCATCATCGATATAAATTACTTCAAAATCAAAACGATTGGAGTGCATCACCGATACAATCCAATCGTTTAATTCTGATAACGAATCACATTCGTTGTATAAAGGGATAACAATTGATAGCTGCATTGCAGAATCAAAAGTACTATTTTTTAGTGGCTAGTCCTCGCTTCGTTTAAGAATTGCAGCAGGGATTAGAGACAATAGGAAACCGAAAATCACCGCAAATAATAACCCAAATGCTGCCTGAATTGCCGGAGTTTGGAATTGTTGTGCAATTTCTAACTGCGCGTCGATTTGTTCAATAGTCATTTCGGTATTTTCAATTAATTGCTCTCTTTGAAAATTCATGGCTTTGGTCATCGTCTCAGGATCAATTACTCGGGTAAGTAAGAGATTGAACAGGACGATAATAATACCGCTAATTACCGCAACACCTACACCAATCTTAACCCCTTGCCAGAAAGACATTAAATTGCTGTTTGCATTTCTAAATTGATACATTGCTACCGCATACAATGCGGTTGAGAGCACAACGCTTACAATGGTCACAAAAGTTCCCCCTTGATAATGCATATCCATGGTATAAAGCATGAAAGAAAAAATGGCGCTTAAAACACCAAGGATGGCTCCGTATAGAAGCATGAAAGAGCTTGTTTTTACTGTTGAATTCATGGTTGTTTTTTTATGGTAAGGCAATATACCTTTTTAAAACGAATATTAAAATCTTTGGTAGGTGTGAAGCGGACGAAAAAAAGATTGTACAAAAGAAGAAATTATTTTATTTTTGCACACTCGAAAAGAATATAGTATTACGATGAAACCAGAAATACACCCAGAAAATTACCGTCTAGTAGCGTTTAAAGACATGTCAAATGACGATGTATTTATCACTAAATCAACTGCAGAGTCTAAAGAGACTATTGAAGTAGACGGTGTAACTTATCCAGTAGTTAAGCTAGAGATCTCAAGAACTTCTCATCCTTTTTATACGGGTAAATCTAAATTGGTTGATACCGCTGGTCGAATTGATAAATTCAAAAATAAATACTCGAAATTCAAGAAATAAGAACTTTTCTATATAGGTTTTAAAAGCACGCTAACCGAAAAGTTGGGGTGCTTTTTTTTTGATTGTATTTTTGTCCAAAACAAACCTTCATGCATATAATACTTAGTGATTTCGATGAGACAAGTCGATTTTATCCGCTTACTTTGTCTAGGCCTATTGCTGAATTAAGGTTTGGGATAACGACTCTCAAGCAGAAGTGGCGCAACTTACTTAACCAGGGGGTGTTTTCTTATGATACTGCTGAACATTTAACGCCCTATTTTTCGAAAGCGCCAGAAAATAGTGCTGCAATCGTAATCAATGCAACTATTGTTCCCTCTGCCGAACTTACAGAGGGTATATTACAGCTGAAAGCAGGCCAGCAATTGATGTGGCAAAGTAAATGTATAGCCTATGTTCGTCCTGAGAATTTTGATGGAGATCGTGCTCATTTTGAAGTGATCGCTTTTGAAGGGGAATTGATCCATCTAGACCATATCACCGATCTATTTTCGAAATTAGATAAAGTGCTGATTCGTGATTTTGATGAAGCAGCCATGGGCACATCCGTTGAGCTTCACCCTACCTGCATGGTTATTGGTAAACATCCGGTCTACTTATCTAAAGATGCTAACGCTTTTGCAACGATATTTAACACTGAAGAAGGTCCTATTTATATAGGAGCGGGTGCTAAAGTTATGGAAGGCTCTATTCTTCGAGGCCCTTTGGCTATTGGTGATTTTTCTACAGTAAAGATGGGAGCAAAAATCTATGGCGCTACTTCGATTGGCCCTCATTGTAAAGTAGGAGGTGAGCTCAATAATGTATCTATGTTTGCCTATTCGAACAAGGGACACGAAGGGTTCTTGGGTAACTCGATATTAGGTGAGTGGTGTAACCTAGGTGCTGACACGAACACTAGTAATCTTAAGAATGATTACGGCGAGGTGAAATTATACGACTATTCAGCAGGCCGGTTTAAAGCAACAGGACTTCAATTCTGCGGTTTAATAATGGGGGATCATTCAAAGGCAGGGATAAATACGATGTTCAATACGGGAACAGTCGTTGGTTTTAACGCTAACATCTTTGGAGCAGGATATCCTAGAAATTTTATTCCAAGTTTTACTTGGGGTGGTCCGCAAGGTATGAGCGATTATCGAATAGATAAGGCAATGGAAACTGCCGAAAGGGTTTTAGAAAGAAGATCAATTGCTTTTGATGATAGGGAAAAAGGCCTGTTTGTTGCTGTACATGAATTAACTACTAAGTCTGGTTTCTAGTGGAAAGTAGTGGTAAAGCTGCGTTTTATACACTCGGGTGTAAGTTGAACTTTTCAGAGACTTCAACACTCGCACGTTCCTTAGAAAAGGAAGGGTATGAAAAGACTTCTTTTGAGGACAAGGCAGATGTTTATGTGATCAATACCTGTTCGGTAACTGAAAATGCCGATAAGAAGTTTAAAACTATTGCCAGACAAGCGCATAAAAATAACCCAGAGGCGCTAATTATTGCTGTTGGTTGTTACGCTCAATTGAAACCGCAAGAGTTAGCTGCCGTTGATGGAGTAGATATGGTACTCGGAGCTAAGGAGAAATTTGAATTACCTGCATTTCTGAATGATTTACTTCAAGATCAACCTAGAGATTCTGCTGTTATTCACGCTTGTGAAATTGAGGAGACTGATTTTTATGTTGGGAGTTATGCAACTTCTGAGCGAACACGTGCCTTTTTGAAGGTTCAGGATGGATGCGATTATCCGTGTACCTATTGTACCATACCAATGGCAAGAGGAATTTCTCGAAGTGACACTCTAGAGAATGTAATTAACAATGCACGTGAGATTGCGGCTCAGGATATTAAAGAAATTGTACTTACCGGCGTAAATATTGGTGATTACGGTAAGGGGGAATATGGGAATAAGCGACATGAACACACTTTTTTAGAGCTTATTCAAGCCTTAGATAAGGTGGAAGGTATCGCACGATTACGGATTTCATCGATCGAACCGAATTTGCTTAGTAACGATACTATAGAATTTGTTTCAAAGAGTAAGAACTTTGTTCCTCACTTTCATATACCCTTACAGAGCGGCTCAGATCAGATTCTGAAATTAATGCGTCGACGTTATTTGAAGAGTCTATATACTGATCGTGTAAATCAAATAAGGCAACAACTTCCCGATGCATGTATTGGTGTAGATGTAATCGTTGGTTTTCCTGGTGAAACTGAAGAACGGTTTTTGGAAACCTATCGCTATTTAGCTGATTTAGATATTTCGTATCTGCATGTATTTACCTATTCTGAAAGAGAAAATACTTTGGCAGCTACCATGGAGGAGGTTGTAGACTTATCCGTTCGAAAAAAGCGATCAAAAATGCTTAGAGCATTATCGGCACGAAAACGCAGAGAATTCTATAATTCGCAAGTCGGGAAATTCAAGCAAGTTCTTTTTGAAAAGGATATTCAAAAAGGGTACCTAGAAGGTTTTACCGAGAACTATCTACGAGTGCGATACCCGTGGAATCCTGAATTGGCCAATAAGGTATGTTATGGTGAAATCATCGAAATTGATGATGAAGGATTTGCTCGATTCAGAATCGAGACGGTAGAAGATTAAATTCGAATACCGACAGGAAGCATTCCTTGATACTTAAACTTGTTTCGCTTTAAAAATGAAGCAACCTCAGGGCAGGTAGGCATAACCTTAAGTTTACTCTCACCGATATGATCTAAGACTTTGGTTAAAAAAGCTTCCTTGAAGGAACTATTATTCAATGAATCAGGTACGATAAGTTTAGTTAGAAAAATCTTTCTTTCTTGAGCTGCGTATTCGATTTTAGCCATTTCGCCTTCTACGCAAGCTTCGAATTGTCGTAAAAAGGCATTGTCCTTTAGTTCGAAGTCTATCATGGTTGGTCGATTAGTCTTCTAAAGATACGTCTTTTTGTTAAAACAGAACTAATCGTCTGGTTATGAGTCTCTTTCGAAATTATGTATCGAATTGACTTTGGATTAGATTTTTTTCAATTGCTGTTGCATCAACCTCATTTGGTCACCAAGCATTTGATTCTTATCCAGTTTTTTAGCTTCTGTAAGTAGCGTCTGTGCTTCTCGCTTTCTGCGTTTCTGCATTGCGATTCCCGCCAAACTCATCTTTGCCATTGCTAAATCATGATCCATGCTCAACCCTAGCTTGATAGCTTGCTTGAAATGTTTTTCTGATGTTCCCAGATTTTTTTGTGCGTAAATAATTCCAAACAAATAGTGATAATAACCTTGTTGCTTTTGAATAAGTGCTCGACTCGGATATTTAATTTTATTCAAAATCTTTTCAGTTCCTTCTAAGTCCTGTTTACGCATTTTCAGAAAAGACCAAAGGATCAACTCGTTTCTGAAGTAGAAGAATAAGATTAGTACCGCTAGAAGGGTAAAAAAGATACCATTACCAATATTACCTTCAATAAATTGATAAATCCCGTATCCTAACGAAGCTCCAGATAAAACGAGTTTGATATTCTTGTTAATCATGATGTCTATTATTTGGTGAAGCAAATTTAAGGATTTAAATAGCTTTTAAATTTTTAGTTTTATGATTTAAAAATATCCTTATATTTGCACCCAATATTTTTAAGCGAAAACATTAAGCACTAACGCAATGAAAAGAACATTTCAACCCTCAAAGCGCAAGAGAAGAAACAAACATGGATTTAGAGAGCGTATGGCTTCTGCCAATGGGCGTAAAGTTCTTGCTAGTCGCCGTGCTAAGGGACGTAAAAAACTTACTGTATCATCAGAGCCACGTCATAAGAAGTAATGACGAATTACTGATTTACAAATAATTAATTAGGTGTTACTTTTGGGTAACACCTTTTTTTTGAAATACAATTAACGAAAGTCACCACATAAAATGCCAAAAAGACAAGATCTCAATTCAATTTTAATTATAGGTTCTGGGCCAATTGTAATCGGTCAAGC
>PZPI01000064.1 GCA_003045935.1 Bacteroidota bacterium | reverse complement strand
TGGATTTGGTGTCCTAGGAGCCGGATTTTCAGTATTAGTTCCCGAACTATTTCGGATGGCAGGCAAACAAGATCAGATACCCTCTAGTAAGGCCATCGCTATAGTAGCGGGATTTGGATACTCAGGGTTTCTAACAGCACCTGTGATCTTAGGTATAACTGCCGAAAACTATGGATTAACAACCAGCTATTATGGTCTAACCGTAGCCGCGGCAATTATTGGCGTACTCTCCATTTATCTTTCTATTAAAAAGAGAAGCCGTAATTAGGGTCTATAAGGAACAATCCCTAAATTCATTCGGTTAATTTTTCTTCCATGAAGCATTTTATTTATGCCCTTGCGTTACTCGCTGTAACCCAAATCTTTTCACAATCTATTGAGAAACAACTTGATGCGACAGTATTTAGAAACATTGGTCCCTTTCGCGGAGGGAGAGCTAATGGAGTTTCTGGTGTAAAAGGTGACCCCCTAACCTATTATATGGCAACTACGGGCGGTGGGATTTGGAAAACTACTGACGCCGGTCATCGCTGGGAAAACATTTCTGACGGATACTTTTCGGTAGGAGCCACCTCTGCCATTATTACCTCTGAATCAAATCCTAATATTATCTATGCCGGAACCGGTGAACACGCTCCTCGTGGAGTAATGACTAGTTACGGAAATGGGGTTTACAAATCAAATGATGCCGGAAAAACCTGGAATCATCTTGGGTTAGACGCCACTGAAAACATTTCGAGAATAGTGATTCATCCGACCAATCCCGATATCGTTTATGTGGCAGCACAAGGCGCCCTTTATCGTCCAAATGATGAACGTGGCATTTACAAAAGCACTGATGGGGGTAAGTCGTGGAGACTCGTATTACATGTAGATCAAAATACTGGAGCGAGCGACCTTTCATTGGATATGAATAACCCTATGATACTTTATGCTTCGATGTGGGATTATCAGCGTTCACCTTGGGAGATAAGATCAGGAGGTCCAGGAAGTGGACTTTATAAATCAACCGATGGGGGTGAGACCTGGCAACGACTCGAAAATGGTCTGCCTAAAGCATTAGGCAAGATGTCTATCGCCGTCTCTCGCGCAGATTCAAACTGGGTGTATAGTCTCATCGAAAGTGACTCTAATAAAGAGCTCGGAGGTCTATTCTTATCTAAAAATGCAGGGGAATCTTGGACTCGAGTAAACGATGATCACCGCCTCATCCAAAGAGCTTGGTACTATATCGAAGTCTTTCCAGATCCAAAAAATAGAGAGACCGTAACCGTGCTTAGTGCCCCTCACCTCTACTCAACAGATGCCGGAAAGAGCTTCAAAGTGATTGACGGGTACCATGGGGATTATCACGATATGTGGATTAACCCCGAAAACCCAAAGAATAGAGCTATTGCAGACGATGGTGGAGTGTCTATAACTTTTGATAATGGTGAAAACTGGACGCACCAAGACAACATGCCAACCGCTCAGCTTTATCGAGTTTCTGCTGATAATCTTTGGCCCTATAACCTTTATGCAGGTCAGCAAGACAACACATCACTTCGAATTTCAACGATAGCGCTAGGAATGGGTGGTATCAGCGAACGTCACTGGCAATACGCGGCCGGTGGAGAAAGCGCGTTTGTAGCCTTTGATCCGAATAATCCTCAAAAAACTATGGGAGGCAGCTATCTAGGTTCAATAGACATCACCGATATGACCAGTCTAGCAAGTACAAACATCATAAATGAACCTAGACAATACCTTGGTTTGGCAGCAAGAGACATGAAATATCTCTTTAACTGGAACGCCCCTATCATTCGTTCTATCCATGAAAAAAACACCTATTACCATGGGTCGCAATACGTTTTAAAAACGACAGATGAAGGTCAAAACTGGACGGTAATTTCACCAGATCTTACTCGAGATCAAGACGCAAAACAAGGTAAGGGGGGACTTCCTTACACCAATGAGGCCGTAGGTGCAGAAAATTATGGTACCCTAACCTATATCACAGAATCTAATAATCCGGGGACACTATACACGGCGAGTGACGACGGGTTAATTCATCGCACAACAAACGGAGGAGCAACCTGGTCAAATATTACTCCTAAGAAACTTCAGGAATCCTTAATTAACGCTATCGAAGTATCTCCGCATGATGAAAACACCCTTTTTATAGCAACCACTAGATATAAGTTTGGGGATTATAAGCCCGGTTTATACAAAACTGAAAACGGCGGAAAGTCATGGGAAGCGATAAACGAAGGAATCCCTTACGGAGCATATACCCGAGTAATACGCCAAGATTCGGAGGTGCCCAATTTACTGTTTGCAGGTACTGAATTAGGGCTATACATCTCAACAGACTCTGGAGCACATTGGGAAAAATATATGCGTAACCTTCCCGTAGTACCCATTACCGATCTTCTGGTTAAAGGAAATGATTTAGTGATCGCTACCCAAGGAAGGTCGTTCTGGATTTTAGATGACTTAAATGTGATCAGATCTTACGCTAGTAGCGGTGTTAAAACGTTGTATCCGCCTAAAACATCGATGCTTGGTCACTGGTATAGTACTATGAATAGCAGCGATCCTAGTGGAACCGATGATTTTGAAGGAGTAAACCCAGCGAGCGGAGCTACCATTTATTATCATCTACCTACATTAACAGAAGATGAGAAGGTCACCCTCACAATCTACGACTCAGAGGGTCAGGTAATAAGAAGTTTCTCTTCTACAGAAGATCTAAATTATGTTTCATACGACGGATATCCTTCAGCTGAACCCACACTAAGTAAAAAAGAAGGGCTCAATCGGTTTGTTTGGGATTTAAGGCACCCTAACCTTGAAGGCGTACCAGAAGTTTATATCGAAGCAAGTTTCAGAGGACACAAAGTAAGCCCAGGACAATACCAAATTGAACTTAAATTTAAAGATCAAGTAGTTAGACAGCCTATAGAAGTCGTTGCAAGTCCACTCTCAAAAACGACTAAAGAGGAGTGGATGATCTACGATACCTTCATGAAAAGCGCCGAGGCTAACTACAACGAAATGACCCGACAAACGAATCGACTTCATAGCCTCTCTAAACAGCTAGAAAAACTCATTCGCTCTGGATTGACTGACAGTCTAATTGGGCAGGCAAAGGCCTTACAAAATGAATTAAAGCAGTGGGATGCCAAAATGGTTCAACGACTAAGTAAAGCCTATGACGATGTAGAGAACTACGAGAATGGTTTTACTGCTAATTATATCCGTGCATTTAATGAAGCGGATTCTTCAGAGCCACAAGTTACTGAAGGTACCAAGAGAGTAATTGAAGAATACAACAAACAGTGGTCTTTATTAAAAGTCGAAGGCAATCGACTAGAATATGAAGCCATACCGAGCTTGAATAAGTTACTTTTTGAGGCAGGTGTCGGAGCCCTTAATAACAAGTGACCTAAGTAACAGAAAAGGGGTAAACGAAGGACTATCTTTGTAAAAAAATAAGCACATGCCTACTGTAAAATTAACTACACAGAAATTCAAAGAAGACATCTTTGATTATACCGCTGAAAAAGAGTGGAACTATAAGGGTGATAAGCCAGCTATTATTGACTTTTATGCCGATTGGTGTGGCCCATGTAAAATGGTTGCCCCAATTCTTGAAGAATTAAGTGATGAGAATCCTGATGTAACTATTTACAAGGTAGATACCGAGGTTGAGCAAGAACTATCTGCAGTATTTCAAATTAGGAGTATTCCTAGCATCTTATTCATCCCTAAGGATGGTCAACCCATGATGCAGGCGGGGGCATTACCTAAAAATGCACTACAGGAAATTATCGACAAAGAGCTCGTATAACGAGAATTAGAGATAAGACTTGAAAGCCACTCAATTCCATGAGTGGCTTTTTTTATCTTAGGGCAAAAAAGATGGTTAGAGAAAAGACCCTATGGATTACCGGAGCTTCATCAGGCATCGGTCGAGCATTAGCCATACAACTCGCTAGTGAAAACAACCTCATTCTCTCTTCACGAAATCTCGATGAACTCGAGGTGACTAAGAGTAAATGTGCCAGCTCTAAAATTCATTTAGAACCCCTTGATCTAGAAGACATTGACTCACATCATTCGATTGTAGCTCGAGTAATTAAAAACCATGGGGCCATCGATCATCTTATTCACTGCGGGGGTATTAGTCAGCGATCCCTAGTTAAGGATACGTTGCTATCTGTAGATCAAAAATTGATGGCAATAAACTATATAGGAACAGTTTCTCTTACTAAGGCAATTCTACCTCACTTTTTAGAGAAAAAACAAGGACACTTTACCGTAATTACAAGTCTGACCGGGGTTTTCGCTTCTCCATTTCGTTCGGGATATGCAGCCTCTAAGCACGCCCTACACGGGTTCTTCGATAGTCTTAGAGCTGAGCTAGAAGATGAAGGGATTCGTGTAACTATAGCCGCTCCAGGATTTGTAAAGACAAAAGTTTCAATCAACGCCCTTACAGCAGATGGAACAAGTTTAGGTTCAATGGATGATGCACAAGCTAAAGGAATAAGCGCCGAAACATGCGCTCAAAAAACCATTAGAGCGATCGCTAAAAATAAACGTGAAATTTATATCGGTCGTGAAAGCTATGCCGCCTATGTTAAACGCTATCTACCAGGATTATTCGCTCGTCTAATTAAAAAAGCGAAGGTTCGCTAAATGCTTGCATCGAGTAAAACTCCACAATGATTCAGATACTCTAGCTCAGCCAGCTTAGCAGAGAATTTAGACTGAATACCGACAAGCGCTGCATTCAATAAATTAATTTGTGCCTGTCTAAGTTCGATAGAAGTGATTTGACCGAGTTCGAATTGAGATTGCGCACGTCGATAGTTTTCTGAAGCGGTTGTTACATTTTCTTGTTGAAGACGATACACTTCAAGAGCATTTCTGTAATTGCCTTCTGCATTTCGAAGGTCTCTAAGCACCTCTTGCTCGATTTGCTTCTCTTGAAGCTGAGCAGCCTCTAGCGCTAAACGCGCATTTCTTATTCCAACTTGTTGCGAGCCTGACTGAAAAAGGTTCCAATTCAGATTGATTCCTGCGCTTAACCCAACGGTGTTGTTAGAGGCTAAAAATCCTGTGGCCGGGAACTGACCCTCTGAATAACCATAAGCTCCATTGGCAGATAGTCTTGGAATTAAAGTCGACTTCTGAGCCTTTAAACCGAGTTCGTTAATCTCTTGATTCGAGCGATTTAATAATAGCCGAGTGTTGTTGGCCTGATACGACTCTTTATAATTCTGAAGCTCTTCGCCAGATAAAAAAGTAACTATTGGGCTCACCTCAAATGTAGTTTCTAGATCTCTCGCTAACAAGGTGTTTAAACTCCTTTTAGCATTCAATAACGCTTGACGTTGCCCTAAAAGGCTAATGCTATCTGAATTTAAATCCACTTTTGCATTCAACACATCTAGACCAGTAACACTTCCGAATTCAAAGCGCTTTTCTGCGCGTTGCAAGCGTTTTTTAGAATTTTGAAAAGTCTGCTCTAGAATACGAACCGATTCATCTAATCGGGCAACCTCGTAATAAGCGGAGTACAATTGAAGTAGCGTTTGTTCTATCGTTTGTCTCACCTGTAAACCCGAAAGTTCATATTGCTCCTTAAGTCGTTGATAATTATAGTATCTCCCAAGGCCATCGAAAAGGGTAACATTAAGATTTACTGAAGCATTGTAGCGTTTTGTCTCTGCGCCGTCGACCGTTCTTGAATTACCATCTTGAAAAACAGCTTCTTGATTATCTCGAGCGATGTTTGCTCCTGAAGTAGCGGTAAGTGTAGGTAAGAAACCTGTGTTTAGCAAGGACGCATTGTTCTCTGCTTGGGCTTCAGAAATTTTTGAAACTAAAATCCCAAAGTTATTTTCTAAGGTAAGCGATAGTGCTTGCTCTGGAGTCAAAAGCTCCTGGGCCGACAAGGACCCAAGTGCTAATGTTGCTATGAAAAAAAACTTAAACTTCATCTTGTAGGTGTTCTTTAACTGCACGCTCAGCTAATCGTGGAGCAATGCGTTCGCCAGTTCTTAAATAATGAATTGCCAGTTTGATTCGATTACCAAATAGCAAGAAAATAGGAAGCATCACCAAGGTTAAAATAGTGGCGTATCCAATACCGTATGCAATGGCGATAGCCATCGGTTTTAGGAATTGTGCTTGTCTACTTTTTTCAAGTAATAAAGGTGCAAGACCTGCAATGGTAGTAATCGAGGTCAAGAAAATAGCTCTGAAACGAGATCTTCCAGCTTCAAAAAGCGCTTTCTCAAGTTTCATTCCGGCCTTCAAATTCGTATTGTATTTTCCGATAAGAACGAGTCCGTCATTGACCATGATTCCAATAAGAGCGATAATCCCAAGTAGCGATAAAATGTTCAGAGGGAACCCATGAATTTTATGTCCCCATGCTACCGCAGTAATGCTAAAGGGTACCAGCATTAAAAGAAGTAATGGCTGAGAGAAGCTTCTAAAGGTGAATGAAATCACTACGAAAATTAGGAAAAGAGCTGTTAAGCCAACGAGTCGAAGTGAATCAACCAGCTTACCAGCCTCTCGGTTTTGACCTTCATAAGAAGGGGTAACAGTCGGATATCTTGCCGATATATCGGGCATTACATCGGTTTTAATCCAATCCAAAATTTCTGTTGCAGTAGTGGTGTCTGGATTATCTAAATCAGCATTAATTTGAATCTCACGCTGACCATCTAAGTGATTAATAGCAACCTCTCCACGAACAATTTCGTAAGTAGCAATTTCTCTGAGTGGCACTAGTCCACCTGAGGGAGTACTAATTCTCATTTCATCCAGATCAACAAGCGAAGAACGATTCTCACGATCGTAGCGAACCCAGACCCTGATTTCATCTTGACCTCTCTGAAAACGAAGCGCCTGAGCTCCGAAAAACCCTGAACGTACTTGAGCCATAATAGTTCTGAGATCTAGTCCAAGCAAGTAAGCAGAGTACTTTAATTGAAGTCGTACCTCTTTGATACCGGCAGGGTCATTATCAGAAACATCTTTTAGAAGCGCATTATCGAGCATTGCCTGCTTCAATTGATTCTTAGCCTCCTTGAGTTCTTGAATGTTATTTCCTAAAAGAGATACACTAACCGGTGAACCTCCAAAATTTCCACCCGAACCATATATTAAACTTTCAACACCGGCTACCGGTCCAACCAATTCTCTAATTCTAGTAGTAATTAAATTTGCTTTGATTGCATCAGGACGTTCTTCTCCAGGCAGTAAGTTAATTTGTAAACTCGCTGTAGACGATCCAGGTCCTAATCTTAGGATAATATTTTCGAAAAGCTGTTTGTCGGTACCTTCTAGATAGGTTGCTGTAAATTCTTGGTTAGCGATAAGCGACTTCTCTTCAATAAGACGAATAATCGAATCTGTTACCTTCTCATTTGTTCCGTTAGGCATTTGAAGGTTAATACTTACCTGATCAGAAGCAACTCGCGGGAAGAAGGTAGTTTGGATAATCCCTCCTCCAATAAATCCGAAAGTGCTGATTAAAAGCGCTAAGAAAATCGCGAAAGTGAAGAATGAATTTTTTAATGCGAATTTCAAGAAAGGAGTATATAATTGATCTCGCATCCATACCATCGCACGATCACCCGTTTGGTTAATAACGCGCATCTTGGCAAACCCCTTGCCGATTAAAGTCTTTGGTTCTTGTTGTGGCTTAAGTGCCTTTGAGTGGGCTAAGTGAGAAGGTAAAATAATCAATGCCTCGACAAGCGATACCACCAAAGTCAGAATTACAATCACCGATACTTCAGAGAAGAATTCTCCGATTCGACCATCTAAGAATAGAAGAATACCGAAGGCTAAAATCGTGGTTAGAATAGCTGAAACAATCGGAGGAATCACTTCAAGAGTACCCTCAATTGCAGC
>PZPI01000063.1 GCA_003045935.1 Bacteroidota bacterium | reverse complement strand
AATTCTCGAAGCTTTCCCCGTTGATTAAGATGTATTAGAAATATCGTTAGTAATACTATAGAAACATACGTTGCAAAAACCTCGAATAGAATCCATGCCAAACTGCATAAAATAATCGATAAGACTGGCCACAAATAATTTCGCCTTAAAAGTGATATTCGAAACCATCTCCACGCCAACCAATGTTTTAATATGCAGAAAACACAAAATGTTATCGCGGTAGCAAAGGCAGCCCCTTTAAGACCGTATAAGGGTATCATCCAAACATTGGTAAGTACCAGCAAAGCAAACATCCAAATGCTTAAAACAAGATATTTTGAATAAAACTTGGAGTATTGAAATAGTGGTGTGGTCAAGCCAGAAATAGAGTCGATGAATTTTGCGAAAATTAAAATGGGGATTAATTCTAAACCCTTTTCAAACTCTACGGGCAGAACTATTTGAATCAAAGGAAAGGCCGCCAACAATAACAAATAAATAAGTGAGCTAAGATCCAAAATTTGATCGTTTGCACTTTTTAATTCATTAGCTGCATTAAAAGAATTGCTATCTGCATTGTAAGAGCGGGCCATTTTAGGACCATAAAGTGGTAAATAACCTCTAAACGGAATCGCAACAGTAGTTGCGATAAAAACAGCAACCGTGTAATTAGCTACCTCTGAGGCCGTCATAAATTCGAACAGCATTACTTTATCTACCTCTAAAAAGAACAGACTTAAAGAACTACCTAGTAATACCAACAACGAGTAGCTAAGTATCGAATTCAACCTTAAACCTTTAAAATTAAGGGATGGTGAGATTCCTGATATTCTTAAGGCTATGATCCAAATGAATAGCGCTCGGGTTAAATAGCATATTAATAAAAACAGAATAAACTGTTTCCAATTAAAATCAAACCAATAAAGGTGAATCAGGTATAGGGTAATCAGTAAACGAGGATATACTTCTTTTAAAAAAACACCAAAGCGTGGTTTAAATTGAAGCTTAGCCAAAGCAAAACCAAGCTCGAATACCCCCATTGACAATGCAATAGCCAAGATAGTTATTGATTCATATAAGGAGAGATCATTGATAGCGTCAGAGTATTGGCCTAACCATCCATGAAAGAAATAAACTACACCAAATAAAATCGAAATAACCAACGAGATAGCTAGTATAGCAAAACCTAATAAACGGGACCTTTCAATAGGGGTAAGCGAATCATAAAAACGAAGTAACCCCTGAGGCATGCCTAGACTTATAAAGGGCGAAATAAGTGTAGCTGAAGCAAGAATAAAAGCAATCATTCCGTATTGTTCTACACCAACTAACCGAGTATAGAGTACAAGGGTGTTTAATGCTCCAAGAATAAAGCCAAAAAGGGTTAGACCGCTCGAGTGAATAGAAGTTCTATTCATAACGCCTTTATAAGTCTTACATATTGCTCTGCAGTAGAAGAACGGCTAAACGCAGAAATGTCGTTGTTTACAATCATATCCTGATTAGAAAGATACCGAGAAAATATTAGGTCTAGATACACTCCTATGGCTAGCTCACTATCAGAAGTAACTAAATGAGAGATTTGAGAATCTAAAATTTTCTGAACATCCCAATTTTCAGGGCCAATTGCCAAAATAGGTCTTCTAGCTTTTAAATAATTAAATAATTTTCCGGGAATCGCATAGTTATATCCAGATAACGAAGATTCAAGAAGTAATAAACATGCGGCCTTTCTCTCTAACTGCTCGCAATATTCTTTGGTTTGATAGCCTAAGAACTGCACGTAGGGTTCTAGACCAAGATTAACCAAAGTATTCTTTACTTCCTTAGAGACCTCTCCTACTAGAAAGATTTTCAAATGAGCCCTCCAATCTTTATTATCATTAATCCTTTCACCTATAGCACGCCATAGATTTACTGAATTGCGATGGGTAAAAAGAGAACCTGAATGAACCAAATAGAATCCTTCAGGAGCAAGATTATTTTCGATGAGATTCCCATCAAATCCATTAGTTATGCATTTAATTTTTTCGCCATATTCTTTATATCGTTCTGACAAATGCTTTGTTAACGAATAGCTAGTAGTCACAATTGCATCACTTCGGCTTATAATTGATTTTTCTAGACGTTTATGCCTGCTTTTAGTTTTTTCTGTTAAAGGGAGCAATTTTAGATATCCCAGATCTGCAATGGGATCTCGCAAGTCTGAAATCCATTTTATTTGTTCAAAAAGCCCTTTTAGTCTTAAACCTACTAAATGTATACTATGAGGAGGTCCAGTAGTAATAAGAGTTGTTGGACCATCTATCTCTCTTTTTAGGTATCGGATAACCGCCTCACTCCAAAATAGACGAGCATCGGGAAAAAAATAATTTGCTCTTAACCAAAATGCTAATTTTTTTAGCCAAGAATTATTTTCCTTAGAGATTAAACCTTTCGAAAAATTCTTCGATTTACCCAGTGAAAGACGATTAATCCATAATAAAGGTTCTATCGACCTAACTTTTACCACCTTAATTCTGTTTGAGATGGAATTAGATAAACCTTCATCTATTTGCGGATAAAAAGGTTTTTCAGGGATAATAACCGTCAAATCCATACCTAGATCTTGAATCCATTGCGCCAGCGAAAGCCAACGTTGAACACCAGGGCCTCCTGCCGGTGGCCAATAATAAGTAACCAGGATAATTCTATTCAGCTTTTCCACGATATACTACAATAGCAACTAAAAATAGTGCCAAAAGTCCAATTTGAGCGATGATTCGAATCCATAGGGTTTGCGAAATAATCTTTGGTTCAAAACTTAAGGTTATTTCACCCTCACCTTCTGAGAGCATCGCCCCCATAAAGGCATAATTGGTTCTGTATATTTTAAGAGATTCGCCATTATCCCTTCTTAATACCCAATCCTCGGGGCTGGGTGAATAGTACCACTCTGAAAATATCACGAACGCAGGTGATTCTAATCGGTATCTATAACTAATCTGGCTCTCTTTAAACGAACTAACCTCTACAAATTCATGTTTACTAAGAGCTCGATTCTCTTCATAATCGAATGAGAACGGCTCATTGATCTCTATCGATTCTGATTGACTGATTAGTGGTAAATTCAAAAAACTTTCTTTTAAAGAAGGTTGGTAGTCTATTGACCTAGCTATCCATACCGGTCCTTTTGAATTCGGATAAGAAGATGCAATTCTACCCTCCTCATCGTTACTAATCAAATACTTAATATTTAATAGGTCTAATACTTCATAGTTTTCATTTGCGATATGATATTCAAAAATTTGACTGATAAATGCAGGCTTCGCTGCATGATATCCACCAATCGATCGATGGTGGTATGCAGTGGTTGCACCGTTTAATCCCTCATTCAAGTTAAAGACTCTATAATACCCATTATCAGATTGAATTTCTTTATCTGCATCGGTAAGAGGTATTGGATTTTGAAATTCCCGCTTTGATTGAAAATGATCAACTGAAGTATACCGATAAGCTACTCCACCTAAATCAAGTAATACTGCACCGACAACCAAATAAAGAAGCACCTCTTTTAATCGTTTTGAATAAATGTAGAGAACCGTGCAAACGACTAGAATTATAAGGAATGAACGAAGCGAATCTTTTAAAGCAAGTGCAGTTCGATCAGATCGTAAAGCATCCATAAATTCTGGACCATAGGCACTTTCGTAACTAATATCATTTGCACCCGAAAATCCAAGTGTAAATGGCAATAGTATACCCAAGCTAATAACAATAAGACTTATTATTAAGGCCTTCATTAAGGATTGAGTACTTGGAGACGATAACCACTTTCTTAATCCCAAAACAGCAATAATCGGTACAGTAAAGGAAAGTATTACCTGAATGGACGAAACTGCTCTGAACTTGTTGTAAAGTGGAAAATAATCAACAAACAAATGACTTAGAAAACTCAGATTCTTTCCGAACGAAAGAAACAATGCCAGTAGCATGGAGAAGTATAGCCATTTGTAATCTTTAAAGGACAATGTGATTAGACCTAAAACAAATAGAAGTAATACCGAAGCTCCTAGGTAGGCTGGCGCAGCTACTATTGGTTGACTCCCAAAATACAATGGAGAACTGTTCGTGAAATTTTCAATTTCTGTTGGGCTTAGGTTATACTTCTTTAAAAGCAATTCTAAGTGGCTTCCCTTTGGCAATCGTTCACTATTTGATCCACCGAAAAGTCTTGGAATGAAAAGATTGAAAGACTCTGCAATTCCATAACTGTAAGCAGTAATATAATCAAAGCTCAGACCAGAATTAGTCGATGCTCCCTCAATGGAAATTTCTGGAGTCGATCGTGTACTAAACTGGGCATACTGTCGTGTTGCAAAAATCGTAGAAGCGTTTAGAAGCACTGCCCAGGATACAGATACTATAAAAACTCCAAGCCTTTTTAAAAACAATACTCCTTCTTTTACAGTAATAGCCAGGTATGCTCTAAAAAGTAGATACATTCCAATAAGCATGAAGAGGTAGTAAGTCATTTGATAATGATTAGCAGCCAGTTCTAAAGCCATTGAGAGGGTTAAAAACAGTGTAGGGAGTATGATCTTTCTCGAGCGAAACAAATAAAGTAATGAAGCCAGAACTAAAGGGAAATAGCCAATGGCATGTGCCTTAGAATTATGACCTACTTCAATAATGATTAGGTGGTAGGTAGCTAGAGAAAAAGCTAATGAACCTAATATTGAAAGTTTAAAATCTATTTTTAGACTCGATAGTAAAATGTAAAAAGATATTAGATAGAGAAATAAGTAATCGATTGGTCGAGGTAAAAAACGAATTAAACGATCTATTGTCTTTACTCCCTGATAAGCGTATTGAGCACCTAGTTGGTAAGTAGGCATACCACCGAAGGCATTTTGAGTGTAGTATGACTCCTCCCCTGCAGCTCTTAATTCATTTCGCAAATGAGCCATTCCGTTGTACTGAATAATATCAGTTTGTTCGAGTACTTTTCCTTGTAAAGCAGGGTAATAAAAAACACAAGAAAGAAGTAAAAAGAAAAGTAGCGCTACTCCATGTGTTTTAAAAAAAGTTGACCTTTTAAAGGTTGTTGTAGATTCGATTGCCATGAATTAAATTGAATTTAAGCTAATTTAGGGCTATGATTACGATCAAAGAATTAAAGACACAAAAAGAACTCGTCGATTTTGTAAAGTTTCCCTTTAAACTCTATAAAAATACTCCTTATTGGATTCCTCCAATCATCAGTGATGAGGTAAGTAGTTTCGACAAAAATCTTAACCCTGTTTTTGAACACGCAGATGCACGCTTTTTCGTTGCTTTAAAGGGTAATGAAATTGTTGGACGCATTGCAGCTATTGTCAACCATGTAGAAGTTAACCAGCAAGGTCTGAAGAAAATGAGATTCGGATGGTTTGATTTCATTGACGACCTCTCTGTATCTAAAGCATTACTTGATAAAGTGAATGAGATAGGAAAAGAGAATCAATTAGAGTTCATGGAAGGTCCTGTTGGTTTCTCAAACCTAGATAAGGTCGGAGTTATGACCGAAGGTTTTGAAAATATGGGCACCATGATCACTTGGTATAATCATGCCTACTATATCAATCATTACAGGGCTTATGGGTTAGAAAAGGAAAAGGGATACATAGAAAGTGAATTTCCTTCAGAAAATGCAGACCCCAAGTTCTTTGCTGGTTTCAGTGAGGTTATACAAAAGAGATATAATCTTCGGCCCGTAAATTTCAAGCGCACTAAGGATTTAATGCCTAAAGTGGATCAAATGTTTGATCTCTTTAATAAGAGTTATAGCAAGCTATCTTCATTCGTACCCATATCAGAACGCCAGAAAAAGTTCTTTAAAGAAAAGTACATTTCGTTTATCAACCCTGAGTACATCAAATTTGTGATTGACGAAAAAGATAAAATTGTTGCATTTGCTATCGTCATGCCATCTTTTGCAAAAGCACTAAAGAAGGCAAATGGTAAATTATTTCCTTTTGGGTTCATCCACCTGCTATTGGCAAAGTACTTTTCTAAAGATGTCACCTTTTATCTGATTGGGATCACTCCAGAATATCAATCAAAAGGGGTTACCTCTATACTATTTACCGAATTTAAACGTGAGTTTGATAAAAGAGGTATACAAATGTGCCATCGAACACCTGAATTAGAAGACAATCATGCGATTCATCGTTTGTGGGCGAATTTTAATACTACCACAACTCAAAGAAGACAAACTATGAAAAAAGCGCTGTCATAAAAAAGGAGGCATTAAAGCCTCCTTTTTTATCACTGATTTTTTTCAGTTACTCATTCATTGCAGCACTAACAGCCGCTGAAAGCCTTTTGTAAGTTCCGTTCTCTAGTCTTTCGCGTATTGCTGAGAAAGCCTCTAAAGTAATTGCTACATCCTCAAGGGTATGAGTAGCAGTAGGAATCATTCTTAGTAAAATAAGGCCTTTTGGAATTACGGGGTATACCACGATAGAACAGAAAATACCATGGTTTTCACGTAAATCCTTAACAAGAGCCATTGCTTCAGGGATACTTCCGTTTAGGTATACTGGTGTAACACAACTTGTGGTGGTTCCAATATCAAAACCTCTTTCTTTTAATCCACTTTGTAAGGCATTTACATTCTCCCAAAGTTTTGCTTTCAGCTCTGGACGAGAACGAAGCATATCTAATCGCTTTAGAGCTCCTTTTACGTAAATCATCGGTAATGATTTAGCAAACATCTGAGATCTAAGATTGTACTTTAAATAATCGATAATTTCCTTGTCTGCAGCTAAAAATGCTCCGATACCTGCAAGCGATTTAGCAAAAGTTGCAAAGTAAACGTCAATATCGTCTTGAATTCCTTGTTCCTCACCAGCACCAGCCCCTGTTGCTCCTAAGGTACCAAAACCGTGTGCATCGTCTACTAGGAGTCTGAATTTGAATTTCTTTTTTAGCTCGACTATTTCTTTGAGCTTTCCTTGCTCACCACGCATACCAAAAACTCCCTCAGAAATTACGAGGATACCTCCATTCTGTTGTTCAGCAAGTTTGGTAGCTCTTTCAAGATTCTTCTCTAAACTATCAATATCATTGTGCTGAAAGGTGAAACGTTTACCCATATGAAGACGAACACCATCAATAATACATGCGTGGCAGTCTACGTCATAAACGATAATATCGTCCTTAGACACTAGGGCATCAATAGCAGACATAATACCTTGATAACCGAAGTTCAGTAAGTAAGAGGCTTCTTTATTTACAAATGCCGCAAGTTCGTCTTGAAGTTGCTCATGAAAATCAGTATGACCACTCATCATACGAGCCCCCATTGGGTAGGCCGCTCCATAGGTAGCAGCAGCTTCAGCATCTACGGCCTTAATTTCATCTAAGTTAGCTAGTCCTAAATAGTCATTGATACTCCAAGTAAGTACTTCTTTTCCTTGAAATTTCATTCGATTCGAAATAGGCCCTTCTAATTTTGGAAACACAAAGTATCCTTCTGCATGTGATGCCCACTTTCCTAATGGACCCTTATTCTCGATGATTCGATCAAATAAATCTCTCATATATCTATAGCATTATGAAAATATGGGGCAAAAGTAAGATTTAAACAATTACCCTTAGAATTTTACTATGAATTTGTGATAGCCGATTTTTCCAAAGTCTCTACTAAATCTTCAGCTTCGATAAAGCCTTGTTCAGTCATCCACTTCTCACTGTAAATTTTGCTCAAATAGCGCGATCCATGATCAGGTAGAATGATGACAACCACACTATTTTCGTCAAATATATTTTGATCATTATACAGTTCGGTAGCACGTAGTGCGGCACCTGATGTGTAGCCAGCAAAAATACCTTCAGTTTGAGCAAGATTTCTAGCAGCCAAGGCCGCGTCTTTATCGGTTACCTTAACAAAGGTATCAATAACACTAAAGTCAGTAGCGCTAGGAATTAAATTCTTACCTAGGCCCTCA
>PZPI01000062.1 GCA_003045935.1 Bacteroidota bacterium | reverse complement strand
AATGTGGAGAATACCGGATTCGAACCGGTGGCCTCTTGCCTGCCAGGCAAGCGCTCTAGCCAACTGAGCTAATCCCCCAGAAGAGGGCGCAAGATAGTGAAAATGGAGATTTGAATTGAAAATGATTGCGAAATGGGTGTGAATAAAAGCAACAAGTATTCAGTAATTATGTTAATTTAACTAAATGAAAATCAGAGTATTGCTAATTTTATCGTTTTTCTTTATATCCTTTCAAAGTTATAGTCAGGTCAAAGAGTCAATGCGAGTCATCACGAGCGTCGGTGACACAATTACTGTAAGTCGCAATGTCTTCGAGTTCTTCAAGTCTAAAGAATTTCCGAGATATAACTACAATAATAATTGGTACTGGAATAATTGGTATTGGTCAAACTATTCTTTTGAACAAGGGGCTTTTCGTTCACCCACTGACTTTTATCGATTACAAGATTGGTCTAGAAGAGCTTTTAATGGAGAGGTAGGCACGCTTACCGGTGGTTTAAATGAGTGGATCATACAAAAAGAACGGCAAGACTCCTATCAGCCTAAGAGATCCTTCAGCAACTCATCAAGTAGGTCTTTCGCTTCTCAGAACAACAATACAACGAGTTCAACCTCAGCTCGAAAACAGAATTAAGGAAAATACTAATTCGTCAGAGTCCCTAAAAGCACTAATTCGTCTTCTGCCGTTAGCTTTTTAAATAAAACTAATGGGGTTTTGTTCGAATTAGGATACTTCGATCGAGCGACCAATTTTATAGAAGATGGGGTTTGCTTTTTGTTTCCGAGATATTTCAAATACACTTTCCACTCCCCTCTTAAATTTTGATCAATAAAGAATTCGAGGCTAGAAAGACCGAGTGATTTGTTGTTGTTAATAAGGTCTAAATTCGCCCAAGTGCTGTATTTTTCAGTGAAATACTTGTTCTCTGGATTGACAAAAAAGAGTTCGAACTCTGCCTCAGTTTCATCGAAATACAAGGTTACCTCGGTGCCTGCATCCTCTGAATCCCACTTAAAATCTAGCTTTGCAAAAGCTTCTTTATTTCGCTTCAAGAATAAATCATAACTGCGGTCGAAATTATATAATAGGCCCTCTTCAGAGGGGGACACTATAAACCCAGAATTCACCAGATTGGATGCTCTAACGTATAAAGACAATGCCTTTTGTACTTGTCCAAGCGACTCATGGGTATCTGCGAGATCTATATACGATTGTAAATAATTGGGTCGTAGCTTAAAGACGGTCTGAAAAAAGGTAAGTGAGATTTTAAAATCTCCGATAGAGTGAAGCCAGTATCCATAGGCCTTTAAAGATGGTGCGTGCTCAGCAAACTTTTCAAGGTAAGCTTGATGCAACGCAGCAAGTTCCTTTTCTAGATTCAAGTCATTCATTTTCTGCGCAACTGAAATCCAGTCGTAATTAGAGAATGAAGATCCGGCTCTAGATAAATAGTCTATTAGGTCCTCTCCATCATCGAAAGACTGAATAAGTTTCGAATGTTTTGAGTCGTATAAATCTTCATCTTCAAGCGCCTCGTATCTAAAAAGGTTGTCATCTAGGCGTGCAAGATCAATTGGTTTTCCATCTTCTCCGACCGGATGAATGTTTGAATTCTGGGTATTGATGATGATCATTCCGCCGGCTCCAAAAGACCCATATCTCGTATTTGCAGATCGGGATGGAATAATCGCTAATCTGAAAATGCTATTGGCATCTAGCCAGTTAGGATAGGTGTCGTATAATACATTGTCGATATCATAACCGGCCGGCACAGCACTAAAACTTGCGGTTTGTCTTAAGAAAATTTGTGGCATTCCTAGACCATCATTGGCAATTTTCACGCCAGGAAATCGGCCTCGTATCATGGTTGCAAGATCTCCGCCCGCTTGAACCATATTCTTTTCATTCATCGTTCGAATCTGATAACTCGCAGCCTCGGTGTCTAAATATCCAAAGACCGTTTTAACAATAGCCGGATTCGCATTGTACTCTTTATAAAGTTCTTTTAATGTTTTTTGACCTTTCCGTGTAACCACTACGTTGTCGAGTTCGGTAATCTCATCCTCTAATCGAACGTTTAGGGTTCGGGTGATATCCTCAACAATAAATACAAGGCTTCGCTTACCAGGAAAAGAAAATTGCAAACGATCGCCGATATTAGCCATAATCTCATACTCTCCAATGTTATCGGTGGTTGTAGAAGTTTTTTGAGTTAGATTCTCAATAGTACCAAGGGGCAACCCAGCGAACTGATCACTGAGGGTTCCTTTAACTAATTGTTGGGCAGTGATTAAACTGCTGCTAAGAATAAGGAAGAAAAATATAACCGCTTTTTTCATGATCGAGGAATCGTATTTAATAAAGATAGCCTTATAAAGTATACTAAAATTACTAAGCCTTCGTTAAATTGGGGGAATAAAACACCATCCGATGATTCGGCCAGCCATTAAAACAGACCTCTCGAAGATCATTCAAATAACACAGGCTTGTGCAAAGCATCTATGTGAGATGGGAATCTTTCAGTGGAATGAAAACTATCCGTCTCTTGAGGCCTTTGAAAAAGACCTTTCTAATGAGGAACTTTTTGTATTAGAAATTGAAGGTGAAGTCGTTGGGGCAATTGTGGTATCTACCAGAAAAGATGGGGTTTACGAACCGATTGATTGGCTAACAGTAGACTCAACAAACGGATATCTTCATCGCCTATGTGTACACCCCGAACATCAAGGCAAAGGTTATGCCCGAGCACTTCTTGACTTCGCTGAAACTCATCTTAAAGAGCTAGGCGCGGTATCGATTCGGTTAGACACCTTTTCAAAAAATCTCCGCAATAATAAACTCTACGAGGCTCGAGGCTATAAACGCCTTGGTGATGTGTATTTTGAACAGAAAAGTCCTTTTCCGTTTCACTGCTATGAGAAGCTTTTATAGATAATCTTACCTTTGATTTATGAATAGTTACACCCTTGAGTTAAGTATAGACAATCGTATTGGTAGAATCACATTTGGTCATCCATCAAAAAATGCCATGACCAGCGAAATGTTAAATAAACTTGCCGAACTCATCGACAAGGCCAATGAATCGCAATTATGTGCGATTGTTTTATCGTCTGTTGGCTCTTCTGTTTTCTGTGCTGGAGCAAATTTTGATGAATTACTAGCTCTTGAAAATCAAGAGCAAGCAACGGCATTTTTTAGTGGCTTTGCGAAAGTGATTTTAGCTATTCGAAGATCAAAAGCACTAGTAATTGGCCGCATTCAGGGTAAGGCTGTAGGAGGGGGTGTAGGATTAATAGCGTCTTGTGATTACTGCTATGCTACAGAAACGGCATCGATTAAACTCTCTGAGATTGGCATTGGTATTGCACCATTGGTTATAGAGCCTGCTGTTAGCCGAAAAATTGGAGTTGGAGCCCTAACTGAGTTCGCACTGAACCCCAATGAATGGAAGAATTTTGAGTGGGCTAAAACAAATAAATTATACCAATCGGTATATTCTAGCGAGATTGAGTTAGACAAAGCTCTAGAAGAAAAACTAACCCAGCTCTCTAATTATAGTCCTGATGCACTAGCTGCTTTAAAGCAATCGCTTTGGGAAGGAACCGAACATTACGAAGAACTGCTTTTTAAGAGAGCCGAAGAATCAGGTAAACTGTCTCTTACAGAGAATGCTCGCTCGATTCTTGCCGCGTTCAAAAATCGCCGCAATGCATAAGATTACGAGCACATTACCGGTCTATTTTGCCAGTGACCAACACTTCGGAGCGCCAGATAACTCGTCGAGTCGCGATAGAGAATTGCGATTTGTAGACTGGCTTGAAGGGCTTGAAGGCAAAACCGATGTGCTATTCTTGTTAGGGGATCTATTTGATTTCTGGTATGAATACAAAGAAGTGGTCCCTAAAGGGTTTACCAGAGTATTAGGAGCATTAGCCCGGCTAAGAGATAAAGGAATTACGATTTATTTCTTCGTCGGAAATCACGACCTCTGGATGGGAGATTACTTTGAAAACGAACTTCAAATACCCGTGTTTCATGAGCCTCAGCTTTTTGAAATTCAAGGTAAACGATGCTACATCGGTCACGGGGATGGTCTTGGGCCCGGCGATAAAGGATATAAACGAATGAAAAAATTATTCACTAATCCCATAGCTAAATGGTGTTTTTCGAGACTTCATCCCAATTTTGCAGTACGTTTAGGTAGATCGGCCTCTCTTAACAACAAACTCATCTCTGGTGACGAAGACGTCACGTTTAAGGGAAGAGAAAATGAGTGGTTAATCACTTATTGCGAAGAAAAACTAAAACAAAATTCTTTCGATTATTTCTTATTTGGTCATCGCCATTATCCAATGAAAGTGCACCTCAATGGTGGTGCATTTTACTTCAACACGGGAGATTGGTTACGATATGATAGTTACGCAATTATGGAAAAGGGAGAGTTAAGTCTTAAAAGTCTTCGTTCAGACGTTAGTTTTCCTGAGATTCTCTGAGGTCTTTCAGCTGTAATTGCAATTGCCGTTTACCGTTCCAGTTATTTTCACCAATCGTTACCAGAAGATCAACTTTATTTTTGGTTCGTTCAATCGTTTCTCCAAAACCAAAACCAATAAGGTCAAAACGGTGACAACGAGCCTTCAAATGTTTACCTTCTGAGCCGATCAATCGAACCGATTCAAGTTTAACCCCGTTTAACCGAAAGACAGGTTCTGGATTGTCAGGACCAAAGGGCGCAAAGCGATTCAAGATTCGAAAGTTTCTTTGAGAAATAAAGGAAGGATCAATTAAATAGTCGTAAATCACCTCGGGCTCTTTATGTTCAGACTTTAGGGTTTTCGTCACATGTTTTTCAAAGGCTTCTTTAAAATCTTGGTAGGAAGATTCCTTGAGACTTAACCCTGCTGCATAGGCATGACCGCCAAACTGAATTAGGTGTTCGGCACAGGCATCAATGGCCGAATAAATATCATAACCTTGCACAGATCTCGCTGAGGCGGCTAGATACTCTCCGCTTTTTGTAAAAACCAGTGTTGGACGATAATAAGAACTAATGAGTCTTGAGGCAACAATACCAATGACCCCTTTGTGCCAATCAGGATGATACACCACGGTACTGCAGCGATCTTCTTCGCCAAGATCTATAATTTGCTGAAGGGCCTCATCACTTACCGAATGATCTGTACTTCTGCGGTCTATATTAAACTGCTCAATGGCCTTAGCTTCTTGCTCGGCAGCACTCAAATTATCCGTCAACATTAAACTCACGGCATAAGTGCCTTGTTTCATGCGGCCTGCCGCATTTATTTTTGGTGCTAAAGAAAAATTAAGATCTGTTAAGCTAACTACATCTCGCTTCGTCTGGCCTAACAAGGCTTTGAAACCAGGTCTAGGATTCTTGGTTATCACCTCAAGCCCCAAATTGGCCAGCACCCTATTTTCACCCATCACAGATACTACGTCGGCACCGATAGCAACGGCGACCAAATCAGTTAATGGTATCAAAAATTCGAGGCCTCGACCTTCACTAGTCTCAATAGCTTGTAAAAGCTTGAAGCCAACCCCGCATCCACAAAGTTCCTTGAAAGGGTATGGGCAGTCTAGGCGCTTAGGGTCTAAAATAGCAACCGCATTTGGCAGTACCTCTCCTGGTGTATGGTGGTCACAAATCACCATATCAACCCCCAAGCTCTTGGCAAAATCGACTTCTTCAATCGACTTGATACCACAATCTAGGGCGATGATTAAAGAAAAGTCATTATCGCTTGCGAATTGAATCCCGGGGTAAGAAAGTCCATAGCCCTCAAGGTAGCGATCAGGAATATAATACGAAACCTCTACCCCCTGCTTTTCAAGATAACTGTAAACTAAAGCTACTGCGGTAGTTCCATCTACATCATAATCTCCGAAGATCAAGATTCGTTCGCCGGCCGCAACACCTTGCTTAATGCGAGACACCGCACGATCCATGTCTTTCATTAAGAAAGGATCGTGTAACTGATCGATTCCTGGTTTGAAAAATGTAAGGGCGTCAGCATATGTTTTTATGCCACGACTAACTAGTAGCCTAGAAAACTTTCGATCTAAAGGCTTTGTTGGGTCTTGATTAAATGCTTCGTGAAGCGAATCTACCCAAGCTGAGTCTGCTTTGTCTCTTTGGGACCACCGCATTTACGCGGTCTTATGATGAAAAATAGTTTCGATCTTTAATTCTGCAAATTGGCGAAACATCTCCATTACACCACAATATTTCTCTACGGAAAGATCTACACAGCGCTGAAGTTTTTCTTCGTTAAGCTCGCTTCCTTCAAAATGATATTCTACTCTAACGTGACTATAGGTCTTAGGGTGTTCATCTGTTAAATTGGCAAAGGTTTCAACTCGAAAGTCATCTACTTTTAATTTCATTTTATCGATAAGAGATGCAACATCTAATCCTGAACAACCCGCTAAAGAAGAAAGCATAAGGGCCTTAGGAGTTACTGGGCTGTGTTTCTCGTCTTTGCTGCCGTCATTGATATGAAAAGTTGTTCCTGTTAGACTGTTAGTTTCAAAGAGCATACCGCCCTTCCATTCTGTTGTAATATGATTCTGCATATTCTTTAACTTAATTCGATTCTTAAATATAGGGGTTAATGCTGCATTTTACCTTCAGGGCCAATGACTAAAACAAACTCTCCTCTAGGAGCTGTTTCTTCAAAATGGTCAATCAATTCGGTAAGGGAGCCCCGCAGGGTTTCCTCATACATTTTGGTAAGTTCTCGGGAAATACTCGCTGGGCGGTCAGCACCAAAAATCTCTGCACATTGTTTTAAGGTTTTGAGAATTTTGTGCGGTGACTCATAAAATACTACCGTCTTATTTTGGGCAGCTAAGTGCTCAAGTCTAGTTACTCTCCCTTTTTTCGGGGGTAAAAACCCTTCAAATACAAAACGGTCGCAAGGCAATCCGCTCATTACAAGCGCCGGGACAAAAGCGGTTGCTCCTGGAAGGCATTCTACCTCGACTCCTTCAGCAATTGATGCTCTAACTAATAGAAATCCTGGGTCTGAAATAGCCGGAGTCCCCGCATCGCTAACAAGCGCTATTTGCTTTCCCTCCTTTAACTGATCAATCCACTTTTTGGTAGTGTGATGTTCGTTATTCAGATGATAAGCATATACACCCACACTGATTTCGAAGTGATTCAAAAGCTTTAGACTAACCCTGGTGTCTTCAGCAAGTACTAAATCTACCTCTTTCAACACCCGAAGTGCGCGAAGCGTAATATCCTCAAGATTACCAATAGGTGTGGGTACAACGTATAGCTTACCTGACATTAGCCTATTTTTCGATTTCAGAAACCAATTTTCTTATGGTATCGATTCCTGGAGTGATTAAATCCTCTTTTTGGGGATTTCTCTCAGGAACATGTTTTGACCGAAAGAGTACTTGGTCTGCTATACGCTCGAATCTCCTAGAAAAGGCGATCCTGAAAGTGAACGAAAGCGATGGTATTTTCATAATACAATTTTGAATAAAAATACAACCTAAAAGAAAGCTGCGGGGCTGTATCTGCGTTAAATCTTCCTATTTTTGAATTTAGACTCTTTGCGAATGTTTTTAGAAAACCCTGTAACCCCTGATGCTCCATACGGATGGATCGAAGTGATCTGTGGATCTATGTTCTCGGGAAAGACCGAAGAGCTCATTCGTAGGTTAAAGCGAGCTAAAATCGCAAAACAGCGGGTCGAAATCTTCAAACCCTTAATTGATACTCGATATGATGAAACCATGGTAGTTTCTCATGACGATAATCAAATACATTCAACGCCGGTTCCTGCAGCAGCGAATATTCGCTTGTTAGCAGATGGTTGCGATGTCGTTGGAATCGATGAAGCTCAATTTTTTGATGATGAAATTGTAGCAGTTTGTAATGATCTTGCAAATAAGGGTATTCGAGTGGTGGTTGCGGGTCTTGATATGGACTTTAAGGGAAATCCTTTTGGCCCTATGCCTAATTTAATGGCGACCGCAGAATACGTTACTAAGGTTCACGCCATTTGCAAGCGTACAGGTAACTTGGCCAACT
>PZPI01000005.1 GCA_003045935.1 Bacteroidota bacterium | reverse complement strand
CTCGGTTAGGGTAATTGAACTATTCTCCAAATTAATAAGGTCATTGGACACCCGAACTCTTTCAGGTTTAAATCCAAGAAAAGTAATGTATAGCGTGTCGCCAACACTTGCGTTAATTCTAAATTCACCTGCGAGATCGGTTATGCTACCAATAACTTTATTAAGGTTAATAATGTGAACCCCTTCAAGAGGTAAATTATTAGAGCTGCCGACAACCTTGGCTTTTAGTTCGACTACTTTAACCTGGCTTTCTTGTCCAAAAGATGCTCCCCAAACAAGGAATATAAAAAGTAAAAGAATTACGCTTTTTTTCACAGTATGCGAATCAAGGAATTAATTTACAAATTCACGAGTGATTAGCGGCAATTAACTTGATTTTAATAAAATCCTTTGCGTTTTCTTTTACCGGTAGTTTTTTTTGAATTTTTGGTAAAGTTTCTAGAGGGTTTAGTCTTAAAGTTTCCTTTTTTAGAATTTCCTTTATTTCCTGAGCCTTCTCCTTGCTTAGTGACTTCAACGCTTACTCGATATCCGTTGTGTTCGGTGTCTTTAAAGGTTTCTAAAACTAAATCAGTTAAGGCAACATCTACATTAAAGAATGAGAAATTGTTAAGCGTATCGACCTTAAAAATATCTTCTCGTTGAAGTTCAAGAGCATCCTTTAAGTAATCTTTCATCGACTTCCAGTTAAAGCCATCTCTTTCACCAAGGTTGATGAAAAAGCGTACCTCACCGTGTTTAGCTCTTGAACTTGGTTCAGAAGTGCCTTCAGAGCTAAAGTTTTCTTTTAGATAGTATTGCGCTAATCGATTGTAAGCTTCCCCAAATACTTTTCTTAAGAGTGTTTCACGATCGATAGAAGCGAGGATCTCCTCTAAAAGAGGCATGTAGCTTTCAATACTTTCATCTACCTCAGTATCTTTTAACCTATTTGCTAGACTTTTAAGCTGATTCTCGATGATTCCTGATACAGAAGGTACTTCAGCGAACTCAAACTTCTTTTTAAGTTTTCTTTCAAACTGTTCGATTTTTCTTCGGTCGCTATTAGTACAAAGGCATAGGGAATGTCCAGTTTTGCCTGCTCTACCTGTTCTTCCACTTCGGTGATTATAGGTTTCAGGCTCATCAGGAAGTTGATAGTGGATTACATGGGTAATATCATCGACATCAATACCGCGAGCGGCAACATCGGTAGCCACTAAAATTTGTATTTGACGTTTTCTGAATCCAGCCATTACAAGATCCCTTTGATTTTGGCTTAGGTCGCCATGAAGGGCACTTGCATTGTATCCGTCTTCTATTAGTTTTTCTGCAATTTTTTGAGTTTCTCTCTTTGTTCTACAGAAAATTACAGCAAAAAGTTGAGGATCGCTATCAACGATTCTTTTAAGAGCGGCGTATTTATTTCTCGCACTTACCGTATAAACAAAGTGACTAACTGTGGTAGCCCCTTCATTCTTGCTGCCAACAGTGATTTCTACCGGACGATGCATAAACTCTTTTGAAATTTGTGCAACTTCTGCAGGCATAGTAGCTGAGAATAGCCAAGTCAATTTATCTTCTGGAGTATAGCTTAGAATCGACTTAATATCTTGGTAGAACCCCATATTAAGCATTTCATCTGCCTCATCTAAAACGCAGTATTCTATTTGATCGATTCGAAGCATTTTGCGCTGAATTAAGTCAAGAAGTCTACCTGGGGTAGCTACCACAATTTGAACTCCTGACTTTATGGATTCGGCTTGCTCTCTTACGCTTGCTCCTCCGTAAACTGCAACAATTTTTGTTCCTTTTTTGAATTGAGCGTATTTACCTATCTCAGTTGTGATTTGTAAACAAAGTTCTCTAGTAGGAGCTATAATTAAGCCCTGAACTACTCTTCGCTTAATATCAATTTTTTGAAGAAGTGGAAAACCAAAAGCGGCAGTTTTACCCGTTCCTGTTTGTGCTAACGCTACAAGGTCGGTTTCTTTCTCTAGTAATTGTGGGATTGCTTTTGATTGGATTTCAGATGGAGTTTCGAAACCCATCTGCTGTACGGCTTTTAGAAGATCTTCATCTAAGCCGAGATTTAAAAAGGATTGCATAGGTTGTATTAAGCCGCAAAGGTAATCTAAATAAGTGTATGCTTCTACAGATCGGTTTTTTGTAGAAATTCTATTAAACTTTGTGTAGCTCTCGCTCGATGACTTAGTGATTTCTTAATCTCCTTGTCGAGTTCTCCAAAGGTCTGATCATAGCCCTCTGGTATAAAAATAGGATCATACCCAAAACCATTGTTGCCCCTCGGACGATCTGCGATGCTGCCTTTTATAATACCCTCAAAATAATAGGTGTTGTCATGAGCTATTAAACAAAATACAGTCTTGAAGTAGGCGCTTCTGTCTTTGAAATGACTTAAGTTACTTAGTAAGAGAGCAATGTTTTTTTCGTTGTCTCTACTGCCAGAATAATGAGCACTATCTACACCCGGAGCTCCGTTTAGCCCATTTACGAATAATCCACTATCATCTGAAAAACAGGGTTTACCAAATTGCTTGTAAATCGTCGAAGCTTTCTGATGGGCATTTCCCTCAAGGGTTCCTGTAGTTTCTGCGATATCTTCATCAAAATTGAGTTCGTTTAAAGAAACCAAATGAACTTTATGGGCAATGAGGCCTTTTAATTCTTCAAGCTTACCTTGGTTTTGAGTGGCAAATACAAGTGTTGGTAAATCAGTCATAACTACTCGCAAAAATAGGTTCAAGCATTGAAAGTTTAGCTAAATTTGTTACAAATCATCAATAAACCACACGTGCCTACCTCTTACATTTTCGATTTCGATAGCACAATTACTCGGGTTGAAGCTCTTGATATTCTTGCAGAGATTTCCCTTGAAGAAAATCCAAAAAAAGAAGCGATCATTAATCAAATTCGAGAAATCACCAATCTTGGGATAGATGGTGATATTTCTTTCACTGAATCTCTGGCGCAAAGAATAAAGCTTCTTGGGGCGCATCGCGATCATCTAGAGCTACTGATCGAGGAATTAAAAGATAAGATCTCCCATTCGTTCGCATCGAACCGAAAGTTTTTTGAAACACATCGAGATGAAATCTATGTGATTTCGGCGGGTTTCAAGGAATTTATCATACCTATTGTGGAACAGTTTCACATCCCAGCCGATCGTGTTTATGCAAATACGTTTACATTTGACGGTAGCGGCTTTATTGTTGGTTTCGATAAAGAGAATCCACTATCTAAGCACAATGGGAAAATTGAGTGCTTGAAGGGACTAAACCTTTCGGGTGATATTCAGGTGATAGGTGATGGCTATTCTGATTATGTGATGAGAGAAGCAGGTATTGCCAAGAAGTTTTTTGCATATACAGAAAACGTGAAGCGAGATAAGGCTGTTGCTAATGCCGATTTCGTTACAGAAACTTTAGATGAATTTTTATATATCAACGGTTTGCCAAGAAATTTTTCATACCCTAAGAATCGAATTAAGATCCTTCTATTAGAGAATATACATCCAGATGCACTTGAGCGTCTAGAGAACGATGGTTATAGCGTTGAGCTCGTATCTACCGCTTTGGGTGAAGCAGAACTCATAGAGCGTATTAAGGGGGTGCATGTATTGGGTATTCGATCTAAAACTAAAGTTACTAAAGCGGTGTTAGATGCTGCAGATAAACTTTTGGTGATTGGTGCCTTTTGTATCGGTACGACTCAGATTGATCTTGAAGCTTGCAAAATGTTTGGTGTTGTTGTCTTCAATGCACCTTACAGTAATACTAGATCTGTAGTAGAACTAGCTTTAGGTCAGATTGTGATGCTTATGCGTTCCACTTTTCAGCGTTCTTCAGAGATGCATTCCGGTGTATGGAATAAAACTGCTGCAGGATCTAGAGAGGTGAGAGGCAAAACTCTGGGAATTGTGGGTTATGGAAATATTGGTAAGCAACTTTCTGTTCTAGCCGAAGCGATAGGAATGAAGGTTTACTTTTACGATTTACAGGATACTCTAGGTTTGGGTAATGCCGAAAGAGTAGTTAGCCTTGATGATCTATTGCGTATCAGTGATGTGATTTCTTTGCATGTTGACGATAACCCACAAAACAAGAATTTAATTGGAGATCGCGAATTAAGTCTTTGTAAAGACGGTGCGTATCTTATTAATTTATCTCGCGGATTTGTGGTAGATGTTGATGCGCTTGCCCAGCATTTAAAATCTGGAAAACTCGCAGGAGCTGCGGTTGATGTATTTCCTGTAGAACCAAAGCAAAATGGCAGTTATGAAAGCCCTCTATTAGGCTTAGACAACGTGATTCTTACTCCTCATATTGGTGGAAGTACTATTGAAGCACAACGAGATATTGCAGGATTCGTACCTAAAAAAATTATGGGTTATATCAATTCGGGGAACACTGAGGATGCCGTTAACTTTCCGAACATTAGATTACCACAACAACAGGATCGTCATCGTTTCTTACACATTCATAAAAATGTACCTGGGGTCATGGCTGCGATCAATAAAATACTGGCTGAGTATAAACTCAATTTAGTAGGTCAATTCTTGTCCACAGACCCTGAGGTAGGTTATGTGATCTCGGATGTTGATAGTGCTTACAATCCTGAAGTAATTGAAGCTCTGAGACAAATTCCAAATACCATTCGATTCAGAGTTTTGTATTAGAGGTCGTTAATCGTGGTGATAGGGTTCACCTTTAAGAATTGAAAAGGCTCTATAAAGCTGCTCGCTGAAAATCAATCGGACCATCTGGTGAGTGAAGGTCATTTTAGAAAGTGATATCTGCAGATGGGCTTTGGCCTTTAACGAGCCACTAAACCCATAAGGACCACCAATTACAAAGGTTAAATTGCTATTTCCTGACAAGCCTTCGTTCTCAATGAAACTAGCGAATGACCTTGAACTAAAGGATTTTCCATTCTCATCTAGTAAAATTAGTCTTGAGTGTTTGTCTAGTAAACTCTCAATCTTAAGGGCTTCTTGCTCCTTTTGATCATCGATGCTGAGTGATTTTCTTCGAGACGGATCTGGAATTTCGGTGTAACTGAATCGAGCATAATGATTCAGTTTTTTATGGTATTTATTGATGAGCTCTTTGAGAAGCTTGTCATCGGTTTTACCAATTACTAGCAGGGTCACTTTCATTTTCTTAAATTCGTGTGACTTCAAAAATAAGTCGAGTTCATAAAATGGATGCCTCCGTAGAAAAATTCTTGAGTTGGCCAGTAGTGAAAACGCTGGTTAGGGCCCTTAGAACGGTTAAGCTACCTGGATATCCCGGTTTTTCATGATTTGACTTGATTAATTTATATATCTCTGGAATTATCAAGGGTGCGTTAACCTCAAGAGCAAGTTCTATCGCTTTTAGTCTTTTTATGGCTCTATTTCCTTTGCTGATCTTTTTGTTGACGCTTATTCCTTATTTGATTCCATTGGTAGAAACAACCTCTGAGCCTTTCGATCAAAAGCTACTTTTCTTTTTAGAGTCTTTTTTGCCAGGTGCAACTGCGGAGTATTTTTCTCAGATTTTTGATCAGTTGAAAAATCAGCCAACCGATGGCTTGTTATCAACAACATTCTTGCTATCCATCTTTCTCGTTGCTAACGGGGTCAGCTCTATTTTTAGCCAATTTGACCAATCCTATCATATTAAACTGAATCAAAACTTTTTTAAGCAATACGCATACGCCGTATTCGTGGGATTACTATTATCCTTAGGCATCATAGTAGGAGCCGTTGCCTACATTTACTCTGAATTCTACATCGTTGAATTCGGGCTAGATGAGGTGCGTTTCAGTCAGAATCGAATTTCGCTACTATTTGTAATTTTTATGTCTTACATAGGGACCAGCCTATTGTATTATTTTGGTACTGCAAGAGCGACACGAATATCTTTCTTTTCATGGGGTCCACTGATGACCACCTTACTTCTCTTGGTCACTTCCTATTTATTTGGAGTTTACATTGAAAAATTTGCTAGTTATAATGAACTATACGGTGCACTAGGAGGGTTGTTGATACTCATGGTTTTCTTGTGGCTAAATTCAAATATCCTCTTGTTAGGTTTCGAATTAAACGCTGTTCTAGCCCGATTAAAGAATGAATTGAATACCTCGAAGGAATGACAAAGTATGTTGAGGTAATTCTTCCTTTAGCTCTTGATCGTCCGTTCACCTACATCAGTCATGAGCTAGACACTGACCTTGTCGGATACAGAGTTATTGTTCCCTTAGGTAGAAATAAATTTTATACAGGGATCGTAGTTGGTGTAAGTGAGGAAATTCCAACCTATCCAGTAAAGGCGATAGAGGAAGTTCTCGATAATCAGTCCATCGTTAGCAGGGCTCAAATCAAGTTATGGAACTGGATTGCTTCGTATTACCTCTGTGGAATTGGAGAAGTAATGCGGGCAGCATTGCCTTCGGCATTGCTTTTTGAGAGTGAAACGATGGTTAATTTAATCGATGAAGATTTTAGAAACCGGAAACTAACCGATGACCAATATCTTTTATGCGAACTTCTCGAACAACAACCCCAAAAACTGTCTTTTGTTCGTAAACATATAGAGATTAAAGGACTGAATAAGAGTCTGAACGATCTCATTGAATCAGAGATTCTTGAGCGATTTGAGCAGATTGATAATAAAGGGTATCAAAAGTTTACTCCTTGGTTGATTTTAGAAGATACAGCAAAGGCGGAGGAAATTTTAAAGCAAACGAAAGCACCTGCACAGCGCGATATGGTGATTCAATTTTTTAGTGAAGCGAAAGGAGCTAACGAAATAGCTTGGTTGCCTTTTGCGAAGAAATATTCAATCAGTACACCCATTCGTAATAGCTTAATTAAAAAGGGTGTATATCGTTTAGATTCTAGAGTTTTAGATCGGATTTCAGGTAAAGAGGATGAGGAGATGGTCTTCGAATTATCGGAGTCACAACAAAAGGCTGTTTCAGAAATCAACCAGGGTTTTCAGGCGTCTAAGCCAGTTTTACTGCATGGATTGACGGGTTCGGGGAAGACTATGCTTTACATGAGCTTCATTGATAAGGTTTTAAACGAAGGAAAACAAGTCTTATTTCTTCTTCCAGAAATTGCACTGACTACTTCACTTTGGAAGCGCTTGAACAAGCGGTTTTCAAAACAGGTCATTGCCTATAGTTCGAGTCTTTCAACGGTTGAAAAGGCAGAGTTCTGGAATAAGGTTAGAGAAAACTCTCATGAGGCAAAAGTTATCGTAGGAGCGAGGTCTGCATTATTACTTCCATTCAATAATCTAGGTTTAATTATTGTAGATGAAGAACACGATCCCTCATATAAACAGCATGATCCAGCCCCTCGTTATCAGGCGAGAGATCTAGCCGTTTATTTGGCTCACAAAGAAAATTGCCCTATCATTTTAGGTTCTGCAACTCCCAGTTTAGAGTCGTTGTATAATGCTGGTTTTGGTGAAAACAAGCAATCCAAATACCACTATGTATATCTAGGTGAGCGGTTCGGTGAATCTAAATTGCCAGAGATCCAAGTTCTAGATAAAGCACTTTTGAGAAAGAAAAAACTCATGAGGTCTTGGATTTCACAACCTGTAATTGATCAGGCATTGAAGGTTCTTAGTGAAAAGAAACAAGTTCTTTTTTTTCAGAATCGCAGAGGGTTTTCAAGTTTGTTAGAGTGTTTGGATTGTGGTCATATCCCTGGATGTAAGAATTGTGATGTAAGTCTCACCTTTCATCGATTGGATCAATCGTTAAGATGTCATTACTGCGGTTATTCTGAAAGCGTAGCTAATAACTGCACTAAATGTCATTCACCCTCCTTGGATAAACATGGATTGGGTACTCAACAGGTTGAGGAGTTAGTCAAAGAGTTGTTTCCTAGCTATCAGGTGGGCCGAATGGACAGAGATACTCAGAAAGGTAAGTTGGGTCACCAAAAGCTCCTTGAAAAATTCGAAAATCAAGAATTACAAATTTTGGTAGGAACCCAAATGATCAGTAAAGGGCTTGATTTTAAAAATATTGGCTTAGTTGTCGTTGTAAATGCGGATCAGCTTTTGCACAGAGCAGACTACAGGGCTCATGAACGTGCCTTTCAACAGTTGACTCAGGTCTCTGGTAGAGCTGGAAGAACTTCAGAAACTTCTAAAGTTCTCATCCAGACCTTTGACCCCAATCATCGTGTGTTTCGAAGTTTACAAGACCGAAACGTTTCTGAATTTATAGCAAGTGAATTCGCCGAGCGGAGACTTTTTATTTATCCGCCCTATGTCAGAATGATTAAGATTCAATTCTTAGCAAAACAAGTGTCTTTGGTGATCGAAGGTGCCTCTTGGTTTGCAAAAGGGGTGCGTCAAATAAATGGTGTAGTAGTCTTAGGAAACGATGCCCCCACTATTGAGAAAATTAGAAACCAATATTATCAACAGGTACTCGTTAAGGCCCCACTTAATTACCCGATGTCTTCGCTTAAAAAACAATTGCTGCGTTTTAAGAAATCTTTTGATAATGTTCCCGGATTTTCAAAAATTCAGGTGATATTTCACGTAGACCACATCTAGAGAGATAGATACTTTCCAAAATGCTTGTATAATGTGCATTTAAAACTTATTTTTGCACGCATTTTTAACTTATTATAATGAACCAATACGAAACTGTTTTCATTTTGAATCCCGTTCTATCTGATACTCAGGTAGAGGAAACAGCCAAGAAGTTTGAGAGCTTCTTAACAGAGCGTGGTGCTAAGTTTGTTGCCAAAGAAAACTGGGGACTTAAGAAACTAGCTTACCCAATTCAAAACAAAAAGAGTGGTTTTTACCATTTGTTTGAATTTCAAGCTCCGGCTGAATCGATTAACGAATTAGAGCTTGAATTTCGCCGTGATGAGCGAGTAATGCGCTATTTAACTGTAAAGTTAGATAAGCATGCAATTGCTTGGGCTGAAAAGAGAAGACAAAAACTTAAAACTGCTTAATTATGTCAACTATTGAACAACAAGCTAAAGGAAAAAAGGATGGTGAAATTCGCTATTTAACTCCTTTGAATATTGACACACAGAAAGAGAAGAAGTACTGTAGATTTAAAAAATCAGGGATTAAGTACATTGATTACAAAGACCCAGATTTCTTATTAAAATTAGTTAACGAACAAGGTAAAATCTTACCTCGTCGTTTAACAGGAACTTCACTTAAATACCAACGTAAAGTATCACAAGCTATCAAACGTGCTCGTCACCTTGCACTTATGCCATATGTTGGCGATATGCTTAAATAAGAAAACGATATGGAGATTATTTTAAAAGAAGACGTTCAGAACCTAGGGTTTAAGGACGATATCGTTTCAGTAAAGAATGGTTATGGTCGTAACTTTTTGATTCCAAAAGGTCTTGCAGTTCTTGCAACACCATCGGCTCGTAAAGTTCACGCAGAAAATTTAAAGCAACGTGCACACAAAGAAGCACAACTGATTGATGAAGCTAAATCTATGGCTGAAAAAATCAATGCGATTACGCTTAAAATTAGTGCTAAAGTAGGAGCTGGAGACAAGCTTTTTGGTTCAGTATCTAATATCGATTTAGAAGCTGGGCTTTCGAAAGAAGGCGTATCCATTGATAGAAAGTACATCCTTGTACAGGGTGGTTCTGTTAAGCGTCTAGGATCATATGTTGCAAAAGTGAGACTTCATCGCGAAGTTTCTGCTGACTTAGCATTCGAAGTTGTTGCCGAGGCATAACTTTCAAATAATATTTGAACAGATTAAGGGCCTTTATGGCCCTTTTTTTATACTATGAAATACCAAAGATTAAGTAAAGAACAGTTTGAAATATTAGCAGAGGAATTTTCCAAATTTCTTGCGGTTCATGGGATTGATAAGCCTGAATGGGAGCGACTTCAATCTAATGATGGTGATCGCGTCGATGAACTTCTCGATGAGTTTAGTGATATCATATGGAAAGGAGTACTTTCTAAGGTCAACTATCTAGAAAACCTGTCAGAGCATTTTATTTATCTGTTTTCGAAAGAAGAAAATGGACTTGAACTTATTGCGGTTGAGGCTCAAGTAGCGGGATTAGATCTAAGAACTTCAGAAGGATTTATGTGGTTGAAGAAAAATTACCTTGACGATCGCGTCATTTATCGTCGAGCAACTAAAGCGTATTCTGAGGATCCCTATATAGATCTATTCGAATTGATTCAAAAAGGTGCTGTTATCACAAAAGGTGAGCTGTATCTTTGGTTTAAGGATTGGTTAGATAAAAATTAAGATATGGCAACATCTGCATCAGTAGCTAGAGGTACTAGAGATTTTTACGGGGATGAATTAATCCGTAGATCTTATATCATTGAAATCATAGAGGGCGCATTCAAGAGATTCGGGTTTTCAGCGATTCAGACTCCTAGTTTCGAGAATTTAGACACCCTAATGGGTAAATATGGTGAAGAGGGTGATCGATTGATTTTTAAAATATTAAAATCAGGTGATTATCTATCTAAATTGAGTGATCAGGATCGTATAGAATTCACTTCCTCTGAGATGACCCCTCAAATTAGTGATAAGGCACTCAGATATGACTTGACGGTGCCTTTTGCTAGGTTTGTTGTACAAAATCAAAATGAACTTGCACTACCCTTTAGGCGATATCAAATTCAACCCGTTTGGCGTGCAGATCGTCCTCAAAAGGGCCGATTCAGAGAATTTTATCAATGCGACGCTGATGTTGTAGGAGCGATGTCTTTATGGCAAGAGGTTGATCTTATTCAGTTGTATGATACAGTATTTTCAGAATTGGGCTTATTGGGTGATCAGCATCCAACACTAAGAATCAATCATCGAAAAATACTAGCTGGGATTGCAGAAAGTTTTGGAATCGAAGATCAACTTATTCCATTTACCGTAGCCTTAGATAAATTAGATAAAATAGGTGCTGAAGGGGTTTTAAAAGAGCTCAATGGATTAGGTTTGAGTGATTCGATTTTAGAAAAGGTTGACACCTTTTTAAAAGTGGGATCGAACTTAACTGATCAGCTGAATTTTCTAGACGGTTTATTTGTTCATTCAGAACAGGGGAGGATTGGAGTAGAAGAAATACGATTCTTACTCGATCAGCTTGAGGCGGTTCGTTTAGAGTCGATCTCCTTGAAATTAGATCTTACTTTAGCTCGAGGGCTTAATTATTATACCGGAATTATTTTTGAAGTATCTGCTCCTGAAGGAGTTCAGATGGGTTCAATTGGTGGTGGAGGTCGTTATGATAATTTAACGAGTCAATTTGGTGGTCAAGCATTAGGAGGAGTTGGGATTTCTTTTGGTCTAGATCGAATCTATTTAGTCTTAGAGGCTTTGGGTTTATTTCCAGAAAACGTTTCAGATCGACTAGATGTATTCATCATCAATTACGATGATCAAAGTTCAAGACAGCTATTGCCATTTATCCAAAAGTTGAGAAAAGCAGGCATTTCAGTGGAACTTTATCCAATAGCTACCAAAATTCAGAAGCAATTCAAATACTTAGATAAACGGACAGCCCAGTTGGTTTTATTCCCTAAATCAGAACTCTTAGTTGAAGATAAGATTGAGGTTAAAAATCTCTCAAACGGTGAGGTTAGTATCCTTGAAATCTCTGAAATAGATCAAATAAAAAAGGCCCTTAATTAAGGGCCTTTTTAGTTAATGAAAATAAGAGAATGATTCTCCTGCTTTTATTTTCTGAACACTATGGTAGATTAGTCGAATGACATTTGCTACGTCTTCTTTATGAACGGTTTCAACCGTAGTATGCATGTACCGTAGTGGTAAAGAAATTAGCGCCGAAGCTACTCCTCCATTACTGTACGCGAATGCATCGGTGTCTGTACCTGTATAACGTGAAGAAGCATGACGCTGGAACGGTATCTCATTTTCTTCTGCGGCTTCAATAATTCGCTCTCTGAGAATATGATGAATAGCCGGTGCATAGGATATCACAGGACCATCGCCAATTTTACTTTCTCCCTGCTCAATTTTGCTGATCATCGGAGTAGTAGTGTCATGACATACGTCGGTGATGATAGCAGCATTAGGTTTGATTCTTTGGGTAATCATTTCTGCACCTCTTAAACCGATCTCCTCTTGTACAGAGTTGGTGATATACAGACCGAATGGAAGTTCAATGTTATTTTCTTTGAGTAAACGAGCGACTTGTGCGATCATAAAACCTCCCGCACGGTTATCCAAAGCCCGACAAACGAATTGATTTTTGTTGAGTACTTTGAAACTGTCAGGATAAGTAATCACGCATCCGACGTGTACACCCATCTCTTCAACTTCTTTCTTGTCTTTAGCTCCAATATCAATAAAGATGTTTTCAAGTTTAGGGTTTTCTTCTTTACCTGGTTTGCGAGTGTGAATTGCCGGCCATCCAAAAACCCCTTCAACAATGCCTTTTTTAGTATGAATATTCACCCATTTAGAGGGGGCAATTTGATGGTCACTACCTCCATTTCTAATCACATAAATGAGACCATTGTCAGAGATATAATTAACATACCATGAAATCTCATCAGAATGAGCTTCAATGACCACTTTATACTCCGATTTGGGGTTGATTACACCCACCGCAGTTCCGTAAGTGTCTGTAATGAATTCGTCTACGTATGGTCTTAGATAATTCATCCAGATTTGTTGTCCTTGAGCTTCGTATCCGGTAGGGGAGGCATTATTTAGGTAATCTTCTAAAAATTTTAGTGCCTCATCGTTAAGTATATGATCTGTTTTCATCTAAGAATAATTTTAATCTAAATTTACAAATACTATGACGGCTTCGAGAAGAAATTATTCGCTATTTCTATTATTTATCACCATTTACTCGGTATCCTTTACACAAGTAATTCAATCTGAACCGGAGTCAGAAGAGACCGAATATTACGGTGCAATTTCTCTTGATGAAGTCTATGTTTTATCTCCCCTTCAATTTGAATCGAACACCCAGCGAAATCAATATTATCGATTACGGATGCGTGTTTTTAAAGTGTTCAAATACGCTGTACTTGCTGAGGATCGATTAAAAACGGTTGAGGATCGTTTGAGTACCTTGAAGAGGAAGGGACAGAAAAGGGCTTATACTAAAAGAGTTAAGAAATTTTTAGAGACAGAACTCACCGAACCCCTCAAGAAACTTTCCCGAAATGATGGTAAAGTACTCATTCGCTTAATAGATAGACAAACAGGTTATAGCGCCTTTGATTTGGTTAAGACCTTTAGAAATGGTTGGACAGCATTTTGGTACCAAACCGCTGCATCTGCTTATCAAATGGATCTAAAAGATGCATATAATCCCTATGAGAATCTCGAGGATTATTGGATTGAAGATATTCTTCAAAGGGCTTTTACTGGAGGGGCTTTGCCATATCGTGAAGCGCTACATCCGATAAATTTGGCATTGATGGAAGAAATATGGAAGGCTAATTAGCTTTTGTCGCTAAATAGCCCCTCCATCATTTTTTTAATCGCCTTGAAACCGAAATAGATAGCTAAAAAACTCAAAACTATTCCTACTATGAGTACAGGTATAAAAAGCGAGTGGTTCTGATTTTTAAATGCACTACTGAGAACAACAGGTCCTGATGCCATAAATAGCAGTGCTCTCAGCCAGATCATTAAGCCTTTTTGTAGTACGACTTTGTCCATTTTATGCCAAGTGCTCCTCTAAAAGGCTGTTTAAGGTTTTACTTGGGCACATAGCCTTTGTTGCCTTACTCGCATCAAGGGTATAGTATCCACCTAAATCTTGTGGCTGACCTTGGGTAGTATTGAGTTCACCTAAAATTTGATCGCTCAAAGAATCAATAGCAGTATTTAGGTTCTCGAATTTAACTTTGTCGTTTAAGTTTGATTGTGCTAATGCCTCAATCCAGAATTTGATCAGGTAGAAATGACTTCCTCTTGTATCGAGTTCACCTGCTTTACGCTTAGGACCTTTGTCCTGGTCTAGTAGTTTTTCTACAGCTGCACCTAAAGCATCAGAGTAAACTTGAATCTCTTTAGATTGATTTTGTTGTCCAACAAATTCTAATGCAACTTGAAGTGCAAGAAACTCTCCTAAAGAATCCCAACGAAGGTGTCCCTCTTCAATAAATTGCTCTACGTGTTTGGGGGCAGACCCACCCGCTCCTGTTTCAAATAATCCTCCGCCATTCATAAGTGGAACGATCGAAAGCATCTTAGCCGATGTTCCTACCTCTAAAATTGGGAAAAGATCGGTTAAGTAATCTCTAAGAACATTACCTGTCACTGAAATGGTATCTAAGCCTTTCTTTAATCTATCCAATGTAAATAGAGTAGCTTCTTTTGGACTTAGTATTCGTAGATCTAACCCAGTTGTATCTTCCTTACTTAGATAAGCTTCTATCTTTTTGATTAGTTCTCTATCGTGAGCACGGTCACTATCCAACCAAAAAACAGCAGGCGTATTACTTAAACGTGCCCGTTCAACCGCTAAAGAAACCCAATTTCTTATTGGAGCATCCTTAACCTGACACATTCTGAAGATGTCACCTTCTTCAACTGACTGTTCTTGTAGTACCTCACCATCTTTATCGACTACTCTAACTACTCCAGCTTCAGAGAGTTCAAAGGTCTTGTCATGAGAACCGTATTCTTCAGCTTTTTGGGCCATCAGACCAATGTTAGGTACCGTACCCATTTCTCTTGGATCAAAGGCTCCGTTTTCTTTACAGTAGTCAATTGTTGATTGATAGACAGCGGCATAAGAACTATCTGGAATTAAGGCTTTGGTATCTCGAGATTGGCCGTTTTTGTCCCACATTTGGCCTGAATTTCTAATCATAGCAGGCATCGAAGCATCAATAATTACATCACTAGGTATATGAAGGTTAGTAATACCTTTATCTGAATTAACCATCGCTAGATCAGCCTTGTCTTCCATCACTTTGTCGAAACTAGCTTTGATTTCCTTAGCTAAATCAGAATCAGCCATTTCGTCAAGTTTATTGATGATACTCTGAAGACCTTCATTGGCATTGATACCTTGCTCTGAGAAAATATCCTGATATTTTTCAAATACTTCTTCGAAGTAAATTTCAATGATATGACCGAAGAGAATCGGGTCAGACACCTTCATCATAGTCGCTTTAAGGTGAGCAGAAAGCAGAAGGCCTTTCGAGGTGGCATCGTTTATTTCATCTTTCAAGAAGGTGCGTAGCTGAGAAACCGACATCTTCGTCGTATCAAAGATTTCACCTTCTTGAATGGCAATATTTTTTTTGAGTAGGGAAGAGGTACCTTCTTTAGAAATAAATTCAATGGTTACCTGGGTAGCTTTTTCACTTGTAATTGACTTTTCATTGCTTTTAAAATCTCCTTTACTCATCGTACTCACATGACTCATACTTTCTGAAGACCATGTGCCCATTGAGTGTGGATGTTTTTTTGCGTAGTTCTTCACCGCTAATGGGGCGCGACGATCTGAATTACCTTCTCTTAAAACAGGGTTAACTGCACTACCTTTAACTTTGTCGTATAAAGCTTTGATCTCTTTCTCATCTTCGCTGTTTACCGTATCTGGATAATCGGGCAGATTAAATCCTTTTTCTTGAAGCTCTTTTATTACCGCTTTAAGTTGTGGGATAGATGCACTGATGTTAGGTAGTTTTATAATCGTTGTATCTGATTCTTTAGCTAATCCTCCGAGAGTGCTTAATGCATCTTCAACGCGCTGATTTTCAGGAAGTCGTTGATTGAATGCTGCGAGAATTCTTGCAGATAAAGAAATGTCTTTCACTAAAAACTCTATACCTGTAGACTTTGTAATGGCTTTTACCATCGGAAGAAAAGAAAAAGTCGCTAAAGCAGGTGCTTCATCGGTTAGAGTGTAGTAGATTTTTTTCATTGATTATTGGTTTTAAGCCAAAAAGGCGTGGCAAATATAAGACACAAAAAAAGCCGTGAAAAGAACTTTGCACGGCTTAACAAAATGATTTTAAATCAATTAATTTCTGATTTCTTTGATTCTAGCTTTCTTACCAGTTAAGCTGCGGAAATAGAAGATACGCGAACGTCTTACTTTACCTCTCTTATTAACCTCAATTTTCTGAAGTGCTGGCATATTCATTGGGAAGATACGTTCGACACCTACTGTTCCAGACATTTTACGGATAGTAAAAGTTTCAGTTGAACCTGAACCTTTGATTTGAATAACTACCCCTTTGAAGAACTGAGTACGTGTTTTCTCACCTTCTTTAATTTCGTAATATACAGTAATCGTATCACCGGCTCCGAACTTTGGAAATTCCTTCTGCGCTACTGCGGTGTTTTCTACATATTGAACTAAATTTTCCATTTGGAATGCTTTAAAACTGGGTGCAAAAATAGTGTTTTATTTAAAAATAGCAATCACCTTGACTTAAAAAATTTCTTACTTCAATAAGTCTGGTCTGCGCTCTTTAGTTCGTTTAATTGCCTCTTCTTCATTCCAAGTTTCAATTGCCTTAAAATTCCCGCTCATAAGTACTTCGGGGACATTTAGACCTTTAAATTCTGCTGGCCTTGTGTAAACCGGTGGAGCTAATAGAGAATCCTGAAATGAATCGCTTAAAGCAGATTCCATATCTCCCAAAACTCCTGGTAATAAACGAACGATACTATCTGTCAGAACAGCCGCTGCTATTTCTCCTCCGGACAAAACAAAGTCACCAATTGAGATTTCATGAGTTACCCAAAGGTCTCTGATACGCTGATCAATACCTTTATAATGACCGCATATCATGATGATATTTCCTTTAAGTGAAAATTGATTAGCGGCGTTTTGTGTCCACAACTCTCCATCGGGTGTTAGGTAAATGATTGCATCGTAGGTTCGCTGCTCTGATAGTTTTGTTAGCATTCGATCTAATGGTTCAGCCATTAAGACCATTCCTGCTGCCCCTCCATATGGATAGTCGTCAATCTGTCTATACTTCCCTATACCTTCATTTCGTAAGGAATGGATTTGTAATTCAAAGAGTTTTTTTTCAATAGCTCTTTTGACAATTGAATGTCCTAAAAGACTATCTAATAAGTCTGGAACGGCAGTAATGATATCTATTCTCAAAATCGAATGACTAGGTTAAAACGCGAAATTAGTTAAAGATTAGAGTTTCTTTATTGCCTTCCTCGTCGATTACTGTTAAAGCATGGCGGTAGGTGCTGTTTTCGTTGCTTGCCTCTATGGCATCTTCAATCGTGGAAATTTTGACACCATCTATGGCTATTACCACTTTGCCTTCGAGGTTGTAATTTTTATAATATTCTGAAGCTGCTGTTATGATAACCCCTTCATTACGATTAAATTTTTTTCGGAGTGTCTCATTTAAATTTTGAACTCGAAGGCCAAGACGATTGAGATCAGCGGTTTCATTTTTGGTTAGAGTAACAACAGTAGAAAGCTGCTTTTCATCTCGTTCAAAGATAATCTCAACTTGATCACCGGGCCTTTTTGCAGATAGATAGCCAGTAAGTGCTGTGAAATTCTTGATAGGTAAACCATCTACACGTTTGATGATGTCACCGGATTGCAATCCAGCTACTTCAGCTCCAGAGCCTGCATTGACTTCTGAGATATAGACTCCTTCAATTTCGTTGAGTCCTTTTCTTATGGCTTCGATGGATTCTGCTCTTAGCGCCGATATACCCAATATTCCCCGTTGAACTTTACCAAATTCTAAAAGATCCTCAATCACCTTTTTGGCGGTATTACTTGGAATCGCAAATGAATAGCCGACATAGGAACCTGTGCGGGATTTTATAGCGGTATTAATCCCAATGAGCTCCCCTTTGGTATTCACTAGTGCGCCGCCACTATTGCCGGGGTTAACTGCTGCGTCGGTTTGAATAAATGAGAGGTTATTTGTCGTTGAAATTGATCGTGATTTTGCCGAAATAATACCTGCAGTAACCGTAGATGTAAGATTAAAAGGGTTTCCGACAGCAAGTACCCATTCGCCAACCGCACTGCGATCAGAATCTCCGAAGGCTAAATAAGGGAGTTCTTCTTCAGTTTCTATTTTTAATAATGCTAAATCAGAATTTGGGTCAGTTCCTATGATTTTAGCGGTATAACTTGCATTGTTGTTCAATGTGACCTCAAGTTCAGAGGTTTCCTCGATGACGTGATTGTTAGTGACGATATACCCATCTGGCGATACAATCACTCCAGAACCAGTTCCAATTTGAGGGGCGCTAAAACTTTCATAACCATAGAAAAAGTCCATTAAAGATTGAGGTCCCTTGGCACTGCTAACATTCTTTACATGTACTACTGCGTGTATCGTTTTCTCTGCTGCAATAGTAAAATCGGTACTCGTTTCTGGGAGTCTAAGAGAAATAGGCTGAGTATTTGCACTCTCAAAAGTTGTTGTTTCTACCGATGTTGTCTCTTTTCTATTACTCAACCAATGTTGAACAAAAGTTGTAGTGATCGCCGAAAAAACGGCTATCGTAAGGGGAAAGATCCATTTTTTCATAATACTTGTTTTTTTTACAAAAATGAAATCATTTTTCATTTTAAGGTAAGCTTTTAACGCTCATTTAACGATTCTAATTCCTTTGAAAATTGAGGTATATTGCATCTATGAATGTGAAAGTGCCATTTTATAAGTATCACGGAGCGGGTAATGATTTTGTAATTATTGATCGCTCAGATATTCCCTATGAATTAAGTACCGTTCAGATTAAGAAGATTTGCGAAAGGCGTTATGGAATTGGAGCAGATGGCCTCATGTTTTATGAACCTCATAAAGAATCAGATTTCAAAATGACCTACTTTAATTCTGATGGATCAGAGTCTTCTTTTTGTGGTAATGGGGCACGTTGTATTGTGCAATTTGGTATTGATCATAAAAGTCTATTAGAAAATATTACTTTTTCTTTTAATGATACCCTTTTAGGAGCGAAAAGAAAGAATGATCTTATAGAGATTAACATGTCAAATGTATCTAGTGTGGAGCGTTTAAAGAACAATAATTTATTTCTTGACACTGGTTCTCCTCATCAAATTGTTTGGGTTTCAGATCTTGAAAAAATAGAAGTTGAAAGAGAAGGTAGAGCGTTACGTAATGCCTTTAGTTCGGCGGGATGTAATGTAAACTTTGTAGAATATCTTGGAGAAAATAAGTTGGCGATTAGAACTTATGAAAGAGGAGTAGAGGCCGAGACTCATGCCTGTGGAACTGGAATTACTGCCGCTGCAATAGCAGCTTATTTCGATCGAAAAATATCTTCTTCAGAGATTGAGTTAAACGCAGTTGGAGGAAAGCTTTGGGTTCGATTTGAGCCGTCAGGCTTTGGCTTTGTAGATGTTTACCTGACGGGTCCAGCAACTCATGTTTTTACAGGTGTAATAGAATTGAGATCATGAAAGAGACCTACCCTTCGGTTGAATTAAGGGCATTAGAACCAGAAGATCTGGATTTTCTATATCGGTTAGAGAATGATCCCGAAGTTTGGCAGTTTTCAGAAAATCAAAGACCACTTTCTAAGAACCAATTAAAAAAATATTTAGATCACGCTCATCTTGACCCATTTAAAATCGGTCAATTAAGATTAGTAGTCACAGTAGCAGGAGCATCTGTTGGTCTGGTAGATCTTTTTGATTTCAATCCAAAGCACGGGAATGCGATGATTGGTGTAATTATAGATCCTTTAAACCGCAATAAAGGTATTGGCGTAAAAGCTGTTGTTGCTATGTGCGACTATGCGAAATCTTGGCTAAATTGTAGACAACTAGCCGCTGTGATTACTGAATCGAATATTCATAGTATTAGGCTTTTTGAGAAAGCTGGTTTTCAAAAGTCTGGAGTGATGCAAGATTGGATTACTACTCCTGGAGGCTTTGAAACACAACTATGGTATCAAAAAAAATTGGTGTAGACTGATGAAGAATATAAAGAAGTGGATTTTTGTTTTAGCTGCTGCCGGAGGCTTACTGCTTTTTGCTTTATACAGTATACTCTTCGCTTCAAATACTAAATTTGAAAACGAATATCAACTTTTGTTTATCGAGACAGATACTTCAGAAGAGGAACTTATCACCCAAATTACGCCGTTCTTGAAGAGTTCTAGATCTTTTTGTTGGGTGGCCAACCAAAAAAAATATCTAAAGAATATTAAGCCAGGTCGTTTTGTTTTATACAAGGGGATGAACAATAATGAGCTGATCAGGGTTTTACGCTCTGAGAACAAGCCTATAGATCTTGTAATTGCTCCATTTGACCGAATTGAAGAGGTTGCGGGATATGTCTCAAGGGTGATTGAGGCAGATAGTGTTAGTATACTTGAAGCCTTTGTTGATCCTGATTTTTTATTTCAAACTAAACTTCGCCCCGAGAATGTACTGAGCCTTATACTCCCTAACACTTATGAGGTTTATTGGAACACCTCTGCAATTCAGTTTCGAAATCGGATGTTGAAGGAATATTGGGATTACTGGAATGAAAATCGACTTGCAAAAGCGAATGAGATTAAACTATCTCCATCCGAGGTTTATAATCTTGCCGCGATTGTTTCAAAGGAATCTGTGAAAGTAGATGAAAGACCAAGAGTTGCTGGGGTATATTTAAATAGACTTAGAAAGAAGATGAAACTGCAGGCAGATCCTACAGTAGTATATTCGATAAAGCATACCACAGGTAATTTTGATACTATTATTCGACGTGTTCTATATCGAGATCTTCGCTTAGATAACCCATATAACACTTATAAAAGAAATGGCCTGCCAATAGGGCCGATCACAATGCCAGAAATGAGTGCAATTGAAGCAGTTTTAAATGCAGAGAGGCATTCGTACCTGTATTTTGTTGTCGATGTCGAAAGACCTGGTTATCACAATTTTTCCAAAACACTCTCTGAGCATAACAAGAAACGCAGAGCCTATACCAAATGGCTCAACGATCGAAATATTAGAAGGTAATATTGAGTCGTTTATTTCTTAAGAATGCTGAAAATTGCAGGTCTTTTGTGCAGGTCTGGACTCGTTGTAGTTTTCCACGCAGTAACCGGTAGCGTTTTGATATACTCCTTGTCACCATTAATTTCGACCGCTACAGACAAAAGGGTTTCATTACCTAAAATCTTTAGCAGAAACTCGAACATTTTATCATTTCGATAGGGAGTTTCCATAAAGATTTGGGTTTGACCAAAACTGAATGAACGTTTCTCTAATTCGAGTACGGTTCTTTTTTTATCGTTTGAATCGATAGGTAAGTACCCGTGGAACGCAAAGCTTTGTCCATTAAGTCCACTTGCCATAAGTGCAAGTAAAATTGATGAAGGGCCCACCAACGGAACTATCTTGATATCTTTTTGGTGGGCTACCTCAACTAAGCGACTTCCAGGGTCGGCTACGGCAGGTACACCTGCCTCAGACATTAGCCCTATAGAAATCCCTTTTTGGCAAGGAGAAAGTAAAGATTCAATGTCTGTTATTGGTGTGTTTTTATCTAAAATAGATAGAGATAGAGAGGGTTGAGATACCTCGGGATATATAGATCTGATCATCTTTCTAGCCGTCTTCTCATTTTCAACTATGAAATGATTCAGCTGTTTAACACGCTCAATAACTCCATTAGGGATAGAAAAAGAAGCCTCTCCCTCATGAATTGGTACGGGTATGAGGTATAATTTACCAAAAGAGTTTACCATTAAGATGAATTGTTAGTCGATCGGCGAGTGTTTAAGAAAACTTCTTACCTAAATCGTCGATGTATTTTCTGAACTGCTTGTCTGTATCAGCAAGATTTTCTACGGTACGACAGGCATGTAAAACGGTGGCGTGATCTCGTTTACCAATTTGTGAACCAATACTTGCTAGTGAAGCTTTGGTGTATTTTTTTGCAAAATACATTGCTAATTGTCTTGCTTGAACAATGTGTCGCTTTCGCGTTTTAGATTGCAACGTATCAAGATCCATCTCGAAATAGTCAGCAACCATTTTTTGGATATAATCGATAGAAACCTCTTTTTTCGTGTTTTTGACAAACTTGTCTACCACTTGTTGAGCAAGCTCTACAGTTATTTCCTTTTTATTAAAAGATGCTTGAGCAATTAAAGAAATGATAGCACCTTCAAGTTCTCTGATGTTGCTCTTAATATTTTGAGCGATGTAATCGATAATATCCTCAGGTAGCGTCATACCATCTAGATACAACTTGTTTCTAAGAATGGCTACTCGGGTTTGATAATCTGGTTGTTGTAGTTCAGCTGAAAGTCCCCATTTGAAGCGCGAAAGAAGTCTCTGCTCAATGTCCTGCATATCTACAGGAGCTTTATCAGAACTTAAAACTACTTGTTTGCCGTTTTGATGTAAGTGATTGAAAATATGAAAGAACACATCTTGAGTTCCGCTTTTACCCGCTAAGAATTGAACATCGTCGATCAATAAAGTATCGATTAGTTGATAAAAATGGATAAAATCATTTCTGGTGTTGCTCTTTACCGATTCAATATATTGCTGAGTAAATTTTTCTGCTGAAATATAAAGTACCGTTTTATCGGGATGTTTTTCTTTTACATCTACACCGATAGCATGTAACAAGTGGGTTTTTCCTAACCCTACATTTCCAAAAATCAGTAAAGGATTAAAAGAAGTACCTCCTGGTTTGTTTGCAACAGCTTGTCCGGCAGATCTGGCAAGGCGGTTAGATTCACCTTCTAAGAAGCTGTCAAAACTGTAAGAGGTATTAAGTTGAGAATCAATTTTTATATTTCGAATACCAGGAATTATAAAAGGATTTTTTAATCCGGGATCTTTCTGTACAATTGGTATATCTAGTTCTTGGGTAGAGAATGCGCTTTTATGTCTACTAGGAATTTGTTCAGTATGCGAATTGGCTTCCTCATTTTGCATTTTAATTACATAAAGAAGCTTAGCTGATTCTCCTAATTCTTTACGAAGTGCAACCTTGAGAAGTTTTACATAATGCTCTTCGAGCCATTCGTAAAAGAATTTACTGGGGACCTCAATACTTAGTGCGTTATCTTGGAGTTTAACAGGATAGATAGGTTCGAACCATGTCTTATATGCCTGGGGTTGAATGTTATCCTTTATAAAGGACAAGCATTTATTCCAAACATGTTCAGCAGACATCTTCACTGTTAATTAATAGAATTAAAATTTAACGATTCGAAGGGTCAAAAAAACCTATAGAGGTGACCCATCGTTTGAACAACAAATATGTTTACTTCTTTGCTTAAAAAAAAATTATTTAGGTATTTGTTTTTAAGTTTTTTTGCCATAACTAAATAACCTTCAAAAGTGATTCGTTAAATTTAAAATTTCATCATTGAATACACATTATATACAGATTCGAGTGCGCTACCAAGAGACCGATCGTATGGGAATTGTTTATCACGCTAACTATTTGTCTTACTTTGAGTTAGGAAGGGTCGAATGGTTGCGGTTTAAAGGGTTAGATTATGCTCGTTTAGAAGATTCCGGTGTGCTTCTTCCCGTGGTAAATGTTAGTGTCAATTACATGGCGCCGGCAAGATATGATCAGTTGCTTTCTGTTAAGACTGAACTGGTTAAAATTGGGGGTGCATCTTTGGTGTTTCAGAATAAAATTTACGATGAAAATAAGCAACTTTTAGTCGAGGGAGAAGTGACGTTAGTTGCTGCCGATTCTAGTTCGTTTAAGCCAATTAAAATACCAGCTAGTCTACTTTCTCTGATTCAGAAATAATCAGATCAACATACCGCTTGTTATTTTTTAAATCTGATAGAAAAAGTTCATTCATTGATAAGGGGATAGTGAATGACATCGAAATGCTTTCTAAGTAGCTGGTGGATTTGATTTTACCATCGTGCTTTTCAATGATTTCACTGAGCCAATTTTTATTCGTGTAATCGAGCTGCACTGTATAGTTTATCGAAGGGGTAACATTCATTTTTTTACACTCCAATAGTATACCATTTGTAGTGGTTTTGTACGCGTTAATTAGGCCGGGTATACCGAGTGGTTTTCCTCCAAATTCTCTAACTACAAATACTGCCGTATTGTATAGATTATGTTGTAAAATCTGACCTAACACAGGAGGTCCAGAACTATTTTTTGGTTCTCCATCGTCTGAACAAAAGGTTTGATTTTTTTGAGGTTGGTCTCGATAAGCTGATACCACGTGATTAGCTTTAGGATACATGAGCCTGAAATGACTGATCATTGATTTAAAATCATCTAGATGATTAAATGGCGCGGCGTATCCATAGAATTTACTCCCGCGATCTTTGAATATAAAAGGTCCTGTTTCCTCAGTTATTTCTAGATATTCGGAACTATTCATTGATTTGCGCTATTTCTTTGAATGATCACCTTGTCACTTGCGGAATTCATGATTTTCACCTGCTTTTGATCGATGGTTGGAGCCTTTACGCCTTCTATTAGGTTAGTATTGCCTTTGAAAATAATCGCTTCGTCCCAAAGGTTGCATTTCAAAAACTCATTAATTACTTGTGATCCTCCTTCAATGAGTAGTGTTTGTATTTGATGCTCTATGCAATGGTTAAGCAGTAAGTTTAAGGTTTTGGATGAATCCTCTATAGCGATTTGATGAATACTTGAGTTTTGTTTTTCGGGAGTTTTAGTAAACTGAATAATTGAAACTTGTTTATTGTGCCAAGTACTAGGAATATCAGATAGTTTTCCTCCTATAATTAGTATTGCTGGGTCTTGGCCAGCCCAGATTCGAGTATTTAGAGAGGGTTGGTCGTAACGCAAGGTTTCTGCACCGATTACAATCCCCATTGAGTAGGCTCTCAATTTATGGGCCCATTGTTTTGATAAAGAATGAGATAACCAATAAGAGCCAGGTTTTGTTTGTTGGTCTTTTAATGGTGCGATAAACCCGTCTTTAGACATTGCCCATTTTAAAGTTATGTAGGGTCTTTTTTGGTTAATAAAGGTTAAGAATTGCCGATGAGTTTCAGCGCATTCTTTCTCTAGCACACCAGTTGTTATATCGACATTTGCAGCTTTTAACATGGTTATTCCTTTTCCTGCAACCAAAGGATTAGGATCTTGACAACCGATAACTACCTTGGAGATTCCTGATTGAATAATTGCTAAAGAACAAGGAGGTGTTTTTCCAATATGCGAGCAAGGCTCGAGCGTAACATAAAGTGTAGCTTTCTTTAAAAGAGGTAAGTTTTCTTTTCTAATTTGATTAAGGGCGTTGATTTCAGCGTGATTGCCTCCGTAATTCGAAGTGAATCCTTCACCGATAACTTTATTCTCTGATACGATAACGGCTCCTACCGAAGGATTTGGCCTGGCTCCTTGATTGTTTTTTAATGCCAGTTCTACGGCCCTTTTCATGTAGAATTCATGTATCTTCACCTATCAAAAATAGAGAAAGAAAACAAGATTTGAGATGCAGTTAGAATCGATTCAAATTTCTTTAATTCAACCTTGGGATAGTCAAGAACTTGGGGAGTTGATTAAGAGGGTTTTAGAGGAGATGAATGCTCCAAAAACAGGGACTGCTTATGCCGACCCTTATCTTTTTGATTTATATTCTTATTACAATCACCCAAAGAGGGATTACTATGTAATTCGTTACAACGGAGAGTTACTAGGAGGGGGAGGGTATGGAGATCTTCCTGGAGCGCCTGATGAGGTATGTGAGATTCAGAAAATGTACTTTGATTTAAAATTGAGAGGTAAGGGTGTTGGAAAGAGGTTGTTGTTGAAGCTAATAGAAGAATCAAAACGTGCCGGTTACAAGAAGGCTTATATCGAAACACTACCTCAAATGACCTCTGCTATTGGCTTGTACGAACATTTAGGTTTTACCTATTTAGAGGGTCCTTTAGGGGGTACCGGACACACTTCTTGTCCTATTCATTTAATACTTGAACTTTGAGCATTCAAGAATTTGAAAATAAATGCTTTAAAGAATTAAATTTTCTGTATTCAAGTCAGGAGATTGCTAGTTTGTGTAAATATGCCTACCAGGAGTATTTCGGTAATAATTGGCCATCAGAAATTTTAGATAAAAGACGAGCGATTAGAAGTGACAAACAAAAGCTTTTTGAAGATTATTTGAATCAATTGACACTCGGGAACCCTTATCAATACATATTCGGTTATGCTGAATTTTACGGATTAAGATTAAAAGTAGGGGAAGGGGTATTAATTCCAAGACCTGAGACAGAGCAGTTGGTAGATTGGGTGTTGGAAGACTTTGGAAGACAAGACAATTTAAAGCTGTTAGACGCCTGTTGTGGTAGTGGCGCGATTTCAATAGCGCTTTCAAAGCATCTAGATTCGGCTCATATAACTGGAATTGATAGTAGTGAGCAGGCACTTAAATACGCCGTGGAGAATGACAAGGTTTATCAGTCTAATCTTCAATGGATAAAACAGGATTTGTTTGATTTTATACCTAAAGTTAAATTTAACATAATAGTATCTAATCCACCATATGTCAGATATTTAGAAAAAAAAGAAATGCATCTAAATGTGTTAAACAAGGAGCCTCACAAGGCACTTTTTGTGAGCGATAGTGATCCGCTGGTGTTTTACGAGCGATTGAGATACATTTTTAATAAATATACCCGAGATCACGCAGTGATGTATTTAGAATGCAATCAATATCTAAAACAAGACTTGATTGAATTATACTCCCCTGAATTCATTGTAGAATCACGAAATGATTTTAGAATGAATTTTAGAATGCTAAAGTTATCTAAGAAGCAATGAAACCAGAAGAACGCATCATCCAGCTTACGGAAGAATTAATAGATCATAATAGACGATATTACATCGAAGATCAGCCAATAATCTCTGATTACGAGTTTGATAAGTTGTTGAAGGAATTGAGTCTATTAGAACAGGCTTATCCGCATCTGACAGATCCAAATTCACCAACCAGACGTGTAGGAGGTGGAGTTACTAAGGACTTTCTTACTAAAACTCATCGTTTTCCGATGTTCTCTCTGGATAATTCGTATTCGCTTGAAGATATCAAAGAATGGATTGGTAGAATTCAAAAAAGATTAAGCCAAGACCCTACAGTAAGCAGTGCTGAACTTTCCTTCTGCTGCGAGTTGAAATATGATGGAGCTAGTGTCTCGATTACCTATAAAAATGGTGAATTGATTGAGGCTATAACTAGAGGAGATGGGAATCAAGGCGATGATATAACAACGAATGTTAGAACCATAAAAACCGTACCATTAAAACTTAAGGCTCCCTTTCCTGAAGATTTTGATATTCGAGGCGAAGTGATACTAGCTCGAAGTGCATTTAACCAATTAAATGAAAAAAGGCGTGTTGATGGGTTACCAGAGTTTATGAATCCACGTAATACAGCCTCAGGTAGTTTAAAGCTGCAAGATTCTAGCCAAGTTTCTAAGCGAGGTTTAGACTGTTTTCTATATGGAGTTGTTTCTGAAAATCAGCTGTATAATTCACAATATGAGTTATTGCAAAAGACAAGATCAATGGGATTCTTCGTCCCAAATCATTCTGCTTTGTGTCACTCAATTGAGGAGATTGAGGCCTTTATTACCCATTGGGATGAAAAACGTAAAGGGTTAGATTATGAAATTGATGGTATTGTTATAAAGCTTGATCGCATCGACCTACAAGAAAAATTGGGCTTTACTGCCAAGTCTCCACGTTGGGCGATTGCCTATAAGTTTCAGGCTGAGGAAGTAATAACAGAGCTGAATTCAGTTGATTTTCAGGTGGGTCGAACAGGAGCAGTAACCCCTGTTGCTAATTTGACTCCAGTACTTCTTGGAGGCACTAATATAAAACGGGCTTCCCTGCATAATGCTGATCAAATCGAAAAGTTGGATTTGTATTATGGAGATATGGTAACGGTTGAAAAGGGAGGTGAAATTATTCCTAAGATTACAAGTGTAAAGAAAGAATTACGCAGGGGGAATGGTGAAAAAGTTTTTTTTACGAAAGAGTGTCCAGAATGTGGTAGTATTCTTGAAAGGCCAGAAGGTGAGGCGGCTTACTATTGTATGAATCATGCCGGTTGTAACCCACAGGTAATTGGGCGAATTCAGCACTTTGCCTCGCGTAAGGCAATGGATATCGATGGAATCGGGGATGAGACCATTGCTCAGCTAGTCAATGAAGGGATAATTGGAGATATAGCTGATTTATACCAATTAGAATATAACCGATTGATTACTCTAGATCGAATGGCCGATACGTCAGTGCGAAACTTACTTGAAGGTGTCGAAAAAAGCAAATCAAAACCTTTTGAAAAAGTATTGTTTGGTTTAGGTATCAGAATGGTTGGAGAAACAGTAGCGAAGAAGCTGGTTAAATCATTTCCGACCATAGAAAAGCTCTTTTCAGCAGATTTAGAAGCGTTAAGTCAAACCCCTGATATTGGTTTAAAAATTGCTGAGAGCGTTATTGACTTTAGAAATAATGAAAAAAATATCACTTTGGTTGAAAGACTTAGAAGTGCAGGATTGCAGCTTGAAAAAGTCATAGATACTTCTATTCAAACACAATCCGTTTTTACCGATAAGAAAGTGGTAGTCTCTGGTGTGTTTAATTCTTTTAGTCGAGAGGAGTTAAAGTCAAAACTAGAAAGGTTAGGAGCTATTAATCAGAACAGTATATCTGCAAAAACAGATTATCTAATTGCAGGAGAAAACATGGGCCCTTCAAAACTTCAAAAGGCGGAATCCTTGGGTATTCCGATGCTCTCAGAGTCGGATTTTTTAGAAATGTTACAATTATAACATGCTGTTTTTATTTAGTTAATCGAGCGAACTTTCTAACAAATCAATTGCGTTGGCGTTTATCGATGAAGTACTTTTGCAATCCAATTTTTAGTCAATGATACAATTTGGTGGTCTTGGTGTTGCATTAGTTACTCCTTTTAACAATTCAGGAGATATTGATTTTATAGCTTTGAAGCGATTAGTAAATTTTCAAATCAATGAAAAAGTAGACTATTTGGTTGTCTTGGGTACAACCGCCGAGACAGCCACGCTCTCAACTGATGAAAAAATCGCGGTACTTGAATGTGTTAAAGAGGTAAATCAAAATAGAGTTCCTTTAGTCTTAGGTTTAGGCTCGAATGACACACGATCGCTTGTGGCTCAGTTAGGGGTTTTCGATTTTAAGGGAGTGGCTGGGATTCTTTCAGTTTGTCCTTACTACACTAAACCATCTCAAGAGGGCATGTTTCAGCATTTCTCGGCATTAGCTTCGAATACTTCCTTGCCAATCCTTTTGTATAATGTACCTGGGAGAACAGGTGTTTCGTTAGCAGTAAATACCGTGAAACGTCTAAACGAGGCTCACTCAAATATTATTGGGATAAAAGAAGCCAGTGGCGATTTACCCACGATAACGGCATTGAAAGAAGAATTGCCTAATGATTTCCAGATCATTTCAGGTGATGATTTTACCACTATTTCCGCTATTGAATTAGGTGCCGTAGGTGTTATATCGGTTATAGGACAAGCGATTCCTGAACTTTTTGGTAAAGGAATACGCGCAGCTTTATCTCGCGATTTAAAGGTTGCAAATTTTATCAATGAAGAGATTCAATCTTTGTGTGATTTGGTTTTTAGGGAAGGTAACCCAACCGGAGTAAAGTCGAGTTTAGCCCATATGAGACTGATTGAATCTAATTTGAGACTACCCCTAGTGTCAGCGACAGAAGAGCTCAGTTCTCTTATTTCCACCGAAATGACTAGATTGAGGACTTTGTGATCTTAAAAAAGATTACTTTTGCCCCATGAATTTACGCCTACTAGTTATTCTTTTTTTGTCTCTGGTACTATTTAGTTCTTGTAGCGAGTACCAAAAGGTACTTCGTAAGAATGATGTTAAAGAGATGTATGACCTCGCGAATTCTTATTATGAGCAAGGTGACTATGTAAAGGCAAAGCGTCTATTTGAAGTGATTGCCCCAAAATATGCCGGTAGACCTCAAGGAGAGCGCTTGAGCTTCTTTTTTGCAAATGCTCAATATTTAACAGGATCCTATTATTTGTCGAGCTATCAGTTCGAAAGGTTTATTAAATCTTATCCAAATAGCGACAAAAGAGAGGAAGCTAGCTTTTTAGAAGCAGCAAGTTATTTTAAGATGAGTCCAAAGTTTAGTCTAGATCAGACGGATACAGATACAGCACTCATTAAATTACAGTCCTTTATCAATGACTATCCAGATTCAGAATATTTCGCTTCTGCGAATGAAATGGTTCAAACTTTAAACATTAAAAAGCAACAAAAGGCTTTTGAAATTGCAAAACAATACGATAAGTTGGGAGAATTCAATCTGCCCGTATTGTTTTCGGCGATTACCTCTTTGAATAATTTCATTTTAGAAAATCCAGGATCGATTTATAGGGAAGAAGCGTATTTCGTTCGTTTGAAATCGGCTCTTATACTTGCAGAGAATTCTACCTTTCAAAAAATGGATCAACGTTTTAAAGACGCTTTGAAATATTATAACGAGTTTAAAAAAAATTACCCAAATTCGAGGTTCACTGAGGAGGCGGACGCCTACAAAGAAAAAATTGATGAATCTCTACTTTCACTAACGTCATCTTAATCATTATGGCAAATCTTAAAGAAACTAAAGCATCAGCAACTACCAAAACATTGAATAAAAATGTGGTAGACCAACAAACCGGAAACATCTATGAGGCTATTTCTGTGGTAGCTAAGCGCTCGATTCAAATTAATTCAGAGATTAAAAAGGAACTTTTAGAGAAGTTAGAAGAGTTTGCAACTTACACGGATAGCTTGGAGGAAGTATTCGAAAATAAGGAGCAGATCGAAGTATCTAAATTCTATGAAAAGCTTCCAAAGCCTCACGCAATTGCTATTGAGGAATGGTTAAATGAGCGTATTTATTTTAGAAATACAAAAACAGAAGCTTAAAAACTAGGCTTATGCTTTCAGGTAAGCGCATCCTATTAGGTGTTTGCGGTGGTATTGCCGCTTATAAAACAGCTAATTTGGTGCGTTTATTTATTAAAGCTGGTGCAGAAGTAAAGGTCGTGATGACTCCTGCATCCAAAGATTTTGTGACTCCACTCACTCTTGCAACCTTAAGCAATAATCCCGTTCATTTTGATTTCATTAAAGAGGATAATGGTGAATTATCGTGGAACAATCATGTTGAATTAGGTAAATGGGCTGATTTGATGGTTGTTGCGCCTGCTACTGCTTCGACTTTATCGAAGATGGCACAGGGTACATGTGATAATCTATTATTAGCTACTTACCTTTCGTGCCCTTCACCAGTATATGTGGCACCAGCGATGGACTTAGATATGTATGCACATCCGACGACCGCAGCAACGCTGAAGGCTCTAAAGAAGCATAAGGTTCATGTGATCCCGGTTAATTGGGGTTTTTTGGCAAGTGGTTTAGAAGGTGAAGGTCGGATGGCTGAGCCAGAAGAAATCGTAGCATTTATAGAAAATAAGATACGTGAATCGTTGCCTTTAAAGGGAAAGAAAATTTTAGTTACGGCGGGGCCAACTAGAGAGTCCATTGATCCAGTGAGGTTTCTTTCGAATCGATCGACGGGCACTATGGGGTATCAAATAGCTTTAAAAGCATTTGAGCTAGGAGCCGAGGTTGTTTTAATCTCTGGGCCTGTTTGTCCTATAAAGTTACCCTCATCCATACAACGAATTGAGGTAGAAAGTGCTTTTGAGATGAGTTCAGAAGTTGGTAAATATTTTTCATCATCCGACTGCTTTGTCTCTACCGCAGCAGTGGCTGATTTCACTCCATCTGAAGTGGCTGAACACAAGATTAAAAAGGGAGAGGATTCGCTAAGTCTCCAACTGAAAAAGACAGAGGATATATTGGCTTCGGTAGGAAAGCTGAAAACAGAAGATCAGATTCTAATAGGTTTTGCCTTAGAATCTGACAATGGTGTCGAGAGTGCTAAATCAAAACTCGAGCGCAAAAACTTAGATGCTATTGCGCTGAACTCTCTTGAATTAGAAGGTGCTGGTTTTGGAAAGTCCACTAACCAACTAGTACTCTTTTTTAAAGATTCTAGGCAGGTAATGTTACCTTTAGCAGATAAGTCGATCATAGCTTCGCAATTTTGGGAGACTCTTATAGATTCTGTCTTATGAAGTACTTCATCTCTTTATTATTCTTAGTCTTTTCGTGCAACACGTTTGCTCAAGAAGTACGACCAACCGTGGTAGTTTCGAATCGTAGTAATTCTAGTTATGTTTCAACCGTTGAAAATCGCTTGAAATTAGACCTAGAACGGTTTATTGCCCAGAAAAAATGGAGTGGTCAAACAAGAAATGAAAATGCGAAACTAGATGTGCGATACTACCTTTCGGTTTTAGAACAGAATGGAGAACAATATCGTGCTGTTTTAATGGTCGAGGCTTTCAGACCTGTATATAATACAACTTACAAAACTCCTTTGTTCAAGATTATTGAGAGCGACTTGACCTTTAATTACCAGGTAAATCGACCACTGATTTATAATGAAAATCAATTGAACTCTAACCTATTGACGAATATTGCGTTTTACACCTATTTGGCTCTTGGTTATGAGGGAGATAGTTTTGAGTTATACGGAGGCTCAAATTATCATCAAAATGCGAATGATTTGATTGCTCGAGCACAGACCTTAAGAGCTAAGGGATGGGAAATGCGCAGATCAGGCACAACGAAGTATCGTTTAGTCTATGAATTGCTTTCTTCGAACGGAAAGATCTTAAGACAATGGTGGTATCAATACCATCGATTAGGTTTAGATAACCAATACGAGTCTACTTCTGAGTCAAAATCGATGATAAATGAAATTATTGGAGTGTTTTTAGAAATGAACAAATCGCTAAAGAATCTTCTGATTTACAAGCGCATAAGTGAATCTAAAAAGGTCGAATTCGAGGGGTTTATAAGTTCTGAAGAGTAGCGCTATAATAGTGCACTCGAACTTTCTATATTAGTCGATAAGTTTGTTGTTTTGATTCGGAGAATTTACATAAAGAATTACGCATTAATTCAGGAATTAGAGTTAGAATTCCCGAAAGGCTTTATTGTAATTACTGGTGAAACGGGCTCTGGTAAGTCGATTTTGTTAGGCGCACTTCAATTAGCTTTAGGTGCAAGGGCAGATCACAGCATTCTTTTCAATAAAGAAGATAAATGTGTTCTTGAAGTAGAA
>PZPI01000004.1 GCA_003045935.1 Bacteroidota bacterium | reverse complement strand
CTCACTCCCTCTGGATATAACGCTTGTGCTACGATGTAATGGTTCGATCCGTCGACCCCTTGTATGGCTACTTTTTTCATAAAACGAAAAAAGTCCCGAAAAACGGGACTTTATTATATTGATACGTTAAATAACGATAAGCCCCTACCTCTCTAACTGATAATAGTTAAAGTAAGCAAAGTTGTTATAAAAGCGTGTCTTGTTCATAATATCGGCGCTAATTACAGAAAAGGTTTCATAAAAAACAAGCCTCGTTTGAAAATAATTCAAAAGAAGGGTTAAATGATTAGATTTTTAACTAACCCAGAAATGCTTTTTTCAAAGGTTCCACATAATCGAGCTTCTCCCAAGTAAACAACTCAACCTCACGCGCAACCTTCCCATTGTAGGGTGATTCAAAAATCTTAACCACCTTACTCGGTTTTCTTCCCATGTGCCCATAAGATGCTGTTTCGCTATAAATTGGGTTACGAAGCTTTAAGCGTGTTTCGATTCCATAAGGCGTAAGATCAAAGAGTTCGGCAACTTTTTGAGCGATTTCTGCATCAGTGAATGAAGTAGCGTTCGTTCTATAAGTATCAATAAAAACAGAGGTAGGCTCTGCTACACCGATTGCATAACTAAGCTGAACCAGTACTTCAGAAGCTATACCTGCAGCTACTAGATTCTTAGCAATATGGCGTGCTGCATACGCTGCAGATCGATCTACTTTTGATGGGTCTTTTCCTGAGAACGCTCCTCCTCCGTGTGCACCTTTTCCACCGTAGGTATCTACAATAATCTTACGACCCGTTAACCCCGTGTCTCCATGGGGACCTCCAATCACAAATTTACCTGTTGGATTAACGTGATAGTTGATTTTATCGGTAAACAAGGACTGAACCGAATCACTCATTCGCTGCTTAACTTCAGGTATTACGTATTTGATAATATCAGTTCTTATCTGATCAAGCATGTTTTGTTCGTTATCAAAAGGATCGTGCTGGGTAGACACAACAATAGTATCTATTCGCTCCGGCTGATTGTTCTCGTTATACTGCAACGTGACTTGAGCTTTTGCATCGGGACGTAAATAGTTCATCGGCTTCGAAGAGTCTCCATTGGACGCTCGGCGATACGCTGCCAGAACTTTTAAAATCTCGTGAGAAATAACCAAGGCAAGGGGCATGTATTCTTCGGTTTCTGAAGTTGCATATCCGAACATCATTCCCTGGTCTCCAGCACCTTGAGATTCTGGAGCACTACGATCAACACCTCGATTGATATCTTGACTCTGTTCGTGGATTAAGGAGATTACCCCGCAAGAATCACCGCTAAACATGTATTCTCCTTTAGTGTATCCGATAGAATTAACTACTCCACGAGCTATCGATTGCACGTCTAGGTAAGTTGAGCTTTTAACCTCTCCTGCCAAGACTACCTGACCTGTAGTTACGAGTGTTTCACACGCCACTTTACTTTGCGGATCAAATGCTAAAAAATGATCCAGTAGCGCATCACTAATTTGATCGGCAATCTTATCAGGATGCCCTTCACTAACTGACTCTGATGTAAATAAATATGACATAATTCGTGTCTCTTTAATTCAGAAGATTACAACACTCTAAAAGAGACTAAAGCACAACGGGCTATTACGACACGAATACTGCTTTAGCATTTTTTACGAGGTTGCAATCAGTTCAAATCTTTCCTCCAACAGACTACAAAAGTACGCTTATTTTATAACACTAAACAGGAAAGATATTCTTATCTTGAGGTTCATTTTCAAAAACTAAGAAAACAGGATGCACATTGCTATCGCCGGCAATATTGGAGCCGGAAAAACCACACTTACGAATCTACTCGCTAAGCATTTTAAATGGGAGCCACAGTTTGAGGAGGTAATCACCAACCCTTATCTAGACGACTTTTACACCCAAATGGAGCGCTGGAGTTTTAATCTACAGATTTACTTTTTAAACACTCGTTTTAGACAAATTCTGTCCATTCGAGAAAGTGGAAAAAGTGTCATTCAAGATCGCACCATTTATGAAGATGCTTTCATATTTGCCCCGAACTTACACGATATGGGGCTTATGACTGGGCGTGACTTTGAGAATTACAAGAGTCTATTTGAACTTATGGAATCCCTAGTCGCTCCTCCTGATTTAATGATTTACCTAAGAAGTTCAATTCCAAATCTAGTAAAGCAGATTCACAAGCGGGGTCGTTCGTATGAAAACGGAATTTCAATTGATTATCTGAATCGTCTTAATGAAAGATATGAAGATTGGATAAAGGGATACGACAAAGGTAAACTCCTCATTTTCGATGTGGACCACCTAGATTTTGTAGACAATCCCGAGGATCTTGGAAGCATTGTAAATAGAATCGACGCTGAATTAAACGGACTGTTTTAAACCTAGACCATCGGTTATATATGATGAATAAAAAAGCCTGCTATTTCTAGCAGGCTTTTTTATTAGCTATATTCAAAACCCTTATTCTTGGGTCTCTTTTTTAATAGTAACCTCTGGATGATTAACTCTAACTTCTTCCATAACCTCATCCAGGTCAGAACCTGCATAAGCTACTTCAGTAGTTGTAGTTACTCCATTGGTAGTTTCTGAAGTAACCACTGAAACCTCAACGCCACCTTCTTCAGAAGTCGCCTGAACATTAACAGAAATTTCTTTTCTAACTTCTTGTGCAGTTGCAGCTTCAGCGTAAGCAGCCTCTGATGGACTTACTAAACTAGGTGCAATCACTAACGCTACTACAGACATCAGTTTTAAAAGGATGTTTAGCGATGGTCCTGAAGTATCCTTGAACGGATCTCCTACTGTATCACCAACAACCGCAGCTTTGTGCGCATCGCTACCCTTACGACCTTCACTTTCAATTGTTTTCTTAGCGTTATCCCAGGCACCACCAGCATTAGACTGGAAGATTGCCATAAGAACACCAGAAGCAGTAACACCTGCAAGAAGACCTCCAAGCATTTCAGCGCCTCCTAAGAACCCTACAAGAACAGGAACAATGATTGCTAACAGACCTGGCATTACCATTTCTCTAATCGAGGCTTGTGTAGAAATAGCCACACACTTGTCGTATTCAGCAACACCGTCAGCAGCATCGAAAATCGCACGATCTTCAGCAGAAGCTTTAGAAAGGTCTGAATCGTATTTACGCATTACCTCTAGCGCAGCCTTAAGAGCAGGAATATCTTTAAACTGACGACGAACTTCTTCGATCATGGCCATTGCCGCACGACCTACTGCGTTCATTGAAAGCGCAGAGAATACAAACGGTAGCATCGCTCCAACTAGAAGACCTGCCATGATCGTAGGCTCAGAAACATCAATAGATTTAACCTGAGCTGTTTTCATAAAGGCAGCAAATAATGCGAGAGCAGTTAGCGCAGCAGAAGCAATCGCAAAACCTTTACCGATCGCAGCAGTAGTATTACCTACGGCATCTAGAGTATCGGTACGCTCACGAACTTCAGAAGGAAGCTCAGCCATTTCTGCAATACCACCTGCGTTATCTGAAATAGGACCGTAAGCATCAACTGCTAATTGGATACCTGTATTAGCAAGCATTCCTACCGCCGCAATTGCGATACCATATAGACCAGCAAAGTGGTGTGAAACAAGAATTGCAGCAGCAATTAAAATGATTGGAATAGCTGTCGACATCATACCAACTCCTAAACCAGCAATAATGTTTGTAGCTGAACCTGTCTCAGATTGACGAACAATAGAATTTACAGGTTTTGTACCTGTCCCGGTATAATACTCTGTCACCTTACCAACCAAAAGACCTGCAACCAGACCTGCGATAGTAGCCCAAAATACTCCCATTGAAGTATATACTTTCGAACCTTCTACCCAAGATTCAGGTAACATTTCATTAATTAAGAAATAAGAAGCAACTAGCATTAAACCTGCTGAACCAAATTCACCAAGATTAAGAGCAGCTTGAGGATTCCCTCCTTCTTTCACTCTTACAAAGAATGTACCGATGATTGACATGATAATACCTGCAGCAGCAAGAACTAATGGAAGATACACCGCGCCAAGTCCATTGAAAGAACTGGCAAATTCAGGTAGAGTAGCAAAAGCAGCCCCTAGAACCATTGTACCAATGATTGAACCCACATAAGACTCAAAAAGGTCAGCTCCCATACCAGCAACATCTCCTACGTTATCACCAACATTATCTGCAATCGTAGCAGGGTTAAGAGGGTGATCTTCAGGAATACCTGCTTCAACTTTACCTACAAGGTCAGCTCCAACGTCAGCAGCTTTCGTATAAATACCACCACCCACACGAGCGAATAATGCGATAGAAGAAGCTCCTAAAGAGAATCCTGAAAGTACGTTAAGCACCTCATCGATTCCCCATCCTTGAGCACTGTATACCGTGAATAGGATTCCTAAACCAGCGACACCTAAACCAACAACACCAAGTCCCATTACAGAACCTCCAGCAAATGCAACTTCAAGTGCCTTTGAAAGTGATGTACGAGCCGCGTTAGTTGTTCTAACGTTAGCTTTAGTCGCAACACGCATACCAATAAAACCAGCTAGTGCAGAACAAATTGCACCAACGATGAATGATACTGCAACTAGACCGTTTGAACCTGCTTCATTCTGTCCTTTGAAAAAGAGAAGAACTGCGACAGCAGCAACAAAAACAGATAAAATTTTGTACTCAGCTTTTAGGAATGACATTGCTCCGTCGGCAATATTTTTGGCAATTCTTGCCATTTTCTCATCTCCTACTTCTTGTTTCGAAACCCAGGCGTTTTTAACAAACACATAGATAAGGCCCACGATTCCGAAAGCCCATAAATAAGGTATTAATGCCTCCATATTATTATGATTAATTATAAGTAGTATTGGTTAACGCGGGCAAAAGTAGTAAAAACTCACTAGATGATTCGAAGGAAATGTTAATGAATCGACAATTCTAGGCATTAAAAAACCCACTCCCTAGTCATACAACACAGGAAGTGGGTTTAATTTTTTTTGAAGGTTCAATTACTTTCGGTATAGAACCTTTTTCACAGCCTTAACTACGTCGTCTTCATTCGGCAACCACTCTTTTAATAGAACAGGAGAATAAGGCGCTGGCGTATCAGCAGTGTTTAGTTTTACAACAGGTGCATCGAGATAATCGAAAGCTTGATCTTGAACCTGGTAGATAATTTCAGTTGCAATATTCCCAAAAGGCCAAGCCTCTTCTAAGATAACTAGTCGATTCGTCTTTTTAACCGAGTTGATAATAGTCGCATGATCCATAGGACGGATTGTTCTAAGATCGATGATTTCAATAGAAATTCCTTCTTCAGCAAGACGTTCTGCAGCTTTATATGCCTCTTTGATAATTTTACCAAAAGAAACAACTGTCACATCAGTACCTTCTCTCTTCACATCAGCTAAACCTAGTGGAATAAGGTACTCTCCTTCTGGCACCTCACCTTTATCACCGTACATCTGCTCAGACTCCATGAAAATTACAGGATCTTCATCACGAATTGCAGACTTAAGCAGTCCTTTTGCATCGGCAGGGTTTGAAGGAACCACTACCTTAAGGCCTGGACAGTTGGCATACCAGCTCTCAAAAGCCTGAGAGTGAGTCGCAGCTAACTGACCTGCAGAAGCAGTAGGTCCTCTGAAAACGATAGGAATATTAAACTGCCCGCCAGACATCTGACGCATTTTTGCGGCATTATTGATAATCTGATCAATACCTACAAGTGAGAAGTTAAAAGTCATAAACTCAATGATCGGACGGTTACCATTCATCGCAGAACCCACTCCAATACCAGCAAATCCCATTTCAGAGATTGGCGTATCAATTACTCGCTTAGCCCCAAATTCATCTAGCATTCCTTTAGAGGCTTTGTAGGCGCCATTGTACTCGGCTACCTCTTCACCCATCAAATAGATACTCTCATCACGACGCATCTCTTCTGACATCGCTTCGGCAATCGCCTCTCTAAATTGAATCGTTTTCATAGACTACATTTGTTCTTGAGGCGCAAATTTAAAACTTTTCACGCTTAATAAAGCTTAGAAATGTGTAATAAATTTATTATGCATGCATAGTATTTTTTAAGTTTTAAGTATCTTTGAAGAAAGTCACGATTTTATGAAAATTCTCGTTTGCATTAGTGCTGTACCTGACACTACCTCGAAAATTAACTTTACCGCAGATCAGAAATCATTGGATACTAGCGGAGTTCAATTTGTAATTAACCCCAACGACGAGTTTGGACTGACTCGCGCTGTGTGGTTCAAAGAACAGCAGGGTGCAGAGGTACATATCGCTACAGTGGGCGAAACCAGCGTCGAACCGATCATGAGAAAAGCTTTAGCTATCGGCGCAGACAAGGCATTTCGGGTAGACACCCATCCGAGTGACGGCTTTTTGGTTGCTCACGCTCTTAGCGAGCAGATTAAAAAAGAAAATTACGATCTAGTAATTTGCGGAAGAGAGTCTATCGACTACAACGGCAACATGGTACCCGGCCTAATTGCGAGTCAATGTGGTTATTCATTTATCAATACTTGTACAGGACTAACTATTGACGGGAGTAACGCCACTGCCACCAGAGAAATCGATGGTGGATCTGAAACCTTAGAAACTAGTCTACCACTAGTTATCGGTGCTCAGAAAGGACTTGTAGAAGAAAGTGACCTGAAAATACCTAACATGAGAGGGATTATGTCTGCTAGAACCAAACCTCTTGAAGTGATTGCACCATCAAGTATCGAAGCCTTAACAGAAGATTTGTCCTTCGAAAAACCCGCTTCAAAAGGTGAAGTCACCCTAATAGACGAAGCGAACATTGATCAGTTAATCGAATTACTCCATAAAGAAGCAAAAGTTTTATAAGCCATGCCAGTACTTGTCTATTTAGAATCAGAAAATAAAGCCTACAAAAAATCAGCATACGAGCTGGCATCCTATGCTATTGCGTTAGCTAGTCAACTCAGTACTGAGGCTATTGGATTAGTCATTAATAATGATACACCAGAAAACATTGGAGGACTAAATCAAATCATTAGCATCTCCAATGAATCACTGAATACATTTACAGCCGAAAGATATGCATCACAAATATCCACAGCATTTGAGAAAAGTGGTGCCCAGTACTTAGTCATCAGCTCAAGTGCAGATTCAAAATACATCGGAGGGATGATCGCAGCTCAAAGCGGCTCTAGCTTCATACCTAATGTGATCGCGCTTCCCGAGAATATTGGAGGCAAGACAGCCTTTAAGAGAACCGTCTTTACTAACAAAGGCTTTGCTTACACATCTTCTAAGTCAGATCGATGCATTATTGGATTGAGTAAAAATAGCTTTGGCGTGCATCATAACGACGCTGTACCAAAGGTAGAAGTTATGACTTTAGAACTTACTAATGATCGAGTGACGGTAACCAATCAGGCTACAGCGGACGGAAAAGTGACCATCGCCGATGCTGACATCGTCGTTTCTGCCGGGCGCGGATTAAAAGGACCTGAAAATTGGCACCTTGTCGAAGACCTAGCTGAAGTTTTAGGAGCAGCTACCGCTTGCTCCAAGCCCGTTTCAGATTTAGGATGGAGACCTCACAGTGAACACGTTGGACAAACAGGAAAACCCGTAGCCACTAATCTCTATATCGCTATTGGAATTTCTGGAGCGATTCAGCATTTAGCAGGAATCAACGCTTCAAAAGTAAAAGTGGTTATCAATAATGATCCTGAGGCGCCGTTCTTTAAAGCAGCCGACTATGGAATTGTTGGTGATGCATTTACAGTAGTACCACAACTTATTGAAAAATTGAAGGCTTTTAAGGCACAAAACGCATAAAAATCCCTTATTTTGCCCTCTTATGAACCTCGTGAGTCTAACAGTTAAGGGCATCTCTTATAGTCAAACCCAGCAAGGGGCCTATGCACTTATCTTAAGTGAAGAGAACGGCAGTCGAAAACTCCCTATTGTTATTGGTGCCGCAGAGGCACAATCCATTGCTATTGCCATCGAAGAGGATCTCAAACCACCGAGACCCCTAACCCATGATTTACTCAAATCGTGCCTTGATCGATTTGAAATTAAGGTCAAGGAAGTGATCATACATAAATTAGAAGAGGGCGTATTTTATGCTAGTCTTGTTTGTAAAAAAGATCAGCAAGAAGAACTTATCGATGCTCGAACCAGCGATGCTGTTGCGATTGCAGTGCGAACGGGCGCACCGATTTATACCTATCCTGATATTCTAGATAAGGCCGGCATTGAATTAAACGTTGATGCCGAATCGAAAGACCTTACATCGAATACGCGCGATCTTGCTCACATAGAGACAGAATCAAGGAGCGAAAAAGAAGAAAAAACGCAAGAGTCAAGCTCTAACTCAAGACGCTTTAAAAGCTACAGTGAAAAACAACTTAAAGCGGCTCTTAAAAAAGCTGTCGAAGATGAAGATTACGAGAAGGCAGCAGCCCTTAGAGACGAACTTGAACAACGAAACCAATAAATTATGGCTATTATTAAAGGTATTATCGGAATCCTTTTCCTATTAGGCATCGCTTATCTACTAAGCACTCATAAAAAGGCCATCCGATGGAAAACCATTCTAATAGGGCTTTCACTTCAATTTATTTTAGCCTTTGGTGTTTTACGGGTAGAATGGGTAAAATCTTTTTTCAATGTTTTGGGAGGTTTTTTCACAGCGGTCTTAGAATTTACCGAAAGCGGAAGCGCCTTTCTTTTTGGCAACTTAATCAACGTAAGTGAACCTGCGATTGGTTATGTCTTCGCATTTCAAATCTTACCCACGATTGTATTCTTCTCGGCCCTAACCTCTATACTCTATTACTTAGGGGTAGTTCAGAAAATAGTAAGTGGTCTAGCCTGGTTATTAACCAAAACGCTCAAAATATCAGGGGCTGAAAGTCTTTCTGTCGCGGGTAACATTTTCTTAGGACAAACTGAGGCTCCACTATTAATTAAAGCATATCTCGCCAAAATGAACCGCTCTGAAGTAATGCTAGTAATGACTGGTGGTATGGCAACTGTAGCTGGAGGCGTTCTAGCGTCTTACGTTGGTTTTTTAGGAGGTACAGACCCCGAACTTCGACTCTCATTTGCTCGCCACCTTATAGCAGCTTCAGTAATGGCAGCTCCAGGTGCAATCATCATCGCTAAATTGATGGTTCCGCAAACAGAACCGATTGATGAAAAAATAGAAGTAAGCGATACGGTAGTAGGCTCTAACGCTCTTGATGCTCTTTCAAACGGAACTACTGAAGGTTTGAAACTTGCTTTAAACGTTGGTGCGATGCTACTAGTATTCATTGCATTTATTGCGATGATTAATGGAATTTTAACCGGGATTGGAGACCTGACAGGAATGAATGATTGGATCGCGGCCAACTCCTCATATTCCGAATTATCCCTAGAATCTATGCTGGGAACGATTTTCGCTCCGCTCATGTACATCATTGGAGTAGCTAGTGAAGATCTTAACCTAATGGGGCAACTTTTAGGAATCAAACTAGTGGCCTCAGAATTTGTCGCCTATACCCAACTAGCCGAATTAAAGAATATGGCTGCTGCAGTTCACCTAACCTATGATAAATCAGTACTTATGGCGACCTACATGCTTTGTGGATTTGCCAACTTTGCTTCTATCGGTATTCAAATAGGTGGAATAGGAACGATTGCTCCAAGCCAAAAGAAGACTTTATCAGAGCTCGGTTTCAAAGCACTTATCGCAGGCTCACTTGCGTCCCTATTGTCGGCAACTATTGCAGGAATGATTCTAGGTTAAAGATTTAAAATTCAAAAAATAGGTAAATTCAAAGCATGAAAGCTTATCACGATCTACTCAAACATATCTTAGAAAACGGAACTGAAAAAACAGACAGAACAGGCACTGGAACAAAAAGTGTTTTCGGATATCAGATGCGATTCGATCTTAGTGAAGGGTTTCCGATGGTAACTACCAAAAAGGTACATTTAAAATCGATCATCTACGAATTACTTTGGTTTTTGAAGGGAGATACAAACATCAATTATCTCACTGAAAATGGAGTTCGTATTTGGAATGAATGGGCCGATGATAATGGAGATTTAGGTCCTGTTTATGGTCATCAATGGCGTAATTGGAATTCAGAAGGTATCGATCAAATAAAAGAGGTGATCCACACTCTCAAAAACAATCCAGATAGCAGAAGAATGTTAGTAAGTGCCTGGAACCCCAGCGTAATGCCAGACACCTCAAAGCCATTTGCTGAAAATGTAGCTAATGGCAAGGCTGCTTTACCTCCCTGCCATGCATTCTTTCAATTTTATGTGGCCGATAATAAATTGTCTTGTCAACTTTATCAACGCAGCGCAGACGTATTTCTTGGAGTTCCTTTTAATATTGCTTCTTACGCACTTCTTACTCTAATGGTAGCTCAAGTTTGTGGTTTAGAAGCTGGAGATTTTGTACACACCTTTGGGGATGTTCATATCTATAGTAACCATAGAGAGCAGGTTGATCTTCAACTCTCAAGAGATTGTCGCCCTTTACCTACTATGAAATTAAATCCGGCTATCAAAAATATAGACGATTTCACCTTTGAGGATTTCGAATTGATCGGATACGATCCACACCCAACCATTAAAGCGCCAGTTGCTGTATAATGAAAGAAGTAATCATTGTTGTTGCTGCTGCCGAAGATGGCGCAATGGGTTGGTCAGGAGACTTGCCATGGTATCTACCCGATGATTTCAAGCATTTCAAACAAACCACTTCGGGTTACCCTATCATAATGGGAAGAAAAACACTAGAAAGCTTCCCAAAAGCACTGCCGAATAGAGATCATATCGTGGTTACCCGAAACACTGACTACGTTCCGCCATTTGAGATCTTCGGCATTAGCCATTCTATTGAGTCTGCCTTAGAATTGCATCCATCAAACACACAATTCATCGTTGGCGGGGGAGAAATTTATAAACAAGCTATACCTCTAGCGACAAAAATGATCATCACTAGAGTTCATGCCACTCCTAAAGCAGACACCTACTTTCCTGAAATCAACTTACAGGAATGGAAAAAAGTTGAAGAACAGCATCATCCGGTCGACGATAGACATGTCTACTCATTTACGATAGAAACCTTCGAAAGGGTTTAGATTTGCACCTGTAGTACCTGATCAACTTGAAGGTTTTCTGCAGCGATTAACTTCTTTAAAGACAATAGCTTTTCAGAAGTGCTATAAATATGAATAGACCTGACTAACCCTGATTGGCTATCTAAAGTTCCAAAAACCGATTGAACACGTCTAGCTACTGCCTCATTTGAAGTAACTAAAGAAGTTCCCTGGTCCAAATACTTTTCAAATAGCTGAGAAACAAACGAATAGTGAGTACAGCCTAATACAAGTACATCTATTTCATTTGAATTAAAGTAAGTCACATGATCACGAACTAAGTCGTTCAATTCTATAGATACTAATTCTCCAGTTTCGATCGCTTCAACAAGGCCTTCACCAATTCGAGTAAAAGTTTTGCAACCCGAAGCATAGACCTCCAAGGTTTGCTTAAAGAGACCACTTTTGAGGGTGTTAGCAGTAGCAATTACACCGATTCGTTTAGATACACTTAACTGAGCAGCAGGCTTAACAGCGGGTTCGATACCGACGAACGGAATATTGAACTCCGCTCTAAGCGATGAAATAACTTGAGTAGTTGCCGTATTACAGGCAACAACAATAAGTTCTGACCCCTTGCTTATCAAAAATTCAGTAATTCTTCTGCTCCGTTCTAAAAGTTCTTCGATTGATTTTGAACCATAGGGAGCGTGGAGACTATCAGCCACATAGTGGTATTCAACAGAATCTGACATCTCATTTACTATAGAAGAGAGAATCGTTAATCCGCCAACACCAGAGTCAAATATGCCAATAGTTCTTGCCATAAAAAAACCGCCCCATTGGGCGGTTAAAAGTTACTACTTCTAATTGGTAATCAAATTAGAATCCTAACTCCTTCTTCACAGAAGGTAATAAGTCTGTACCATTAGCAACTAGAAGGCTAAGCCCTGGACTTGAATCGATTACATAATCGAATCCTTGGTCTTTAGCTACCTTATCAATAGCAGCCTTCGCTTTCTCAGAAATAGGAGCGAATAATTCTTGTTGTTTACGCTGTAATTCTTGCATAGCTGCTTGCTCGGCTGCTGCGATGTTGCGTTCGGCACTCTGTAACTCATCAGCTCTAGCCTTGTTTTCTTCAGCAGTCTTACTCGCTGCCTCATTTTGATAAGCAACTAGTTTCTTTTGAAGTTCAGCTACAGAAGACTCAATGTCAGCACGGTAAGTATTTTCTAATTTTTTAAGCTCATCTTGAGCTGCCTTCATGTCTGGCATATCACTTAGTAGTTGCTGAACATTGATGTGAGCAACTTTAGATTGAGCAAAAGTAGAGGTTGTAACAGCAAAGAATGCCATTACAATAAGTACGAATTGTTTCATGGAATAGTTGATTTTCAATTAATTGTGTCTTTACGTTTTTCTTCTATTTGTTTTTGACGCTCTGCACGAGCTTTAAGCACCGCTTCGCGTTTGCTAATATAGGCCTTTCTTCGCTCCTCACGTTCTTTTTCTAATCGTGATAGGGCAGCTTTTTTCTCTTCTTCTTTAGACTGTTGTGCCTTGTTGAGGTCTTCAGTAATCGTTTGACGCTTTTCTTCGATCTCACTAAACATTTCCTCAACTTGAGATTCTTCAGGCATACCAATCACTCGAACCTTAGAATCAGCCTCTAATTTTCGGATAACTAAATCACTTATATCAAATTGATTATCAAAATAGAGCATTACAAGATCTGTAGACTTATCGAAGATCATATCAAAGCTTCTAGCTTCAGCGATTTCTTGAACTGCAGCATAAATCAAATCCTGTATGGGGCGTACAATAGTTACCTCGGTGGCAATTAAATCTCCATCAGGACCAAATCGATCTAGTTCATATTGAAGTAACGCTTTACTTAATTGACTTATTTCGATTTCTCGCTGCTCAATGATTGACAGGGGCAGAAAATCTCTTTGTGCGCCCAACTCATCCTGTTTTGCTTTCAGTTCAGTTCTTCGGCGTTCGATTTCTGTATTCCAAGCTTCTATTTTACTAGATAACTCCGAACGCATTTCTGCATACGATGCTACTTTGGATAAAATGTAATCGGTATCAATAAATCCAACACGAGTAGCCCGTTGCCCCCAACTTACTTGAGCCAGGAAACAGAATACTACTATTAGAATTCGTTGTGCTTTCATTAGAATTGTTGACCGATAATAAAGTGTGTTTGCCATCCGCTAGGACCAAAAGCTCCAGGCGTGTTATCACTGTCGAATCCGTATCCGAAGTCGATACCCAACAATCCAAATGCCGGCATAAAGATTCTCACTCCAAATCCTGCAGAACGCTTCATATTGAAAGGATCGTAGGTGTTGAAACCATTGAAAGCATTACCCGCCTCTAAAAAGGCTAGGGTAAATACCGAAGCGCTAGGCTTGAGGGTAAGTGGATAACGAAGCTCCAACGAAAATTTATTGTAGATAGCTCCGCCGTCTTGTTCTTGTCTACCTGTAATCGGATTTAGAGTGTAAGGCGTGATCGAGCTATTTTCATACCCTCTTAACTGGATATTTTCACGACCGTCAAGGGTAAAGTTTCCTAAACCGTCACCACCTACATAAAATCGCTCAAAAGGAACGATGCCTATATCGTTATTATAAGCACCTAAAAATCCAAACTCCGCATTGGTTCGAAGCACTAACTTGTCAACGATTCTTGTATACCAATCCCCTTTAAATTTAACCTTATAGAACTCTAATAGCTTAAATCGTTCTTCTTCTAAAGCCTCTAAATCTCTACTTAATTCAGCTGAATTTACCCCATTGACACCTTCAGCTAACAACTCCTCAGTTACTGAATTAATTTCAGCCCGAAGACTCGTATAATCCTTTTTTGAAAAAGCGGAGAATGGTGGAGTCACACGTATAGACATTTCAAAATTTGAACCCGTAAGTGGGAAAATTCTGCTAGGTCCCTGTGAACTTCTAGACAACCCAAAGCTATAAGAGAAGGAGTTGGAGGATCCGTTACCAAAGTTAAAAAGTCCGTTATTGTAATTTTCAAAATTGTAGTTCTGAAAGCTTAGCGCGTGTGAAAGCACGAAGAAATCGTCAGGCCATTGAACCCGTTTAGATAACCCCGCAGAAATACCTGCAATACCAAAACCTCTTGATTTGTCTACATCGAATCGTCCATTATTGAACTGCGCCGCATACTGTTGCGTCTTTTGAAGCGACATGTTAAAGCGAACAGGCTTTTTACCGCCCAACCAAGGCTCTGCAAAATTTAAGCTATATACTCTAAAGGTTCGGCTCGCCTGTAATCTAAGTGCAAACGTCTGACCATCTCCCATTGGTACAGGCGTATAGGCCTCTTTATTAAAAAGATTACGCATCGAGAAGTTGTTGAACGAAAGCCCAAGTGTTCCAATGAAGCCACCTCCACCAACACCACCTTGAAGTTCAATTTGAGAAGAACCTGCCTCAACAAGATCATACTTTAAGTCTACCGTACCAGAATTGGGATCAGGGTTTACCACATCTGGAGAGATTTGTTCAGGATCAAAGAACCCTAACTGCCCTAATTCTCGAATGGTTCTTATGATATTGTCTTTACTGTACTGTTGACCAGGTTTTGTTCTAATCTCACGATAGATCACATGGTCGTTGGTCTTGTCGTTTCCAAAAACGTCTACGTGATTGATAAAGGTTTCTTTTCCCTCAATAATTCGAATTTCAAAATCAATCGTATCCCGTTGAGCTGAAACTTCGACAGGATTGATGCTCGAAAACAGATATCCGTTGTTTTGATAGAGATTCGTTAAATCTTCTGCATCAGGTTTTGAATTATCGGCAATGCGTTTTTTGAGTTGAACCCCGTTGTAGGTATCTCCCTTTTTAATCCCTAGAACTGAAGCTAGACTCTTGTCATCATAAACTGTATTGCCCACAAAGTCGATATCTCCAAAGTAGTATTTATTACCCTCTACAAGCTCTATTTGCAAACCGATGGTTTCATCATCAATAGTATAAGTAGAGTCGCTAACTATCCTAGCATCTCGATAACCTCTTTCAGCATAAGCATCACGCAGGTTAATTAAATCTTCTTCGAAATCCTCCTCGATGTATTTAGACTTCTTCCAAAAACGATAAATCTTCTTTTTCTTAGTGTCCTTGAGTGCCTTCTCGAGCACTGAAGTATTCAGTTTTTCAGCGCCTTTAAAAGAGATTTCACCAATCTTTACTTTCTTACCCTTCTTTAGGTTGACAATTAAATCTTGAGTATTTACACCAGAGGTATCCGCGGCAGCAGCAATAAATGCCTTGGCATTGAGATACCCTTTTTCTTTGTATTTATTTTCAAGAAAATTGACGGTATTAGCAATAAGGCTTTCTGTAATTTTCTTTCCCTTTTTAAGCTCGGTATCCTCTATAATACTCTCTGTTTTCCCCTTTTTAATTCCATAAAAAGTAACCTCATCAAGAGTAGGTCGCTCCTTGATACTCAGTTCTAAAAAAATGGAATCGTTTCGAACATCGGAATAATACAGGGCTACGTCACTAAACAGTTCTAAATTCCAAAGTTTCTTGATACTCGCAGATACTTCTTCGCTTGGAAGGGTGATGAATTGTCCTTCTCTTAAACCCGCAAAAGTCTTAACGGTTTGCTCGTTGTAACTCTGAAGACCAGTGACCTCAACTTTACCAATGATATACGTTTTTTTTGTTGGGGTAGAATCTGCTTCTTGGGCACTAACCCAATCTCCCATTGCCAATAACAAGACAATAATCAGTAATAACCGATTATTTTGTAGCCTTTTCAAGCTGCTCACTAGTCTTTCCAAATCTTCGTTCTCTTTGTTTATAATCAACTAAGGCCTTCTCCAAATGGGCTTCGGTGAAATCTGGCCAATGGGTTTCGGTAAAATATAATTCAGCATAAGCCATTTGCCATAAAAGAAAATTACTTAGGCGTCTTTCTCCACTAGTTCTGATCAATAAGTCGACAGGTGGACAATTTGCGGTGTAAAGATGCTCATTTAACATTGACTCATCGACATCTTCAGGTCGAATTAAGCCATTTTTAACTTTTTCAGCGATTACACGGGTAGCAGCAGTGATCTCTTCACGGCCACCATAACTTAGTGCTAGGGTTAAAGTCATCCCTGTATTTGAAGCTGTCTGCGCAACTACACTCAAAAGTACCTCAGCGATTGACTCGGGTAATCGATCTAGATTACCAATGGTTATGAGGCGAATATTATTTTCCTGCATCGTTGCCAGTTCAGACTTCAATGCTTTTAGTAGAATACGCATGAGGATATCAACCTCCTGTTTTGGTCTTAACCAATTCTCTGTTGAGAAGGCGTATAAGGTTAAAAAATCAATTCCTCGCTTAGCACAGGCTTCTACGATAACTCGAACCGATTTAAAACCAGATTCATGCCCAAACGCCCGTGGCATTCCTTTCGCTTTAGCCCAACGACCGTTACCATCCATGATGATAGCAAGGTGTTTCGGGCCTAATTGCTCGGTTTTATTTTTAATCATTTTAATCGGGTCGGCTAAAATTTGGGGGCAAAGGTATAGGTTATTGTTAAATTAGGAAACAGATACCAGTCGTTCCCCGAGCGATCATAATAAGTAGTTAAGCTAGTTGCTGGTTCTGGAAGTCGATCATAGTCATCCGAGAATAGGTATCCGGCAGCAATTTCAGCCGAAACAACTAGCATTGGGAAGGCTCTAAATTTAGCACCAAATCCTCCCATTGCACCTAATCGTGCCTTCGAAATAAGATCCCAGTTTCTTGTAAGCTTGAAATTTCCGAACTGATAAGTTCCTCCTAACATTGCATAAGTAGTAAATTGTCTCCTTCCATCGTATACATTGAAATCACTAAAATGATATTCTAGTCCAAGACTGGCACGAGTTGATTTGTAAATGTCCCAAACTGGAGTGTCAGAAATCTGATCGGTATAGTTATAAGTTGGTGCGAAACTTGCTCTAATCGCCAATCGATAGGGTAAATTATACTTTGCCACTAAAGCTATAGAGGTTTTCGGATTATAATTATCTATGGGTGTATCGCCCACAGCGATCACTCCATGCAGAGAAGTTCCAATTTCAAGGGCTCCTAAATCTTGGGCTTGTGTGCTAGTAACAACTAAGCTAAAAACAGCGGTTAGGACAATCTTTAATCTCCAATTCATAATCAATTTCTTTTATCCTCTCCCCAAAGGAGCTTTTCTCTAAGTGTTTGAAAAAAATGATCCTCTTCAAAAACAACCAATTTTAAGACAAATGGAGCTTTTCGAATACACAATTCTTGTCCATTATCCACAGTACTAATTCTAGAGTCTAGAGAAACCAAATGTTGTGGTTCCCGAGAATCAACCTTCAATCTAATTTCAGTACAATCTTCAATAATGAGGGGTCTTGCATTTAAATGATGTGGTGCTACCGGAGTAATGACTAAAGATGACGAATTTGGCGAAACTACGGGTCCGCCGCAACTAAGCGAATAACCAGTAGAGCCTGTTGGCGTAGCAATTAACAAACCATCAGCCCAATAAGTAGTAAGGTAGACTCCATCCAGCCAGGTTTCAATAGTGATCATACTTGTCGTGTCCTTTCGGCTTACCGCAACCTCATTTAAAGCATAATCAATCTTTCCAAAAGCACCGCTTTCTCCCTTAAGTTGCGCTTGCAATAAACTGCGTGCCTCGACTCGGTAATTACCAGAAGAGAATCGCTCTAAAGCTTCAACTACATTTTCACGCTGAAGTGTCGCTAAAAATCCAAGTCTTCCTAAATTCACACCAATAAGAGGGAGTTCAGAATCTCCAATGAAAGTAGCGGCACGAAGCATGGTACCATCCCCACCAATACTTAACATCAAATCCGCTTTCATTTTCTTCAGTTCGGCTGCTGATTTAAAAACGGTGAAATGCGTATTAGGAAGATGGGCAGCAAGTGAATTTGCAAATTCTGCCTCAACACTTAAAGTGTAGCCTATTCGCTCCAATTCTACTACTAAATCGGCTAAAAAAACCAAATCAGTCTTGTTAAGTTGCAAGCTATACAAGGCAATTTTTACCCCCTCATTACTCATAGGTCTAAATAATTGGTTAGGTAATCAGATCGCTCTTTTAATTGCTCAAAATACAAATCTTTTACAGGACTGTAATCGATGTGGTAATCGTAACGTCGAAGTTCACTGAGGATTTGAGTGAAATTTTCAGAATTAACTTTTACCGCAACCTCCTTGACTAATTCGTTTGAAGTAGTCATAAGAAGCCCCCCCACTTGGCCTTGATTCATTTCAATGACTTGCACTATCGTACTTACCGAAAAGTTTGTGGGATTACTACTTATAATCAAAACCTCTCCCGCCTCTTGGACGAACGTGCTTTGACCAAACATTCCTTCGATATCTTCAAGCAAATAATACCCTTTATGAAGTCCTGAGTTGTCTAGAACAGGAATTAAATCAGCACCTGATTTCAATAATTGATCAAAAACACTCACCCAATGAGTAGTCTCACCTACCCAAAAAGACTGAAGTTCATCGATTAAAGAATAAAGTGATTCCTCATTCTCAAGAGGATATAAGGCGTATGAAGACAAATTACCTAAAAAGCGCTGATCATCATAAATGGCTACATGAGAGAACCGACCATCCTCAAAGAATTCTTTGACTTCCTCGACTCGATCATCGATACGAAAGATAGGAATACATTGATTCAATAGTTCCTGAAATGCTACCTGAGAGAAATTCATATTGCAAATTACGGATATTTGAGACATTCAAAGGGGTCTTAATTGTCTATTTTTGTACACTTAAATAGAATTACTCATGCCTGCAAAACTCAGTGTAAACATCAATAAATGGGCTACGATTCGTAATGCTCGAGGTCATAATAATCCAGATCTGATCAAAACGGCTACCGATATTCAGAATTTTGGCGGTCAAGGAATAACTATTCATCCGAGACCAGACGAAAGACATATTCGATATGAAGACGCTAGACTATTACGCCCCGTGGTGCACACCGAATTTAACATTGAGGGCAACCCTATTCAATCCTTTATTGATTTGGTTCTTGAAGTCAAACCTGAACAGGTAACCTTAGTACCCGATGCGCCTGATGCAATTACCTCTGACTCTGGTTGGGACTGCAAAAAGCATTCAGAATTTCTTACTGAAGTGATCACTACCTTTAAGAAGGAGGGAATACGAACCTCCATATTTCTTGATGCTAATCCTGAAATGGTTGAGGCAGCTGCAAAAACAGGAACAGATCGAATCGAATTGTATACAGAACCCTACGCCTCTAAATATTCGTCGAACCCTACAAAAGCCATTGAAGATTTCATTGCTACTGCAAAAAGAGCCGAACAGTTAGGATTAGGAGTTAATGCCGGACATGATTTGTCTTTAAAGAACATCGCGTTTTTTGCAAATTCGATTCCCAATCTCTTAGAAGTTTCTATCGGGCATGCACTGATTTGTGAGGCCATTTACTTTGGATTAGATAATGTAGTTAACCAATATCTACACCGATTACAAAACCCTTAGTTGGTATGCTACACTCGAATATTATTGGAGAAGGAAAACCGCTTTTGATCTTACACGGATTTCTAGGTAGTGGAGACAATTGGAAAACCTTTGCCAAAAAGTGGGCTGAAAGAGAGCGATCAGTGCATTTATTAGATGCCAGAAATCATGGTAAGAGTTTTCACAGCGAAGAGTTTAGCTATGAAGTCATGAGTCAGGATGTTCTCGATTACACCGATGATCAAGGGATTGAGAAATTTGACCTTCTCGGTCACTCAATGGGCGGAAAGACAGCGCAATTCGTAGCGCAACAATTTCCAGAACGAGTTGATCGGCTTATTGTAGTAGACATAGCTTCTAAAGCCTATCCACCACATCACACCGAAATCTTGGAAGCACTGAGCGAGGTAAATGAACAACAATTTCAAAGTCGAAAAGAGGCTGAAGAATTTCTTACGCCTTTATTTCCAGAGATCGGTTTAAGGCAATTTCTATTGAAAAATTTAGAACGAAACAATGAGGGTATTCTATCTGTAAAATGCAACCTCAGCCTGTTTCGATCTCATCCTGATCGAATTGGAAAAGCACTTCCAGAAGAACCTAAAATACACACCCCTACCCTCTTCATACGAGGGCTTGAATCTAGCTACGTAGAAGACACAGACCTCATAACCTTGCAAAGGCAATACCCTAATTTTGAACTTGTATCTATACCCAATGCTGGACACTGGCTACATGCAGAACAACCTAACGTTTTTGGCGAGGCCGTTGCGAAATTTTTAAACTTGTAAGCGCTCATAAAATAGACTAATTTTGCGGCTCGTTTTAAAAATAAGGATCTATTATGACGATCAGCAAAAAAGAGCTTGCTCCACTAAACGCGCTAATTACCATTAGCCTAGAATCTTCTGATTACCAAGAAAAGGTGGATACCGTACTTGGCAATTACCGTAAAACTGCCAATATTCCAGGATTTAGAAAAGGTCAGGTGCCTCTAGGACTGATTAAAAAGCAGTACGGCCAAGCAGTACTTGTTGATGAAATCAACAAAATCTTGCAAACAGAAATCGGTAAGTATATTGAAGACGAAAAACTGGCACTATTAGGAAACCCGCTTCCTAAAGAACGTGAGGATTTTGATTGGAAAGCAGAAACGCTTCAATTCGACTTTGAAATTGGGATGGCTCCTGAGATCAATCCTGTCTTAAAAACAAAAAAAGCGATCACCAATTATAAAATCACAGCTTCGGATAAAAGTATTGACGAGCAAGTAGTTCGTCTGCAAGAACAATACGGTTCGCTTCACTCAAAAGACACTGTTGAAGAAGGCGATGAAGTTACCGGTCTTATCACTGCAGAGGAGCCGAAAATTGAAAATACTGCTACCATCGCTCTTAAAACAATCAAAAGTAAAGCATCGGCAAAGAAATTTATCGGCCTAAAAGTAGGTGAAGCAGTGAAGGTTAAAACGAAAGGTCTCTTTGAAAAAGATTTTGAACTATCAAGAGTTCTAGGAATTTCTAATGAAGAGGCTGATGGTCTAGCTATTGAAGTTGAGTTCTCCATTAGCGAAATCAATCGTCGTGAGCCGGCTGCAATGGATCAAGCATTCTTTGATAAACTTTTCGGAGAAGGCGCTGTTGATTCTATCAAAGTAATGAAGGAAAAGATCAAAGCTGACTCTGAAGTGCAATTTGCTCAACAAGCCGATCAGAAGTTCATGAACGACATTACTGAAGCGATCATTGCCGAAACAAAATTTGATCTACCCGATGAATTTTTAACACGTTGGATTCAGTTCGGAGGTGAGAAAGAGCTTACCGAAGATGAAGCAAAAGCAGAATACGCGCGTTCAGAAAAAGGGATTCGTTACCAATTGATTGAGGCCGAGCTTATCAAAACTCACAACCTCCAAGTTTCATTTGATGAATTGAAAGACTATGCTGGCAGCTACATTCGCAGTCAAATGGCTCAATTCGGAAGAATGAATCCTAGTGATCAAGAAGTAGATCAAATCACTGCCTCTATCATGCAAAATCAAGAAGAGGTTCGTCGACTATCTACCCAGGTAATGAATGAGAAACTTTTAGACCTTTTCAAGAAAGAAGGAAAAGTAAAAGAGAAAGCAATCAGCTTTGAAGACTTCATCAAAGAAGCATACGCCTAATTAGAGTATCTTTAAAGTTAAAGCAGTTAACAGCTATGGACTACGGTAAAGAATTCAAAAAATTTGCGATAAAAGATCAAGGTATTAGCTCGTTGTATTACGATCAGATAGTATCTAGTATGTCTCCTGTTGGTCTTACTCCTAACATCATTGAAGAGCGGCAAATGAATATTGCCATTTTTGATGTGTTTTCTAGACTGATGATGGACCGCATCATCTTTTTAGGTACGGGAATCAATGATCAGGTGGCAAATATTGTTCAGGCACAGCTTTTATTTTTAGAGAGTACAGACGCTAGTAAAGACATTCAGATTTATATCAACTCACCTGGAGGTAGTGTATACGCTGGTTTAGGCATTTACGATACTATGCAATTTATAAGACCCGATGTCGCAACGATTTGTACAGGTATTGCTGCTTCAATGGCTGCGGTACTGCTATGTGCTGGCGCCGAAGGAAAGAGAAGTGGATTACAACACTCAAGAGTGATGATACATCAGCCACTCGGAGGTGCTCAAGGTCAAGCTTCAGATATTGAAATCACCGCAAGAGAAATCCTCAAGTTAAAAGACGAACTCTACGAAATCATTGCTAAGCATAGCAAACAACCTTTTGATAAGGTTTACGAAGATTCAGATCGTGATTACTGGATGAGAGCTGAAGCAGCGAAAGAATACGGAATGATTGACGAAATCTTAGTTCGTTCTTAAGAACTTATCATGAGTGATAAATCCCTACAGTGCTCTTTCTGCGGAAGAAAGAAAGAAGAAACCGAAATTCTTATTGCAGGAATTGATGCTCATATTTGTGATGCTTGTATTGAACAGGCTTATCACATCATCGCCGAGGAGCGAAAAGGAAATAAAAACGCAGAACTATCTGAATCACTAGCGTTAAAAAAGCCTAAAGAAATTAAGGCCTTTTTAGACACCTATGTAATTGGACAGGATAAAACCAAGAAGGTATTAGCAGTAGCAGTATACAACCACTACAAGCGCTTGTTGCAAAACAACGACGACAACGAGGTTGAAATTCAAAAAAGTAATATCCTTATCGTAGGGCAAACAGGTACGGGTAAAACTTTGGTTGCAAAGACTATAGCTAAAATGCTTGAAGTTCCTTTAGCCATTGTTGATGCCACCGTACTCACTGAAGCTGGATATGTAGGAGAAGACGTGGAGAGCATTCTCACTAGGCTACTACAGGCTGCAGACTATGATCTTGAGCGTGCTCAAAGAGGTATTGTTTTTATTGATGAGATTGATAAGATTGCTAGAAAAAGTGATAACCCATCAATTACTCGAGATGTTTCTGGAGAAGGAGTGCAACAAGGATTACTTAAACTACTTGAAGGTACTACCGTTAACGTTCCGCCTAAAGGAGGTCGAAAACATCCCGATCAGAAATTTATAGAGGTGGACACTTCAAATATTTTATTCATTGCCGGAGGTGCATTTGACGGTATCGAAAGACACATCTCTAAACGCCTGAATAGACAAGCTGTGGGTTATAGCAGCTCAATGGAAAGTGGCCAAATCGACAAAGAAAATCTACTTCAATATGTAAGCCCAAAAGACATTAAAAGCTTCGGGCTAATTCCTGAAATCATTGGTAGACTCCCTGTACTTTCTCATATGAATCCATTAGATAAGACCAGTTTACTTTCGATACTCACTGAACCCAAAAATGCTATTATCAAGCAATATCAAAAGTTATTTGCGATCGATAATATTACTCTAGAAGTAACTCCCGACGCTTTAGAGCTTTTAGTAGATAAAGCCTTAGAACACGATCTAGGGGCTAGAGGTCTCAGAAGCTTGTGTGAAGCGGTGCTTACTGATGCTATGTATGAACTGCCTTCAGAAGATTCAATCAAGGAGCTTAAAGTAGATAAAACCTACGTTCAAGAGAAACTCTCACGAGCCTCTGCAGTTGCTTTAGGAAATCTAAAAGCTGCTTCTTAAATCAATTTTTCAAGCTATTGCTTATTGAGAACCAATAACTCCTCTATATAGGTTCTACTATTTGATAATCGAGGTATCTTGTGCTGACCACCCACTTTGTTCTGCCCATCTAACCACTGATAAAACAGCTTCGACTTCGCAACAACTAGTTCGGGTGCTCTTAGTGTAATATCCTTTAAACGCTTTGCCTCATAATCAGAATTTAGATGCTGCAAAGCCTCGTCTAATACCTGCATGAATTGAACATAGTCAGAAGGCGCTCTATTGAATTCGATAAGCCACTGATGTGCCCCTTTTATTTTTTCTGACATGAAGATAGGTGCAACCGTATAATCGCTAATACTCGCACCGGTTTGCTCGCATGCCGTTCGTAGACCTTGCTCTGCATTTTCAACCATTAGCTCCTCACCAAACACATTAATGAAGTGCTTGGTTCTACCCGTAATTTTAATTCGATATGGATCGACAGAAGTAAATCGAACGGTATCACCAATGACATAGCGCCATAAACCAGCGTTAGTAGTGATGACCATGGCATAATTCACCCCTAACTTTACTTCCCAGATTGGCACCGCCTTTTCACTAAAACTACCAAGAGTATCTAATGGGATAAATTCGTAAAAAATCCCATAATCAAGCATGAGCAGTAGATCATTCTGGTAATTTCGATCTTGAATAGCGAAGAACCCTTCAGAGGCATTGTAAATCTCATAGTATTTGAAATTACTTTTTGGAAGCAATCGTTCATATTGAGCACGGTAGGGTGTAAAACTCACACCTCCGTGAAAATAAACCTCTAGATTCTCCCAGATTTCAAATAAATGTTCAGTACCCGAATAGGCATTAATTTCATTGAGTAAAACAAGCATCCATGAAGGTACCCCGGCAAGTGAGGTGACGTTCGCCTTGGTGCTCTCAGAAATAATTGCTGCGATCTTTGTCTCCCAATCAGGCAATAAGGATATTCTATTACTGGGTGTGCTGCTATACTCCGCCCACTTTGGCAGGTTATCAATAAGAATAGCCGATAGATCTCCGAAATAAGAGCCTTTATCCTTATACAACTCTTTGCTCCCTCCTAACCTTAAGCTTTTACCTGTGAAGAGTTTAGAGTTCTCATTATTATTCAAATAAAGCGATAACAAATCTTTACCGCTTTTGTAGTGACAGTCATCTAGTGCCTCTTGACTTACTGGAATGAATTTACTCTTAGCATTAGTAGTGCCACTACTTTTAGCAAACCATTTAATTGGGCTAGGCCAAAAAACATTTTGTTCTCCCTCTCGTGTTCTTTGAATCTGATGCGCTATATCCTCGTAACTGACAATAGGAACTCTAGAAGCAAAATCTTCGTAAGTGCGAATACTACTAAAATCATAGCTTTTTCCCACTTCAGTGTTTGAAGCGGTTTCGAGTAGTTTCTGTAAGACTTCGAATTGAACCTCTCCCGGATACTTAATAAATAGCTGTATCTGATGAAATCTTTTCTTAAGCAGCCAAGAGGCAACAGAATTAAATAGAGGCAGCATCATTCTTCGTACATTAGAGGTTGTAAAGCTCAAATATACACATCCCTTTCTATGCTTTTTCAGACGGTACTAAAGAAGATGGAAACTGAAGATTTCAGTCCGATCAATTATTTTCTCCCTATCGAAAATGATTTGCTACAAGTGAACCAACTCATCGGCAAATCAATTCAAATAAAGCACGTCGGATATCAATGTCTTGGTTGCGGTGACGATCACGGAATTTTCAGACAAGGATTTTGTAAAAAATGTTTCTTCGAATCTCCAATGGCGGGTACTTGGATTATGAAACCTGAGGAGAGCAAAGCGCATTTAGGGGTCGCAGACCGCGACTTGGAGTTTGAGAAGCAAATGCAATTGCAACCTCACATCGTCTATTTATCCAATACAGGCGCTATCAAGGTAGGAATCACTCGAAAAAAACAATTGCCTACCCGTTGGATTGACCAAGGAGCTCATCAGGCATTAGCCATTTTAGAAGTTCCTAATCGATATCTAGCAGGGGTTGCCGAAGTGGCTTTAAAGGAACACATTAGCGACAAGACTAACTTTAGAGTCATGCTGTCGAAGCCGGAATCTACCTTAGATTTAAAGCAGCATTGGAGCTCTTTAAAAGCTTACATACCCGTTGAAGTAAGTGATTTTATCATCGAAAGCGAAGTAGTTCACCTCAACTTTCCGTTTAATCCGAAAGGAAAAGAGGTTCAGAGTACTAACCTCAACAAAGAGCCAGAACTAGATGGAGTACTTACAGGAATCAAAGGACAATACCTTCTTTTTGAAGACGGAAGAGTCTTCAATGTTCGATCACATGAGGGCTACCAAATAGAACTGCGACTTAATTAGTCTCGAACAATTCAATCTCTTCATTTACTTCTAATCGAAAGTATCTTCGACATCCGTAAACCATCAAATAGAGAATTGGTGTGTCTAGAAGGGCAATTAATGCCTTAAAGAGAAACCCTGAGAGAACTAGCCCCGTAAATCGTTCCCAACCAATCTCACCGAAAAAACAGAGCAACAAAACAACCGAGGTAGTATCGATGAGCTGAGAAGAGAAGGTAGAAAAGTTATTTCTTAGCCAAAGGTGTCGACCCTTAGTAAGCCGTTTCCAAAAGTGATAGATCTGAATGTCTACAAACTGAGCCAGTAAATAAGCCATCATCGAAGAGAACACAGCAACAATCGTATTTCCAAAAACCGTTGAAAATAATTCATCACTTACGGGTGACCAGTCGGTTGCACTCACTGAAGAAGCAGTATACACGATAAGTAGCGAGAAGACTGAAGCAATAATTCCTACAATTACCACTTTATTCGCCATCCTCTTACCATAGATTTCTGAGATCAAATCGGTGATTAAAAACGTTAGCGGATAAGGCAAAATACCTACCGAGAGTTCGAATAAAGGAGTAGAAAACAAGCTTACTTCACCGAAAGGAGACCAATAAAAAAACTTCTGAAAAATAAGATTTGAAACTACCAAGGAAGTGATGAACAGTCCTGCTAGAATCAGAAAGAAATAAAATGCCTGGGGTCGTTTTGAGTATTCCATTACTCAATTTTTAAATCAAAAGGTAAGCGTGCCTGAATGCGATTGTAATCATGATTTTCACTACCACCTACCGTTTCCCAGAAATTAAGATAATCGGAAACAATGCTAGGAAGTTTCGATGAAATGATAGATAGACTTGCTGAAGGTAAATCTCCCAACAAGCGCTCAAGATCAGATTTATATCTAGGATATTCTCTTAACTTAAATTCATCAATTGCTGCAAGATCAGCAGCCTTATTGATGGCATCATTGAGCGTTCCAATTTCATCAATAAGACCGAGCTCTAGCGCTTTTGGAGCGAGATAAACTCGTCCTTGTGCGATTGCATCTACAGATTCGATAGACATTGATCGACCCGAAGCTACGCGTTCTAAGAAAGTCTGATAGGTCTGTTCAATTCCTTCGGTTAGCTCTGCTCGAAAAGAATCACTAAGCGGTCGCAAGGGCGAATAGGTCGCCGAACGCTCATGAGTACTTAAGGTATACGAGGAAACACCCCACTGCTCTGCAAGTTCTGAAGCGTTTGGCAAAGTACCAAACACCCCAATAGAACCTGTGATCGAGGTCGGTTGCGCAAAGATATAGGTAGCTGGGGTAGCAATATAATAGCCTCCTGAAGCAGCGACGTCAGAAATAGAAACCACCACAGGTTTTTCCTTGGCTGTTTTTTCAATTTCTCGCCAAATTAGATCAGAAGTAAGTGCACTACCTCCCGGAGAATTAATGCGAAGTACCACCGCCTTTATATTTCGATCCTCTCGAGCACTTTGTAAAGCCTTATTCATGGTTTCTTGGCCCATGATCGTAGGCGATCCCTCTCCGTATAAAATACTTCCTTGCGCATAAACGAGCGCAATTCTATCAGAAGAATCGATTTGAGTTGATTTAATCGTCTTAAAGTAAGAACTAGACGAGATAGTATTCAATTTCGAAGAAGCACTCAGGTCATTTTTAGAAGCACCAACCGCACGTTTCAAGGTATCTTCATACTGATCTTCATAGATCAGATCTCCGATCAAGCCCAGTTCCTTTGCCTTTTCTAAATCACGAGTTATCAAATCATTAACCCAACCTTCAAAATCAGATCTCGAAACTTCTATTTGATCAGCCATTTGCACTCCAACCACGTCCCAAAGTCCATCAATTAACTCTTGAATTTGTTCAATATTTTCTTTTGATGGGGCATCATTGAGGTAAGGTTCTACCGCTGCTTTGTATTTACCATGACGAATCACCTCCATACGCAATCCTGACTTTTCCTGAAACGATTTATAATAAGTAAGTTCTGAGGAAAGACCGCGTAAATCAACAAAACCTGTCGGAGTTACAAATAAACTATCAGCGACAGAAGACAAATAAAACGATTTCTGAGAATACGAATCTCCATAAGCGTAAATGAACTTACCCGAACTTTTGAATTCAATGAGTGCGTTTCGCAGCGTCTCTGCTTGACTCCATCCCCCAAGAAAAAAGGGTGTTTCAAAACTAATACCCGAAATACGATCATCTTCAGCGGCAGCTTGAACAGCGGCAACCACCTCATCTAATGCAATCGTCTCCTCGAAAAACATAGAAAACGGATCATCTCCCGATCCTCCCTTGTAATCTACAATAGGTCTATTTAAAGATATTTTTAAGACAGAGGCATTAGCAACCGAAGGAGCAACATCCGCACTTCCTAAGCCCACAATAATTAGGACCAATACAATACCCATAAACCAGAAAGCAGCAATAACTGCGAAGAAGGAAGCAATAAAACGTTTAAAAAAATTCATAGCACTCACGTTTAAAGCCCTAAAGATACTGAAAGTTGAAGCCTTTTTGTACTTTCGAAGGCCATGAGAACTAGCACCTACTATATCGGGATTGGGAGTAATGAAGGAGATCGACTACTCTACCTTCAAAAGGCATTATTTAGCATATCTGATCAGCTAGGAATCATTCAATCGGTATCATCAGTTTATGAAAGCCCTGCATTAGGTTTTGAAGGTGACAACTTCCTAAATGCATGCTTAGAGTTAGAAAGTGAATTTACTCCCGAGAGGTTGTTACAAGTATGTTTAGAACTAGAAAAATCCTTTGGAAGAATACGAGTAGAAAAAGGATATGCGAACAGACCGTTGGATATCGATTTACTCATGGGCCCTACAGAATTTAACACACCTTCACTTGAGTTACCTCATCCGAGGATGAATAATCGCCGTTTCGTCATCGAACCTCTCTGTGAAATTGCACCGCACCTCGAAATCGCAAATCAATCGATTAAGGAGGTGAGAAAAATACTAGAGAAAGACCAATCTCAGCCGATCACTAAAAGTAAAACTAGTCTACTACGAAGCAAAAAAGAACTCTGGCATACGAGTAAAAACGTAGTGTTAGAAGGTTGTATCGGAGTGGGAAAAAGCACGCTATGCAAAGCAATTGCAGAGCGCTATGAACTAAGCTCAAGATATGAGCGATTCGACAAAAACCCTTATTTGGAGTCTTTTTACAAAGACCCTAAGGCTTATGCACTACCCGTCGAATTACATTTTTTACTCGATCGATTTGACGCCTTAAAAACGAGCCAAGCCGCTGAAGGTCTAGTTAGCGACTACCACCTATCTAAGTCATTACTTTTTGCCAAAAACAATTTGAACGAAATAGATTTCGAACTTTTCAATCGCTACTATCGGTGGGGTGAGCGACTACTGAAAGCCCCCGGACTTTACGTTCTTCTTGAGAACAACCTCGATCGAATCCTCGAAAATATTAAAAAAAGAGGGCGTATTTACGAGCAAAATATCGATCCAGAATATCTAAAATCTATAACCAAAGGATATCAAAATTTCATCAGAAGACAAAAAAGATGGAATATTTTGGTTATTGACCTCAGTCTACTCCCAAGCTACGAAGATCCCAATTTCTTTGAAGCCGTTATTGAACGAATCGAGGATACACTACTTGAAGTTCACTGGAAGAAACAAACCAAGAAAACTACAAGAATCAAAAAAGGATTAACACTTTTTTAAAAAAATAGTTGCATTTAACTAAAACACTTAGTTAATTAGGCTCGGCATTTTTTTGCTAACTAACTCAAACTATAAAGACCCCTTCGAATTATTTCAAGGGGTTTTTTGATTTTGGCTAAAACAGTGCCACAAGACTACTCCTGCAGAAACCGATACGTTAAGCGAATGCTTCGTACCCCCTTGTGCAATTTCAATAACCCCATCACACTGATCAATCACCTCTTGATCAACTCCAAAAACTTCATTTCCGAAGATTAGGGCGTATTTCTTATCAGATAAGGGCATAAAATCTCCTAAGTCTGTGGCTGAAGAAGCCTGTTCAATCGCCCATATCTGGTAACCTCTCTGCTTTAGCTCGGTGATAGCTTCTAACGTTGAAGGCCATTTACTCCATACTACACTTTGCTCGGCTCCCAGGGCTGTTTTGCGTATTTCTTTACTCGGAGGAGTTGGCGTAATTCCACATAGCAATAACTCTTCAACTAGAAAGGCATCAGAACTTCTAAAGATAGATCCGACATTATGGGCACTTCTAACTTCATCGAGCACAACAACAAAACGTTTATCGATAGATTTAAAAGTATCGATATCGGGTCGACCTAATGCCTGATTTTCGGTTTTAATAAAGGGAGTTTTCATATTTTCGACAAAGCTATGGCAAAAAACAAAAAGAGCACTACCCCACTAATGCAACAGTACGATGCGATAAAAGCAAAGCATCCTACCGCATTACTTCTTTTTAGAGTCGGAGATTTCTATGAAACTTTTGGTTCTGATGCTGAAAAAACGGCAAAAATTTTAGGGATTGTTCTCACTGCGCGCAATAATGGAGGTGATCAAACTCCACTTGCAGGTTTTCCTCACCACTCGTTAAATACCTATTTATACAAGCTGGTAAAAGCAGGTGAACGAGTAGCCATTTGTGATCAGCTAGAAGACGCAAGTCAAACTAAAGGAATCGTAAAACGAGGGATTACAGAAATAATTACTCCAGGAGTCACTTACGAAAGCGAGTTACTTGATTCGAAGACCAATAATTTCCTTGCTTCTATCTACAAGGGAGAGAGGAATTATGCCCTAGCGTTGGCCGATGTATCTACCGGAGAATTTTCGGTAGCTGAAGGTTCGGAGTCTTATATTCTAAAATTATTAGCCCAATTTAATCCTTCTGAAATTCTCATTTCAAAGCCTCAGCGAAACGAACTTCAGGAGTCGCTTCAAGGCAAACCCTTATTCACCTTAGAGTCTTGGATTTTTAGTGAGAGTTTCGCTACTGAAAAACTGTTGTCTCACTTCAAAACCCATAATCTCACGGGTTTTGGCCTAGACAATAAACTCGAAAGTATCATCAGTGCAGGAGCCATTCTTCACTATCTAGGCGAAACTCGAAATGACAAACTAGGACACCTTCAGACAATCAGACGAATGAGCCCAGAAGGAACCCTATGGTTAGATCATTTCAGTATAAGGAATTTGGAACTATTTCATCCGCTACAACCTGGAGGAACAGCACTTATCGATATTATCGATCGTACCCAAACGGCAATGGGTGGTCGGCTTTTAAAGCGCTGGATTGGTCTACCACTAACCCATCGAGAAACTATAGAAAAGCGCCACCAAAAGGTTTCAGAGCTGCAGAGAGAAAATCTTTTTGAATCGGTTCGTGCTATTTTATCTGAATGCATTGATGTCGAACGAGTGGTAGCACGAATTGCAGCAGCTCGTGTACACCCTAAAGAGCTCAAAGCACTATCCGCATCTTTACAGAAGATCTCAGAGCTATCAAAACTTTTAAGGCCTAGCACCTACGATACATCTATTGAAGAGCAGACCGTTGCTTTTATAACAGAATTACTCGATTCGCGTTTAGAAGATAACCCTCCAGCCCTAGTATCTAAGGGGGGTGTGATTAGAACCGGAGTAAGTGAAGAACTCGATGAGCTTCGATCTCTATCTGAAAGAGGCCATGATCACCTTAACGACCTACTTAAAAGAGAAGTCGAAAGAACGGGGATTACCTCCTTAAAAATCGCGTCTAATAATGTTTTTGGATATTATATCGAAGTACGCAACACCCATAAAGACAAAGTTCCTGAAGAGTGGATACGAAAGCAAACCCTCGTGAATGCAGAACGATACATCACCGAAGAACTTAAAGAGTACGAAAGTAAAATATCCTCGGCAGAGGCGCGAATTCAAATCTTAGAACAAGAGCTATATTCCCAGCTTGTTGAAGACTTACAACCTAGAATTAGTTCAATGCAGCAATTATCTAATGAAATTGCATGTATTGACTGTCTATCAAACTTTGCCTACATCGCAAAGGCCTACAACTACCATCGACCAAAACTGAACGACTCCTTCACCCTTTCGATCAAGGAAGCCAGACACCCTGTCATTGAACAGCGCCTGCCACATGATCAGAACTATATCGCAAATGATTTATTATTAGATGATCAGAATCAGCAAATAATGATGATTACCGGTCCTAATATGAGTGGTAAATCTGCGATCCTACGCCAAACAGCACTATGTGTTATTCTAGCTCAGTCAGGATCATTTATCCCAGTAAGCGAGGCAGAGATGGGCATCACCGACAAACTTTTCACTCGTGTCGGTGCTAGTGACAACCTCAGTAAGGGCGAATCTACGTTCATGGTCGAAATGAATGAGACTGCCGCAATCATAAATAATTTAAGCCCAAGAAGTTTAGTTCTCATGGACGAAATTGGGCGTGGTACTAGTACCTATGACGGAATTTCTATCGCTTGGGCCATCGCTACTTACTTGCATGAGAGCAAGGATCGACCTAAAACACTTTTCGCCACGCATTACCATGAACTTAATCAGATGACAGACTCTTACGCAAGAGTCAAAAATTATCACGTGGCAGTGAAGGAAAGTAAAGACAATGTGCTTTTCTTAAGAAAGCTTTTGCCCGGAGGATCAGAGCACAGCTTCGGAATTCATGTTGCTAAAATGGCAGGAATGCCGGCAACACTTTTGCAACAAGCCCAAAAGGTTCTTAAAAACCTAGAAAAAAGCGGAGATCGACAAGAAAAACAATCCTCATTAAGCACAGGCTCAGGGGAAATGCAACTTAGTTTTATTCAATTAGACGATCCCGTTCTACTTGAGATCAAGGAGGAACTGATGGATATTGATGTAAACTCTTTAACTCCTGTGGAAGCCTTAGTAACGCTAGAATCGATTAAAAAACGATTAGGAAAGCTGTAATAACTACATTTTTGACTATAGAATGTTTTGAATTTGAAGAAATATTCTAAATTTGCAACCCCTGGTTAAGCTAGGATATGTTCTTAACATCATGCGAAAATAGCTCAGCTGGTAGAGCGCAACCTTGCCAAGGTTGAGGTCGCGGGTTCGAACCCCGTTTTTCGCTCTAAATGCTGCGAACAACGCAGCTTTTTTTTTGAAATAGTTAGACTTGTCTAACGAAGGCTCGAGTGGTGGAATTGGTAGACACGTTGGACTTAAAATCCAATGACCATTGCGGTCGTGCGGGTTCAAGTCCCGCCTCGAGTACAAATCCCCTTTTTAATCCTCTGATTATCAAGGGGTTTTTTATTTTTTATGGTCTTTTTGCCAACGGCTAAGCCTCTCTCAACTCCTTAGATTGACTCCAA
>PZPI01000061.1 GCA_003045935.1 Bacteroidota bacterium | reverse complement strand
ACGCGTTAAGACAAAGTTCAAAGAAGGTGTTAAAGCCGTGAATTCTGTGGTAAGAAGTACGCCTGATAAATTCAATCAATTTATCGAGTACTACTATCAAATTAACGATGAAAGACTGCTTCAATATTTACCCAATAAGCGAAGAAAAATTGTGGAATCGTTACCACAGGATTATCAAATAAAAGCGACTGATCTACTAAAAGAAAATCGCTACACACTAAAATCTCAAGAAGGTCTGATTCAGTTCATTTCTGACCTCGACAAATAATGACCAACAACTCCCAATATATTTATGGTATCCGAGCGATTCAGGAAGCCATAGAATCAGGCACTGATTTTCATAAAATCTTTCTTCAAAAAGGTGTAACAAGTCCTCTATTTAAGGCACTAGAAGGACAAATACACGATCGCAAGATTCCTCACTCCTATGTGCCAGCTGAGCGGCTTCAGCGTATAACCACTCAGAATCATCAAGGGGCTATTGCAGAGATTTCAGAGGTTGGTTATGCAGATTTCGAAGAAACCATAGAGCGTATTTTACAAGCAAAGGAACACCCAATGTTTCTTCTACTAGATGGTCTGACGGATGTCAGAAATTTCGGTGCGATCTTAAGAACTGCGAGTTGTACTGAAGTTGATGCCGTAATCGTTCCTAAACAGGGGATGGCTCCGCTAAACAAAGATGCCATCAAAACCTCTGCCGGTGCGGCCTTTACCTTACCCGTAGCGAGAGTAGACCATCTTAAAGACGCGGTTTATTACTTGAAATCATCAGGGGTTCAAATTGTGTCTGCAACAGAAAAAGCAGATGGTCATATCTATGATGTAGATTTTAAAAAGGCATCAGCAATTATAATGGGATCCGAGGATATAGGTATACATCCCTCCCTACTGAAGCTCAGCGATAGTCAGGCTAAACTCCCTATGAGTGGTAATATCGCTTCACTGAATGTTTCTGTGGCTTGTGGGGTATTTCTTTACGAAGCCGTAAGACAGCGTTTAGATTAGGTTACCATTCAATTTCGGGATTCGTTGTCACCTTGGCTCCCGATCCGTCGGTTAATTCCATGGTCCACTTACCTTCAGCATTCTTGAAAAGAATACCTGAAATTTCTTCGGCATTAACCAGATAAACATCCGTTGCAGCTGACTTGGTTAATCTAAAGATTACCGCACCAGAATAATCAACGAGTGAATAATCATCTCCTCCATTGCTCATCAATCGCATTCGGTCGACAGAACTAGCTCGATCGATTTTCTTGGGCTCAGATACTCCTTTTCCAGATAAAACACTAGAAAACGCCTGCCTTATAGACTGGTGATAGGCCGTTTTATAATCCTTACTCTTACTCTCACCTGCATAGGTTTTAAAAACTAATTGATTTCGGCAATCTTTAAAAAGAATTTGAAATTTAGTTAAAAGTAAACCTGAATTCTCCTCAAGATCTACCTTAACCCCTTTACAGGGATTCTGAAGGGCATACTCAGGCAATTCATCTTCGTAATAGGCGTCGTACCCGGCTTCAGTTAGAAGAAACTTTAAAAGCGTGCTTGTGCGATAGGCATTGGGTTCAAAAAACACATCAAACTTGGTTGGAACTACTACGAAATCATATCGATCAAACTGGGCATTTAAGCTAGAAAATAATCCGATCGAAAGAAATATAGAAAACACAAATGACTTCATATAGCAGAGATTGTTTAATGATGTATTAAAGATATTGCTTTATTTCACTAAGACAGTTAACGATTATGCAGTGATTGTGACTATGAACATTCTCCACATCAAAGTGCAGAACGTCTAATCCACAATTTTTTGCTCCTAGAATATCTGCTTCGAGATCATCACCGATCATTAGAGATTCAGAAGCAGTTGCTTTGGCTTTATCTAAAGCAAATGCAAAGATTCTGGGGTCTGGCTTTTTAAAGCCAACATCTTCTGCATTCACTACGGTTTGAAAATAGCCATCTAAGCCCGCTCCTTTTAGCTTTTTGGACTGAATCTCGGCGAAGCCATTAGTTAAGATATGCAGTGGATATCGCTCTACAAGATAATCGAGTAATTCCTTGGTGTAATCAAAGACATGCGTAAACGAGCTTAAATACTCGATGTATCCATCTGCCATTTCTCCGATCATACGATCGCTAACTCTATAATTACAACGATTAAATACATGGCTTAGGCGTCGATATCGCAACTCTTCCTTGGCGATCTTACCTTGACGGTAAAGCTTCCAATACTCCATATTCGCAGGAACATAGACCTCTAAAAACTGAGTAAGACTTAATGAAATATTGAACTTATCGAATAGAAGTTCGAAGGTAGCCGCTGAATTCTTCTCAAAATCCCAAAGGGTATGGTCTAAATCGAAGAAAATATGTTTGGGGAAAAGCTTATCCATCTATCTCCTTAATCAGGTTAATAAAATTAGTTACTCCTAAAGATCCGATAGCACGATTACCAAATTGCAGATAAAAGGTTCCGTCAACCTCGGCAACCTTGTCCTTTATAGCCCTAAGTTTATCCACAATTTCGTCTCGTTCTTCAATATTAAAAATGACATCTGAAACAACAAAGGGATGCACTTTTAAAGGCTGTTCTAACTCGAGGCCTAGGTTGTAAAAAGGATAAGGAGTGCAGGTGCCCGACTTAAAACCAATGGCATCGTCATAACCCATAGAATAATCATCTGAGATTTCTTGTGCAACCAACTCTTCATAAGCATCTGGGAGTAAAACTCTATTTTGAGCAATGATAGCACTACTTACCTTACGGTGGAGTAATTGATCGAGGCGATCAATTTCAATTTTAAATTGTTCGGTATTTAACATCGCTCCTTGCGAACGATAGTATCCGATATTCGTGTAATCAGCAATATGTTTTAGGAAGTATCCGAATCGAAGACGGTTCCAAGAAATATTGCGATCTCTGACATGATAAGGCGCAAACTGAAAGAAAAAGGCAATTTCAACTCCTAATTTTTGCAATGATTTTCTAAGCTTCAAATAATGATCAAAAGGATCCTTTACAATACCTACCAATACCTTAAAACGCCCAGCAATTGCAGAGAGACGTCCAGCAAACAAATCTTCAAATGATTCAAAAATATGTCGGCCGAGACCTCTAAAACTAAAAGCATGAGACTGTATAACAGGAACACCCAAGAAGAATCTAAAATTGCGCTCGGTGTGGGGTTCGTCAGGGAAGTGCTGAGAAAAAATCTTTCGAAGACGATAGGCCCATTGATCTACTAAAGGGGTTGAAAAGGCACCATGGCGATCACTTAGCACGCTTTCTATCGATCGAAAACGGCCCAATTCATCTTTCTGATGCGGTAGATACTCTTCATATCTACTTAATAGATAAAAAGAAGCAGCGAGAATATCAAAAGGAATAGAACTTCTAGCATCTACATCAAAAAAACAAGGGGTTCCCTCCCATGATTTCCAATTGATATCTTGAGGTTCTAATATTCTCTCGAAAAGTAAATGATTGGCACGAATAAAAAACTCATTCTGAAGGGGCTGTTTGGCGTAACTTAATTTTGCACCAGTATGCTTGATGAAAACATCAACAGAGTCTGTAATAGAAACCTCGTACCCCATAATACGACGAAAAAGCTGTTTAACCGTAAAAGTTAAACGAGGAGTTATTTTATGGGTATAGAGCAGTACCATGCTTAGCCTCCGAAGGGTTTAAGATTGATACCACCGTAGTTCCCAGAACTCATAAATAAAAGGAGTGAATTGCTTTCAAAGCAATCCTTGACCCGAGATTCTAACTCTCCTGGATGGGTAAAAACCTGAAGGTCATCTCTTCCGAAAGCGATCTGAATCTTCTTCTTATTCATCGGCGGCAATCCTTTTATTTTCAAAGCCTCAGGATCGTAGAAAACAATAGCCTCATCTACTGAGGAAAGCGTGCCCTGATATCGTTGAATAAAATCGGGATTTAGAGAACTATAGGTATGTAATTCTAGAATAGCCACCACATTGCGAGTCGAATACTGCTTTTTAACTGCGGCTGCGGTAGCCTTTACTTTAGAGGGCGCATGGGCAAAATCCTTAATCCACTCATAAGAACCGCTACTCACTCTTTGCATCCTTTTTGCTGCGCCTTTAAATGTTGCTATGGCCTCGTAAAAATCGAAAATATCAACTCCAAGTTGTTGGCAAACCCATCGGGCACCCTCTAGGTTTGAAAGATTGTGATCTCCAAACACTTCTAGAGGTAATGGCCCCTCTTCGGTTTCAAGATAGGTTACCCCATCAATAACTTCATATTCAGGCAATAGATAGGGAAACTTTCGAATAGTAGCTGAAGAATTCTCTATCATTTCTCTCAGAGTATCATCCAGCTGATTATAGGTTACCGATCCGCCCGCAACGATACTCTCGATAAACTTTTCAAATTGGAGGTTATATTCTTCCTCTGTTTTGAAAACATTAATGTGGTCCCATGAAATACCGCTTATTAAAGCAATATTAGGCTTATACCATAGAAACTTAGGCTTCAAATCTAGTGGAGAGGTTAAGTACTCATCCCCCTCAATGATCATAAAATCAGCATCATCGCTGATACGTACCATTCGATCGAAACCTTCCAACTGTGCACCTACCAAATAATCGACTGATCTTGACAGATAATTCATTACATGAAGAACCATCGAAGTGATGGTGGTCTTCCCATGACTACCTGCGATTACCACTCGTGTTTTATGCTCGCTTTGACGATAAATGAGTTCGGGATACGAAATCACCTCTATACCCATCTCAAGCGCTTTTTTTAGTTCTGGGTTATCTGCCTTAGCATGCATGCCTAGGACTACATAGTCAATAGATTCGTCAATACGGGAGGTGTCCCATCCGAGGGTCTCAGGTAACAATCCTGCAGCTTCTAATCTGCTCTTTGATGGTTCGAAAATCGCATCGTCACTTCCTGTGACTTCGTTTCCGTTATCGTGGAGCGCTAAGGCTAAGTTGTGCATAGCACTACCGCCAATAGCGATAAAATGATACTTCATAAAGCAAAAATAAGTACTACCTTCGGTAAGGTACTAACTTAAATAGAGTAAAGATGAATCTCGAAACGATTAATGAGAAAGAGTTTTTTCCGGGTGTTTTTGGACGTTTTGTGCACGGTGAAAAATTAAGTTGGGCGTTTTGGCGCGTTGAAAAGGGAGCTGAAGTACCCCTACACCATCATGTACACGAGCAAATGATGCATGTTGTCAGTGGAGAATTTCAATTTGAGCTTGACGGCAAATCAACAATCTGCAAAACTGGAGATATTCTTGTAATTCCGTCTAATGTACCTCACTTTGGCAAAGCCTTAACCGATTGTCAATTGATGGATGTTTTCACCCCAGCAAGAGACGAATACCGTTAATCTTGTAGCTGATTCCAGAGTAAATCTTTAAGCTCCTGAATTCCTTGCTGTGCTACTGCAGAAATGAGTATAAATGGAATTTCTTTAGGTAAAGTCTCCTTTAACTCTTCGGTTAATTCAGTCTTTAATTCCTGGTCGAGTAAATCTGCTTTGGAAATAGCAATTACCCTATTCTTGTCTAACAATTCAGGGTTATAGCGCTCTAGTTCAGAGAGCAGTATATGATATTGTTCAGCTACACTATCAGAGTCTGCAGAAATCAAAAATAAGAGCGTTGAATTACGCTCAATATGTCTGAGAAAGTAATGACCTAAACCTCTACCTTCAGCAGCCCCTTCGATTATACCAGGGATATCAGCCATTACAAAACTTCTATAATCACGATACTCTACGATACCTAGATTTGGCTTAAGCGTCGTAAACTCATAATCAGCAATCTTGGGCTTTGCCGAGGTTACCACAGAAAGTAATGTAGATTTACCCGCGTTAGGAAAACCGACTAGCCCAACATCGGCTAAAACCTTTAGCTCTAGAATTAATTTAAGCTCGACTCCAGAAATTCCTGGTTGTGCATAACGAGGAGTTTGATTGGTTGAAGTTTTAAAATGCCAGTTTCCTCGGCCTCCCATCCCTCCTTCTGCGGCCATATATTCTTGTGACTCCTCGGTAATTTCAGCAAGAACCTCATCAGTCTCTGCATCTTTTACGACCGTTCCTAGAGGCACATCAACATAAACATCTTCTCCGTCGGCACCAGTGCTGCGGTTTTTACTACCGTGTTCACCATGCCCAGCTTTGAAGTGCTGCTTGTGTTTAAACCCAACCAGAGTCCAGAGATTGGAATTCGCACGAATAATTACGTGACCTCCGCGACCTCCATCGCCTCCGTCAGGGCCTCCCTTAGCGACAAATTTCTCACGATGCAAGTGTGTAGAGCCCTTACCTCCGTTTCCAGAAACAATATGAACCTTTACGTAATCAACAAAATTTCCGTCGGTCATAAACTAGCAATAATCGAGGCGATTCGCTCAGTGATTTGATCGATTTCACCAATACCATTCACCGAATAAAGTTTATTCTGCTTTTTATAAAACTCGATGAGCGGAGCAGTCTTTGCGTTATACTCGGCAAAACGTGTTCTGATCTTAGAATCATCAGTATCATCGGTTCTTCCGCTTGTCTTACCTCTTTCTAATAATCGAGCAGTAAGCTCATCCTCATCAGCCTCTAGCGCAATCGTAGCATCAACTTGCATTCCCTTTTCAGAAAGAAAAGCGTCTAAAGCCTCAGCTTGAGCAATAGTTCGCGGAAACCCATCAAAGATATACCCCTTGGCTTGGGTGATTGAGCGATCTACTTCGTCTGAAAGCATATTGATCGTCACTGAATCAGGCACCAATTCTCCCTTGTCCATGTAAGACTTAGCAAGAGTTCCTAATTCAGTTTGATTTGAGATGTTGTATCTAAACACATCTCCCGTAGAGATATGGACTAATTCAAATTTTTCTTTTAACACAGAGGCCTGCGTGCCTTTTCCCGCACCCGGCTTTCCGAATAAAACAATATTCTTCATGAATTTTTTAAAATATATAAGTCGTTGAGTTCTCTTCCCTTTTCCTTGTAATCTAGACCATATCCTACGACAAATTCGTCGGGTAGATCGATCGCCCTGTAGTTAATTTGGTATTCTTTTTTATACTTAGAAGGCTTAAAAAACAAGGTAGCAATCGCAAAGCTTGAGATGTTCTGAGCAGAAAATAAATGAATCAATTCCTGAAGCGTACGCCCCGAATCGATAATATCTTCTAAAACCACGATATCGCGTCCCTCTACAGATTCTGAAACATCTAGTAAAGTCTCTACAATACCCGTTGAAGACAGACCTTGATAAGACGACAACTTCACGAAACTCACTTCACAAGAATGAGGATAGTGCTTTATAAATTCAGAAACGAAACGAAACGAACCATTTAAAACTCCAATAAATAGTGGTGTTTTATATTCATAATCCTTCGCAACATCACCCGCCACCTTCTTAATAGCTGACTCTATCTCGCTTTGATCTAAAAAGGGTTCAAATTCAAGGTCTGCGATTCGCATGTTAGGTTGAAATTAAGGGGATAAAGATACAATTTTAGAATTGCCTTATTTTTGTGTCGAATTCAATTTTTATGCATTATTTCTCTTCAGATTTTAAGCTAGGTATTTTAGGGGGCGGGCAACTCGGGAAGATGCTGCTTTACACCACTAGAAGATGGGATATTCAGACCTTCGTCTTAGATCCTTCTAGCGAGGCCCCTTCTAGATTTGCATGTAATCATTTCGTGCAAGGCGACCTTAAAGACTTTGAAACCGTTTATCAGTTCGGAAAAAAAGTAGACGTGCTAACCATTGAAATTGAGCATGTTAACGTAGAAGCGCTCAAAAAATTAAAATCAGAAGGAGTAAAGGTTTACCCCGAGCCTGAAGCATTAGAAATTATTGGTAATAAGTGCTTACAAAAATCGCATTATGCCAATCATAAGATAGCAACCGCTCCGTTCCAAAACTTTGAGAGCACTGCAGATGCAAAAAAGGTGACAACCAACTTCCCATGTGTATGGAAGTCTGCAACAGGCGGATATGACGGCAAAGGAGTTAAGATTTTAAAATCCATAGAAGATTTCAGCGAATTGCCTAACGTCCCTTGCCTAATTGAGGAATTGATCGATTTTGAAAAAGAACTGGCAGTGATCGTGGCCTCTTCAGCCTCTGGAGAACAGAAAAGCTATCCTGTAGTCGGAATGGACTTTCACCCTGAAGCAAATCAAGTTGAATTCGTAGTTTGCCCTGCCAATATT
>PZPI01000060.1 GCA_003045935.1 Bacteroidota bacterium | reverse complement strand
AAAAAGCAACAACGACCCCATCACAACGACAAAACTAATTCTGGACATAAATACTTTGTATAGATTGATTATTAATTGCAGCTAACAAAATTAAAGAATCTTGAGCGCTATCCGCCTTAATTACACGAAGTTGACGAATTTGCCCTGTAATATTAAGTGGGCGAATTTTCTGGGTCAACTCATTCTCATAGTTCAGGTCTAATCTCCAACCTGAAGAGGCATCGTATGCACCATATTGCGGCTTAAAGCCATACTGATTTCCTCCTAAATACAAGGTGGCAGAATCTTTATTTTCGATACCTTTTTCTATGGCATAAATACTCGAGTATTGTACCTCATCTTTCAAGGGAATCGATTGATAGCCCGTTTCAGAACTCAAGAATATCATACTGTCTGTACTTTCTAGCTCTAAAACTAGGGAGGTGTTTAATAATTCTTCAGGGAATAAATCATTCATACTTGCCTTGGCATAATCAGCATAGTAGAGGAGTTTCTTTTTAAGCCCAGGAAGTTGTTTGATTAGTTCATCCTTATCATGCACCGGATAGTAATCTCCCTCCACCTCATAGGCATAGATCTGTTCAATACGTCCGTTTCGGTCAAAGTCATTCACATACATACGCATATTAGGTTTATAGAAACCATTTCGACCCGCATTACCCGCAACAAGATCTGAAACCCCATCACCATTCAAATCAAGAGTAGAAATCGATCGCCACATCCCGGAGGTAAAATGGTGATCCTCAGATTTTATCCATCCTGTGTCCAAGTTGTAAAAGACCGTAATTGGCATCCACTCGCCCCCAACGATAAGATCGGGGCGCTTATCACCATTCATGTCTGCAAAAGCAGCTGTAGTGATCATACCTAGTTGATTGAAAACTTCTGTTTCGTATACAGTAAACTGTCCGGTTCCATCGTTGAAGAGAAGGGTAGAGTCTCCAGATAACCCGTAGGTTCTAGTATCAAAACGATTTCCTATCCATAGATCAAGGTCGCCATCGAGATCGACATCTGCCTCAGCAACTGTCCCGGTACTAAATACCGGCAAAACAGATTGATTCGAATACTCAAATACTCCAGAACCAACATTTAGGTATAATCGATCTTTTAAATCAGTACTGATTTGTGAAAAGGCACGACCCCCAGAAGCCACGTACAGATCCTCATCTCCATCACCATCGGCATCAAAGAAAAGTGCCTGAACATCCTCTGAGTTTCTGTGAGCCTCGAAGGGATTGGTGATTTTAGAATATCCAGAAGATGAACTAAGGTATAATTCAGCCGTCTGCCCTTTGGCTCTCCCCAAGAAAATATCATTAAGACCATCACCGTTTAAATCAGCGGTTGCCATCGCTGGCCCTTCATTAGAAAAATATTGGGGAAGCATGCGCTCAGCATCAAAGTCAATGTAGCGGTTTTCTTTGTGCTGATAGTCGATTCCTTTTTGCGCCAAATTTACTGCTGGTAGTATACCGAGGTCAGTCTTTTCTGATGAAATAGGCTGCACGCCTGATGAATTGTAATCGATCATTAGAATTTGATCAATAGCCTGAATCTCATGTACAGAACGCATACGATTTGGCCAGATGACCTCGAGGGAGTCGATATTTGTGCGATTACCTAAACCGAAATGCATTCGATTGGGAACCGAACTTTCAAACCCTCTTGAAGGATACTGTTCAGCCATCATCGCGCTTCCATCAGATAGATAAACAATTACTTTGGCTCCAATAGCAAAACGATTTTTATGGCTTCCTTTTAGCTCGATTGCCAAATAATGATTTCCTGATCGCTCGGATTGATTTTCATACACAAAGGCATCCGCATCAATATTATTTACAATTAGGTCTAGGTCTCCATCGTTATCTAAATCACCATAAGCAGAGCCATTGCTGAAACTAGACTCGTCAAGACCCCATAATTCTCGGACATCCTCAAAAGTAAAGTCTCCCTTATTGCGATAGACCGCATTTGGAACAGCGGAAGAAGGCATTAAGTCAATGAGGGCCGTAACTGCTTCTTCGCCTTGACGCATCTGCTGCCGCAAAGACTCTTCGTTTGCATTATAGGTTAAGTAATCGCGATCTAATAGGTCCTTAAAAATTCCATTACTGACATAGATGTCTCGGTATCCATCATTATCCATATCAAACATGAGTGAAGCCCAACTCCACTCAGTAGCAGAAACACCAAGTTGCCTCCCGATCTCATAGAACCGATTATCTAAGTTGCGTTGTAAGACATTACGAGAATATTGCTTGTGATAACCCATCTCACCGGCTAGCTGAAACTTGTCCCAAGATTCAAACACCTGCTTCGATTTCTGGCGAGATAGCGTTTCAGGTAACATTTCAGTAACCATGATATCCGGACGCAAGTCATTATCTAAATCAGCAGCGTCTGCACCCATAGAACCCATAGACAAAGCATCAAAATAGCTATCAGAGGATTCCTTAAAACCGGCACCTCTTTGATTGATATAGAGATAATCCTTTTCGAAATAATCATTAGAAATGAATAGATCTGGCCAATGATCGCCGTTAAAATCTGAGAGGGTAATACCTAAACCAAAACCAATTGACGATGAATACACTCCCTTTTCAGAGGATACCGGCACAAAAAATCCATCCCGATTCTCTAGCAATTGATTTCCATCTGCAGAGGCAATCTCTCTTTGATCTTCAATGAGATCATAAGCTCCTACTGATCGGATAGAATTATTCAGCAAATAAACATCTAAATCTTCATCACCGTCATAATCAAAAAAGGCTGCCTGTACTGATAAACCTATAATATTCAATCCATAAGAAGCGGCTGACTCGGTAAAGGTTAGATCACCGTTATTGATAAATAGCTCATTATATCTACGCTCACCACCAGGCTTACCTGATTTGGCAACATATAAATCTAAAAGTCCATCATTATTGATATCAACGAAAGTTGAACCTGCACTCCAATTATCTTCACATGCTACACCTGCACTCGCAGTAATATCTTCAAATTGAAAACTACCTTTATTCAAATAAAGTTTATTAGCAACCAGATTGCCCGTAAAGTAAATATCAACTAGACCATCGTTATTAATATCACCCAAGGCAACACCACCACCATTAAAGAAGTTACGGTAGGTATAAGGGTTAAAATCTTCAGTAAAATAAAGCGCATTCTGAAAATCAATTCCAGTATCAGAACGCTTTAAAAACAAAGGATCAGCACCCGTACAACCAGTAAATAATAAGGCTATAAGGACAAGCACTCTCATAGGTGAAAAAATCTTCTGGAACAACCAGCAATTTAGCCAAGAATAACGGCTTATAAAAGGATTAGTGGATGAAAAAAAATGGATGAAAATAAAAAGGGCGGCCCGATGGGCCGCCCTTTTCTTATAAAAATCACTGGTTTAGTAACCAGGATTCTGAGTAAGGTTAGAGTTAGCTGTAAGCTGCTCTGTTGGGATAGGCATAATCTCTCTGTATTCAGCAGAGGCACCTTTTTCCCACCAAGCTTCGCCCCACTTACCAAAACGAATAAGGTCAGTACGACGAGAAGCTTCTTGGAACATTTCACGACCACGCTCAGCTAAGAACTGCTCAGCAGTAATGCTGCTCATAGCAGAAACACCAGCTCTTCCACGAATAGCATTTACTTCAGGTAAAGCAAGTGACCAGTCACCAGCATCACGAGCAATAGCCTCAGCATGGATTAGGTGAAGATCACCTAAACGAACGATCGGGTAGTCATTGTTCATGTCTGGACGACCAAACTGCTGAAAGCTGAATTTACCTAAACGGTAACCCCCTGTACGACCAGCGTTTGGTTCTAGCTCATTAATTGAAAGTGAATAGCTAATCTCAGGAGATGCGGTATCAGATGCAAGATCCACAAGCGCATTTCCACCATAGTCTAATTGATCACCAGCGATAAAGTTCGCTTTTTTACGAGCATCACCATCTTCGTATGAGTTTACAAACTCTTCAAGAGCCACATAACCATTCCATGGCTGAGCCTCGAAGTTCCAAGTATACTGAGAAGCATAGTGAAGGGTCATTTTAGCAAAATTCATACCACCTGCAGTAGCCTCATCATACTTAACAGACCAAACGATCTCTGGATTGTTTTCGTTGGTTGGGGAGAAAATTGCAGCATAACCAGTAAGGTTATCAGGATCAGAAGATACTGCCGGACGCTTAGCTAGGTTAGGTACAGAAACTGAAGAATCAGATAAACGGTAAGGACCGTTATCGATTACATAACCAGCAGCCGCAGCCGCATCAGCGTAACGAGCAGTACCCGTGTAAACCTCAGCGTTTAAGTATAGCTTAGCTAAAATACCTAAAGCCGCATGTCTGTTGATTCTATACTTGTTATCACCAGTACCTAGACTAGAGCTCTCAAGATCAGCAAGATCAAACCCACCGCTCATTCCTAGAGCTGAAAGTAATTCACCTTCAATCCAGTTGAAAACAGCAGTTCTGCTTGACTGAGCGTTAGATCCTGAACCATCAGCGATAACGATGTTACCGTATAAGTCCATTAATCTCCAGTGCAAGTAAGCACGAACAACTTTTGCTTGTGCCATTTCGTCAGCATTTAGTCCCGAATTTGCAATTGCATTGTTAACAGCTGCAATAGAACCGTATTGCTGTGCCCATGTTCCAGTAATAGGACCGTTAGCAGGAGTCCAAGTGTGACGGTGCATATCTAACCAGATACCACCATCATACCAGTCACCACCTTTTTGGGTTACCGCCATCTCATCAGTTGAAACCGATTGAACTGAAAAGTAACCACCGTGGTTAGCAGTACCACCGTTACGAACTGCATCAAATACCGCAGTAAGAACGTCACTACCACCACCAGCAGCACCGGTAGAGATTCCCTCTACAGAGAAATCTTGTGTAAGATCCCCTACGAGATCCTCTTCAAGATCGGTACAAGAGTAGGTTAAACCTACAAGTCCGAAACCTAATAGAAGTTTGTGTAAGTTTTTCATATCAATTTTATTATTATAAGTTAATGTTTACACCTAAAGTGAACGAACGTGCTGAATAGTAGCTATTTCTACGATCGATACCAGGAGCAAGTGGGTTACCATCTAAAAGATCGAATAACGCTGGCTCAGGATCAGATCCAGTATAGTTAGTAATCACGAACGCATTCTGTACGTTAAGTGATAAGTTCACGTTATCAGTGATAGGACGTGAAACAGTAAGGTTATCTAACTTGAAGAAGTCAGCTTTCTCAACATATAAAGAAGAGAAGTTCGCATTCTTAATCGCATCGTTAGCAAGCTCAGTGTTGATGTAGTTGTAAGATTTCTGAGAACCTACACGTGGCTCATAGAATGCACGGAAAGTGTTCACTAGGCTATGACCAAATGCACCTCTGAAGAATGCATTAACCGTGTACTTACCTAGAGTAAGTTGGTTAGACCATCCTAATTCTAAATCAGGAATACCACTACCTAATACATCGAAGTCAACGTTTTCATCAAGTGCGTTGTTTTGACCAACTACTAATTGACCATCACCGTTTACATCAACAAAGTTCTGAGAACCGTTAGTAACAGTACCGTCCCAAACTGGACCCCAGATTTGACCGATTTCTTCACCTACTTTAACACGAGTTACGAAAGTATCGTTCTGACCTGGAGCACCTAGGTTACCGAATTTATCAGCATCCTGTACGTACTCATCAAGAACCACTTTGTTACGTGAAAGAACAATACCAGTAGTATAGTTGTCAGTTACATCATAGTTAAGGGCTAACTCAACACCATCAGATGATAATTGACCAGCATTCTCGAAACGACGATCGAAACCGTAAACTGCAGCATCTACGATACGGTTGATGATGAAGTCTTTAGAAGTTTGTTGGTAAATATCAAGTGTCGCAGTGAAACGATCCATAGTTAAATCGATACCGAAGTTAAGCTCAGCTTTCTCCTCCCACTTAAGGTTAGGGTTAGCAGCACGTAGAAGACCCGTAGATCCACCAGCAGCGCCGTCACCACCCCAAGACCATCCGCGGATTTCTTGAGAAAGACCGTATCCACCTGGAAGGTTACCAGTTACCCCGTAAGAAGCACGAGCCTTAAGTTGCTGAACACCTTCTAAACCAAGGAAAGAGTTTAAGTCAGCACCTAAACCAACAGCTGGGAAAGTACCCCAACGGTTATCAGCACCAAGTTTAGTTGATCCTTCACGACGTAGAGATGCGTTAAGGTAAATATTATCAGCAATTGTCATATTTAAACGCGCAAAGTAAGCCTCAATTTCAGTATCAGGATTTCTTGCAGAGTTAGCAGAAATTTGACCTGCATTTAATAAATCTTGAGAGTACTCAATTGCATCGATGTAATCAATTTGATCACCAGGGAAATCTCCTAAAGAAAAGAACACTTCATTGTAGTTCTCTTTTTGGTAAGAATAACCTCCAGTAACCGCAATGTTCATGTTGTCATAAGACTTTCTCCATGTAGCATAAGCTTCGTTTAATTGGAAATCGAAGTTATTTTCATAGAACTGAGCAGAACCTTTACGAACAGGAGAGTCAGCACCACCATTCCAAAGAGAAGTAGTTCTGTAATATAAACGATTAGCGTAGTCTGAAGACTGAACCGCAGAACGGAAGTAAGCGGTTAGATTATCATTAACGTTGTAAGATAAATCAACACCATAATTTAACTGACGACTCTCACCGTCGTTAATGTTTTGCTTGATAATTGAAACTGGGTTATATGAATCAAATAAACCTAGTGTTTCAAAATATCCACCGAACTGTGCACCGTTGAATGCATAAGGAGCGTTAGCCGCTAATACAGGAGCAGTTGGGTTATATAACGTAGCGTAACGAAGTGCTTCATTGAAACCATTCTGCTGATCTCTTTTTGTGAATGCAGCAGCAAAATTAATTTTTAGCTTGTCATTGAAAGCTCTAGTTGAGAAGTTTAAACGAGTGTTGAACTGCTCAAAGCCATTGTTTAAAAGAATACCCTCTGCGTCACGAATATTCGCCGATACGCGGTAAGAGGTAGAACCATCACCACCAGCAGCAGAAATGTTGTGGATTTGAGTAAATGCGTCACGAGTTACCTCATCGATCCAATCAGTCTTAGACCCTAGATCACGACCACCAGCAGCAATAAACTCTTCTGGGCTCATGTAATCAATTTGGTTCAAAATACCAGAAGTTGAGAATTGACCGTTGTAGCTGATTTGAGTTGCACCAGCCTTACCTTTTTTGGTAGTAACAAGGATTACCCCTGAAGATCCACGAGAACCGTAAATCGCAGCGGCAGAAGCATCTTTAAGAACGTTGATGCTCTCAATATCACTTGGGTCAACGTTGCCAAGTGAAGCTCCGATTACCCCGTCGATAACTACAAGCGGAGAAGCATTCGCACCAATAGTCGAAAGACCACGAAGACGAATTACCGCACCTGCGTTAGGGTTACCCCCTCTATTGTAGATCTGAAGACCTGCAACCTTACCTTGAAGTAATTGAGAAGCATCGTTGATTGCCCCTTTGTTGAACGACTCCTCGTCTACAGAAACTACCGCAGAAGTAATTTCTTTTTGTTGCTGAGAACCGTAACCAGTGATTACAACCTCCTCAAGCACGTTACCCAACTCAAGTACCACATTAATAGTACTCTGGTTGCCAACAGTAATTTCTTGTGCAGTGTAACCTACATAAGAAAAGACAAGCACATCTCCTGCACTAGCTGAAATCGAATAATTACCATCGAAGTCTGCTGTAGTGCCCGTAGCTGTACCTTTAACTACGACTGTTGCCCCTGGTAGTGGTCCCTGATTATCAGAAACAGTACCTGAAACAGTCTGCGCCTCTGTCATACCGAAACACAATAGTGCTGCGAAAAACAGAAAACCTTTAAGCATCATTTTCATAAGAGTAAAGTTTAAGTTTAGTTTATTTTTCGGGTGTTAAAGTAATGCAAATATTACTACATACAAAATATCGGACGCTAATTACAACTACATTTGCATTTTTTCACAGCATTATTGCCAAATCGGTAATTTTTTCACATTTTTTTGAATTCAAACTTTTGAATTTGCCGCCTGATATAGGGTAAAATAGCGCAAAAAAATAAAGTGCAGTTCAACAAAAAAGCCGCAATTAACAGCTTTTTAGTACTGAAATTAACTTCAGAGCTTAAATTTTATCTGCGACCACTTTGTAAGTAGGATCTTCAATAATATTCACTTCTATTAAACTTTCTGCATTTTTAATGAGACGCAAGCAATCTTTGCTAAGGTGTTTTAGATGGATTTTCTTACCTGACTTGGCATAGC
>PZPI01000059.1 GCA_003045935.1 Bacteroidota bacterium | reverse complement strand
CTCAGTTGGTAGAGCACTGGTCTCCAAAACCAGGTGTCGGGAGTTCGAGTCTCTCCTCCCGTGCAAGTATTACGAGGCCTAGCCTCAATTATAGACGAAAAAAGATGATTAATTATATCAAAGAATCAGTAGAGGAGTTAAAGAATCAAGTTTCTTGGCCATCACGTCAAGAATCATCTAGCCTAATGGTTACTGTAGCAGTATTCTCAATTCTTTTTGCCCTATTGACTTGGGGTGTAGACTCTGTTTTTAGCCGATTGATTCAGGTATACTTTAGTTTGATTAAATAATAACGAAGCACAACGATGTCAGAGGTACTTGAAAAGAAATGGTATGTGGTTCGTGCGGTAAGCGGACAAGAGAATAAAATCAGCGGATATATTCAAACCGAGATTGAACGTCAAGGTTTGAGTGATTACTTAGATGAAGTTCTTGTACCTACTGAAAAGGTAGTTCAGATTCGTAACGGTAAGAAGATTCAAAAAGAACGTACTTACTTTCCTGGTTACATCATGATCAAAGCAAATTTAGGCGGTGAGATGGTACACGTTATTCGTTCGATTACTAACGTTATCGGGTTTTTAGGTGAAACCAAAGGAGGTGACCCTGTTCCATTACGTAAATCTGAAGTTAACCGAATGCTAGGTAAAGTGGATGAGTTATCACTAAATGCTGATGACGTTGCGATTCCGTTTGTACTTGGAGAAACAGTTAAGGTGGTTGATGGACCCTTCAATGGTTTCAACGGAACGATTGAAAAAATCAATGAAGAAAAGCGTAAGCTAGAGGTGATGGTTAAGATTTTTGGTAGAAGAACACCTCTTGAATTAAGCTATTTACAAGTAGAGAAAATATAAATGTTACATAATCGCTCAGTTGTATCGCTTCCAACAATGCAACGGCAAACGATTAATTATTAATTATGGCAAAAGAAATAGGTAAAGTAGTTAAGCTACAAGTTAGGGGAGGTGCTGCGAACCCATCGCCACCGGTTGGACCCGCCTTAGGTGCCGCAGGTGTAAACATTATGGAGTTCTGTAAGCAGTTTAATGCTAGAACTCAAGATAAGCCTGGTAAAGTTTTACCAGTAGTTATCACGGTTTACACTGATAAGTCATTTGACTTTGTGGTTAAAACACCTCCGGCGGCCGTTCAGCTATTGGAAGCAGCAAAAGTTAAAAAAGGTTCTGGTGAACCAAATCGTTCTAAAGTTGCTTCGGTTTCTTGGGATCAAATCAAGGGAATTGCAGAAGACAAAATGGTAGATTTAAATGCCTTTACTGTCGAGTCTGCGATGAAGATGATTGCTGGTACAGCAAGATCTATGGGTATCAAAGTTTCTGGAACTAAACCTTTTTAATAAACGACTGACGTAATGGGAAAATTGACAAAAAAACAAAAAGAAGCTAGAGCGCTCATCGATAGTTCTAAGCTTTACTCACTTACCGAAGCCGCAGCTTTAGTTAAAGAGATTACCAAAGCAAATTTTGATGCATCTGTTGATTTAGCAGTACGACTTGGAGTTGATCCTCGTAAAGCTAATCAAATGGTTCGTGGTGTTGTTACCTTACCTCATGGTACAGGTAAGGACGTTCGCGTATTAGCATTAGTAACTCCTGATAAGGAAGCAGAGGCCAAAGAAGCTGGTGCTGATTATGTTGGTTTAGATGAATACCTAGACAAAATTAAATCAGGCTGGACAGATGTTGATGTTATTATCACTATGCCTGCTGTTATGGGTAAATTAGGGCCTTTAGGTCGTGTGTTAGGACCTCGTGGTCTTATGCCAAACCCTAAAACAGGTACGGTTACTATGGATGTAGCTAAAGCGGTAACTGAAGTTAAATCAGGTAAAATAGATTTTAAAGTAGACAAAGCGGGTAACGTTCACGCTGCAATCGCAAAGGTTTCGTTTGAAGCTGATAAGATCGCGGACAACGCTAAAGAACTGATTGATACTTTAAATCGCATGAAGCCTGCTGCTTCTAAAGGGGTATACATGAAGAGTGTTCATATTTCTTCAACCATGAGTCCGAGTATTCCGCTCGACCCTAAAGCCATTTAAGAACTTACGACATGACTAGAGAAGAAAAAGCACTAGCAATAGAGCAACTTAAAGAGAAGTTAGCATCAAGTACCACGATTTATCTTACTGATATTTCAGGTTTAGATGCTGCTACTACTGCTGATTTAAGAGGAGCTTGCTTTAAGGCAAATATTTCACTTACAGTAGTTAAGAATACATTGCTTGCAAAGGCAATGGAGGCTTCAGATAAGGATTTTGGTGAATTAACTACCATCCTTAAAGGTGAAACCTCAATGATGATTGCTGAGACTGGTAACGGTCCAGCGAAATTGATTAAAAATTTCAGAAAGAAATCAAAGAAGCCCGTTTTAAAAGGTGCTTATGTTGAAGAATCGGTTTATATCGGTGACGACCTACTTGAAACACTTGTAAGCATCAAGTCTAAAGAGGAGTTAATCGGTGAAATTATTACTCTTCTTCAGAGTCCAGCTAAAAACGTTATATCTGGTCTTAAATCAGGTGGCGGTAAGCTTGCGGGTATTATTCAAACCCTTTCTGAACGATAATTTGTACGCACTCAATACACAATATTTTAAACTTTATTAAACGATAGAAAAATGGCAGATTTAAAAGATTTCGCAGAACAACTGGTTAACCTAACTGTAAAAGAGGTTAATGAATTAGCTAACATCCTTAAGGAGGAGTACGGTATCGAGCCTGCAGCTGCAGCTGTAGCTGTTGCTGGTCCTGCTGCTGGTGGTGGAGATGCTGCTGGTGGAGAAGAAAAGTCAGAATTTGACGTAATTCTTAAGTCAGCAGGTGCTTCTAAACTTGCGGTTGTTAAGCTTGTAAAAGAATTAACAGGTCTTGGGCTTAAAGAAGCTAAAGAAGTAGTTGACGGAGCTCCAAAACCAGTTAAAGAAGGTATTTCTAAAGACGAAGCTGAAGGTATCAAAAAATCTCTTGAAGAGGCTGGTGCTGAGGTTGAGCTTAAGTAATACTCTCATAGCTTATTAGGCAAAGGTCTATCCAACGAAAGTTGGTTAGACCTTCGCCTGTTTTAAACAACCTAGGTTGTTAGGACCTTAAAAATAAGGTCGACTTATAATACTTTTTTTGACTATAAATTGTCCGTTAGATGGTTACAAAACAAACCGAAAGAGTACATTTCGCATCTGCAAAGAGCATTCCTGAATATCCAGACTTCTTAGATATTCAAATCAAATCCTTTCAAGATTTCTTTCAATTAGAAACTAAGTCGGACGCTAGAGGTAATGAAGGTCTTTTTAACACCTTCATGGAGAACTTTCCAATTACAGATACAAGAAATCAGTTTGTTCTTGAGTTTTTGGATTACTTTGTTGATCCACCCCGTTACAACATTCAAGAATGTATCGAGAGAGGACTTACCTACAGTGTGCCGCTAAAAGCACGTTTAAAACTTTATTGTACTGACCCAGAGCACGAAGACTTCGAGACGATTGTTCAGGACGTTTACCTAGGAACTATTCCTTACATGACGCCTTCTGGAACCTTTGTTATTAACGGTGCAGAACGCGTGATTGTTTCTCAACTTCATCGTTCTCCTGGTGTATTCTTTGGTCAATCGGTTCACGCTAACGGAACCAAATTATATTCAGCCCGTGTCATTCCTTTTAAGGGATCATGGATTGAATTTGCTACGGATATCAATGGCGTTATGTACGCTTATATTGATCGTAAAAAGAAATTACCGGTTACCACGCTTTTTAGAGCTATCGGTTACGAACGCGATAAGGACATTCTTGAAATTTTTGATCTCTCTGAGGAGGTTAAGGTATCGAAGACTGGCCTTAAAAAAGTTCTTGGACGTAAACTTGCTGCTCGTGTATTAAATACGTGGCACGAAGACTTCGTGGATGAGGATACAGGAGAGGTAGTATCGATTGAGCGTAACGAGATCGTTTTAGATCGTGATACGATTTTGGATAAAGAGCACCTTGATATGATTATCGAGTCTGATGTGAAAACGATTCTTCTTCACAAGGAAAACAACGCTCAGGCTGAATACGCAATTATCCATAACACTTTACAAAAAGACCCAACAAACTCTGAAAAAGAAGCTGTTGAACATGTTTATCGTCAATTGAGAAATGCCGAGCCGCCAGATGAGGAAACTGCGCGAGGTATTATCGATAAACTATTCTTCTCTGACCAACGTTATAATCTTGGAGAAGTAGGTCGTTATAGAATGAACAAGAAGTTAGGTCTTGATATCGAGATGGATAAGCAAGTCTTAACTAAAGAAGATATTATTACTATCATCAAGTATCTGATCGAGTTGATTAACTCTAAGGCAGAGATTGATGATATCGATCACCTTTCAAACCGTCGTGTTAGAACCGTTGGAGAACAACTTTCACAACAGTTCGGCGTTGGTTTAGCTCGTATGGCTAGAACCATTAGAGAACGAATGAATGTTCGCGACAACGAAGTGTTTACACCTATTGATCTTATCAATGCTAAGACGCTTTCATCGGTGATCAACTCGTTCTTTGGAACGAATCAACTTTCTCAGTTTATGGATCAAACGAATCCACTTGCTGAGATCACTCACAAGCGTAGATTATCTGCTCTAGGGCCTGGAGGTCTTTCGCGTGAGCGTGCTGGTTTCGAGGTTCGTGACGTTCATTATACGCATTACGGTAGATTATGTCCGATCGAGACTCCTGAAGGTCCCAACATCGGTCTTATTTCATCAATGTCTGTATTTTCTAAGGTGAATGCCATGGGATTCCTTGAGACTCCTTACCGTAAAGTTGATAATGGAAAAGTAGATTTATCAGATTTCACTTATTTAAGTGCAGAGGAAGAAGAAGAGCGTTTAATCGCGCAGGCTAACATCCCGATGAAAGCCGACGGAACGATCGAAGCCGATAAAGTAATCGCACGTATGGAGGGTGATTTCCCTGTAGTTTCTCCAGAAGAAATTCACTACACGGATGTGGCACCAAACCAGATTGCTTCAATTTCAGCATCGCTAATTCCTTTCCTTGAGCACGATGATGCAAACCGTGCGCTGATGGGATCAAATATGATGCGTCAGGCTGTACCACTTTTACGTCCTGAATCTCCAATTGTTGGAACTGGTTTAGAGCGTCAAGTTGCTAAAGACTCAAGAGTACTTATTAATGCAGAAGGTGACGGTGTCGTTGAATACGTGGACGCAGAGCGTATCGTTATCAAGTACACTAAGACTGAAGAGGAACGTTTAGTTTCTTTTGATGAAGATGAGAAAGAGTACAACCTGATTAAGTTTAGAAAGACGAACCAAGGATCGAGTATCAACCTTAAACCAATCGTATCTCGTGGAGATCGTGTAGAGAAAGGTCAGGTACTTTGTGAGGGTTACGCAACCGAAAAAGGTGAACTTGCTTTAGGTAGAAACATGAAGGTTGCCTTCATGCCTTGGAAAGGATATAATTTCGAGGATGCGATTGTAATCTCTGAGCGCGTAGTTCGCGAGGATATCTTTACTTCGATTCACGTAGACGAGTATGCTCTTGAAGTTAGAGATACTAAATTAGGAGCTGAAGAACTTACCAACGATATTCCTAACGTTTCTGAAGAGGCTACTAAAGACCTTGATGAAAACGGAATGATTCGTATTGGAGCAGAGGTTAAGCCTGGTGATATCCTAATTGGTAAGATTACTCCTAAAGGAGAATCTGATCCAACTCCAGAAGAAAAATTACTTCGCGCGATTTTCGGTGATAAGGCTGGAGATGTAAAAGACGCTTCACTTAAAGCTTCACCATCGCTTAGAGGTGTAGTAATTGATAAGAAGTTATTTGCGAGAAGCGTTAAGGATAAGCGTAAACGTTCAGAAGAAAAAGACGCTATCCAAGCTTTAGAACTTGAATACGAAGTTAAATTCCAGGAGTTGAAAGACCGTTTGGTAGAGAAATTATTCACTATCGTAAATGGTAAGACTTCTCAGGGAGTTCTTAATGATTTAGGTGAAGAGGTTTTACCAAAAGGTAAGAAGTACACGCTTAAAATGCTTCACGCAGTTGAAGATTTCGCTCACCTTGTAGGTGGAAGCTGGACCGTTGATGAGCCTGTGAACGCGCTTATTGCAGACCTACTTCACAACTATAAGATTAAGCTTAATGATCTTCAAGGTAACCTTAGAAGAGATAAGTTTACAATTTCTGTCGGAGATGAGTTACCTGCAGGTATCATGAAACTTGCTAAAGTTTATATCGCTAAGAAGCGTAAGCTGAAAGTAGGTGATAAGATGGCAGGTCGTCACGGAAACAAAGGTATCGTTGCACGTATTGTTCGCGACGAGGATATGCCTTTCTTAGAAGACGGTACACCTGTAGATATCGTACTTAACCCACTTGGAGTACCTTCTCGTATGAACATTGGTCAGATCTATGAGACTGTTCTTGGTTGGGCAGGTCAAAAATTAGGTCAGAAATATGCTACTCCAATCTTTGACGGTGCGAACATTGACCAGATCAATGCTTTAACCGATGAAGCCGGTATTCCTAGATACGGACACACTTATTTATTTGACGGTGGAACAGGTGAGCGTTTCGATCAACCAGCAACGGTTGGTGTGATCTACATGCTTAAACTAGGTCACATGGTTGATGATAAGATGCACGCACGTTCTATCGGACCATATTCTCTAATTACGCAGCAACCTCTAGGAGGTAAAGCGCAATTCGGAGGTCAGCGTTTCGGTGAGATGGAGGTGTGGGCACTTGAAGCTTATGGAGCTTCTTCTACGCTAAGAGAAATCTTAACCGTTAAATCGGATGACGTAGTAGGTCGTGCAAAGACCTATGAAGCGATTGTGAAAGGGGAGACTATGCCAGAGCCTGGTTTACCTGAATCATTCAACGTACTTATGCACGAATTAAAAGGATTAGGACTCGACATTCGTCTCGAAGAATAATTCTAAACATTAATTAAACAAAGCTTTACGTTATTATGGCTAGAGTTAACGATACAACTGAGCAAAGATTTAATAAGATTTCGATTGGTCTTGCTTCTCCAGAATCTATCCTTGCAGCATCGCGAGGTGAAGTGTTGAAGCCAGAAACCATCAACTACCGTACACACAAGCCTGAAAGAGATGGTCTTTTTTGTGAGCGTATCTTCGGTCCTGTTAAGGATTACGAGTGTGCTTGTGGTAAGTATAAGCGTATCCGTTACCGCGGTATCGTTTGTGATCGATGTGGTGTTGAGGTTACAGAGAAGAAAGTTCGTCGCGATCGCGTTGGACACATTTCATTAGTAGTCCCTGTTGCTCATATTTGGTATTTCCGTTCATTACCAAACAAGTTAGGTTACCTTCTTGGACTTCCTTCGAAGAAACTTGACATGATTATCTATTATGAGCGTTATGTAGTTATTCAACCAGGTATTGCCAAAGGCCCTGAAGGTGAAGATCTTCAGATGCTAGACTTCTTAACTGAAGAGGAATACCTAAATATTGTTGATGAGCTTCCACAAGAGAATCAATATCTAGAAGATTCAGATCCAAACAAATTCATCGCTAAGATGGGTGCTGAGTGTTTAATTGAACTACTTCAGCGCATTGATTTAGAGACTTTATCTTATGAATTACGCCATAAGGCAAATACAGAAACTTCTAAGCAACGTAAAACTGAGGCCTTAAAGCGTTTGCAGGTTGTTGAGTCTTTCCGTGAGTCTCAGGCTAATCGTGAGAATAAGCCAGAATGGATGATTATGAAGGTGGTTCCTGTAATTCCGCCAGAATTACGCCCGCTTGTCCCACTAGATGGAGGTAGATTTGCTACATCAGATTTAAATGATTTATATAGACGAGTAATTATTCGTAACAACCGTCTTAAGAGACTTATCGAGATTAAAGCTCCTGAAGTAATCTTAAGAAACGAGAAGCGTATGCTTCAAGAGGCTGTGGATTCATTATTCGATAACACACGTAAGGCTTCTGCGGTTAAGACAGAATCAAATCGTCCGCTTAAATCACTTTCTGATTCATTGAAAGGTAAGCAAGGTCGTTTTCGTCAAAACTTATTAGGTAAGCGTGTAGATTATTCAGCTCGTTCGGTAATCGTTGTAGGACCAGATCTTAAATTATTTGAGTGTGGTTTACCTAAAGATATGGCTGCTGAGCTATACAAGCCTTTTATTATTCGTAAACTGATTGAGCGCGGTATTGTAAAAACCGTTAAATCAGCGAAGAAGATTATTGATAAGAAAGAACCTGTAGTTTGGGACATCCTAGAGAACGTGATCAAAGGTCACCCAGTTCTTCTAAACCGTGCCCCCACACTTCACCGTTTAGGTATTCAGGCTTTCCAACCTAAACTAATCGAAGGAAAAGCAATTCG